>NZ_CP171148.1:2733269-3054230 GCF_043099725.1 Nostoc sp. C110 | reverse complement strand
GTCCGTTGTCATCACCAAACCAGCACTCAGACTCTGAGGAAAAGGGAGAATGCATTCTTTGGGTAGATTACTCCCAAGGTGTTGTCCGAGGAATGGACGTGGTAGCTTCAGATGTTGGCCCAGAAGCAATAGTTCGTACCTTAATGCGAGCAATGGAGCATCCCCACAGTCCGGCAAGACCTGCTAGGCCCCAAAGAATTGTAGTCAAAGACCGTGAGATCCAATTTTACCTGCGGGGAGTGCTGCAAGATTTGGATATTGCCATTGACTACGCACCAGAACTGCCTTTAATTGACGAACTATTTCGCGGGTTCGCTGACATTCTCGATAGTCAAACTCCTGACTTACCCCCACAGTATGCACAAATCTTGCGAGAGAAAGCATTTGCAATTTGGCAAGCAGCACCTTGGGAATTTTTGGAAGAACAGCAAATTTTGTCAATCGAGATTAATAAGTGGGATGTTGGCACACTCTACGCCTCAGTCATGGGAATGCTGGGAATGGAGTATGGGATTTTGTTTTATCGCTCAGAAGAGTCTTTAAAACAGTTTCGCACCGCAGTTTTACAAGATGAAGACTCAACAGAGCATCTAGAAGAAGCGTTTCTCAAGCAAGATTGTCTGTTTCTTACGTTTGAGAGTGCTGATGAAGACGAAAATGAAGACGATGATGAAGAAAGTGATTTGGCGGATCTGCCATTATCAGAAATTGACCCTACTTTCGGTAATATCCACCCCTTAGAAGGACTGCGGTCTGTTTTGTATGACGAAGAAGCACTGGTAATCTTCGTTGCGATCGAAAGTCTGATCCGCTTTATTCGCGATCACCGCCGCCATTTGCATGAGGATATCTTCCCTACCCTCAGCCGTCGCTATCGCATATCTCTGCCGCAGTCGGAAGAATCAACTAAATCTGTGGCTGTGACAGTCTCTACCATGCCGCAGTTAGCAGCAGAATTAGAGGAAATGGCAGGTTTTGGTGACGATGATCAGGAAATTGATAACCTTAACTCCTCAAATTTCCAATCATTGCAAGATGACTTGATACCGGAAGACTCCTTTCTCAGCTTAGGCGTAGTGTCCTGGGAAATGTTGGATCACCTCCGTAAGGGGGTAACTTACCATAAGGCTGGTGAAATTAAACAAGTGGGTGACGGTTTGCCGGTGATTTTAATTCAAACTTCCCGCCCCAAGGCTAAAACTGTAATTGAAAGAATTGAAGCAGCAGGCGGGCTGAGAGCAATTTGCTTTAATCCAGGTGCCGATCCTTTCGATGGCGATCGCTACGATCTGGGTTTATTGCAAACTCAAAATGGTGAATTGTTCCTATTTGGTGAATTTTTAGATGAAGATCCTATTCATGTAGAAGCTCGAAAAAAATGGAATCAGAGGTGTAAAAATACTAAGGGCTACTGTGGCTTAATCATTGCTAAAGGATTAACAGGAGCTTCCCGTGGCAATCCTCAGTTACGAGACATGATGGCTTTGTTTGAAACGCGATCGGTTTCACCGAAAGATTTAGGTATTGGCACTCTCCAACTCATGCCCCAATTCAAATTGGAATAGTTGCATTCATAGCTGTAATCTGACATTCAGGATTACGGCTATAAGAAATTAAGTTGAGATATATTTGATTCGCGTATTAACCAGATTCAGCGCTGAGAAGTTAGGGGCATTACTGACTACTAAGTAAACTACAGAATACTTAGGTTTGATGCACCTGTTACGGCAAGGCGGAAATTTATCTAACTTTGAAAAGAGGATTAATTTTTCTCCAAGTCTTGTTAATTGAGGTGTTAGCTGTATTTCTGCGAAGGTTTACTAGTAAATATCCCAGGATGACAGCTAACTTTACCTAAATTTCATGAAGTATCTATATTCTCATGGTTTTTCAGTAATTTTATTTGGATATTTATCAGTATAAATAAGTACAGACTACTATTTAATTATTTACCAAGTTGAGTTTAATCAAATTTAGCCGACGCACTTCAATCTCAGAATCTTTTTTTTACAACTTTTTGAGCTTAAAAAGTTTTTCTGTATCAATATCATTAAGCAAAAGCTCATATTTATCTCTTTTTCTTTGTAATTTTTTTATAAAGTGTAAATATGAGTTGTTTTAGTGCCTAAATAAAGTTTATTTAAAGCCCATAAATCATGGCTATAATGAATACACTCAACAAAAATATTGAAGTGAAAAATTGCTTTTGTGCTTACATTTACTAATCAATAGAGGTTTTAAGGCAAGACTTTTTAGCTGTAGTTTTTCTCTTAGCTTAGATATTAATAAGCAAGTTTTTTAGCGTATTAATTGGCTAAAAATAATTTTCGTAACCTCGAAATACGTGAATGCAAGGAATTGAAACAATACTGACTTTAAAACAAATTATATCGCTAGGGGGAAGAGAAAAAATATCTAGGATTTCATCATATATTTCGGGGGACTTAGTGTAAAAACATGAAACAAAAGTAAAATAGTATTATCGACAACAGTCAAGTAACATCACGTCTATTCTTGGTTAATTTTTCTGAGTGAAATTACAGTAATTCTGTTAAAATTTACCAAAATATTTGGTTTTTTATACCCAGTGAGCTGAATCTTATACCCTTGTTTATGACTACAAGATTAGCACGGTAAAGTAATCAGTTTAATTGGAGTAAGCCAAAAGCCTTAACTATTTAAGTCGCTCTTAGCTTATTGTTACAGCAATGGATACAGATGGATGTTTGCTCTAGAGCTATCTCTTATTTGCCTACTTTTAAGTGATTGTTTCTGAGCTGTATATCTCACCGAAAGCCACCTGTAATACACAATTTCAGCCTGACAATGATTCTAAAGCTTTATTTTCATCTGTTATACCAAATGTTCTCACCAAGTGGGTTTAGCAGACTTGGTTAAGATATAAGGTCAAATTATTTCGATAGAGAATAATTTTGCAAATCTTGATTGAGTTAACATTCGGTATCTCAAATTCATTTATAGAGGTTCATTGCCAGGCTTTACTGATGCTGTTAGTACGGTTATCCTCATTAGAAGGAACTATGTGCTGTTTTTACTGTCAAAATAGTAACAAATAAAGTGTAGTTTTTTGATTTCTTTAGAAAATTATGAATCCTTTGACAAAACGACAATTTTTAATATTAATGGTATTACTTGTTTCGTGAGACAAATTCTGATAATCTTATCGGTTCCCTCTTTAATTTAGACTCTTTCGACAATCTAGATATACAGCAGATAGCATGATAATGACAAATAAAAAATGGGCCGTTAAACGCATAACAGTTAATCTCGCAACGCAGGAAGCGGAAAAACTAGAAAAATATTGCCAACAAACAGGTAGACCCGCAACCGATGTGATTCGCGAACTGATTAGAAGTTTGCCTATTTCCGACGATGGCAAAGATGTAAACAAGTAAGAACATACTTTCACTACTTACTAGATAACTGCTTTGCCACCAACAAAATAGCTCTGATACTTTTTTGGGTGCGCCGCAATGGACAATAATTTGTCTAGCTGATACAGGCGCGTTTTGCTCGCGTCTGGTCAATTACGGGGACTAAAAGAAGTAATTAAAGAGGTTTTAGTATCGATATTGCTTGCCTTAATATGCTGGTAGAGTTGATATTAAGTAGCAAATTCCGACACCAACCCAGTTACAATCTGTAAAGAAACTGAAAAGGAACGACGGAATGCGTGTTGCAATCGTAGGTGCGGGACTTGCTGGACTAGCAACCGCAGTGGATCTAGCTGATGCTGGTTGTGAAATAGAGATTTTTGAGTCTCGTCCGTTTGTGGGTGGTAAAGTAGGCAGTTGGGTTGATGGAGATGGCAACCATCTAGAAATGGGGTTGCATGTATTTTTCGGGTGCTACTACCAACTATTTGACTTGATGAAGAAAGTGGGGGTGTTAGAGAACTTACGCCTCAAGGAACATACCCACACTTTTATTAATAAAGGGGGGCGCACTGGTGGTTTGGATTTTCGCTTCTTTACAGGTGCGCCTTTCAATGGCTTAAAGGCATTTTTCACGACTTCCCAACTATCGTTGCAGGATAAATTGCAAAATGCGATCGCTTTGGGTACTAGTCCCATAGTTCGCGGATTGGTAGACTTTAACGGGGCGATGAAAACCATCCGCAACTTAGATAAAATTAGCTTTGCCGATTGGTTTCGCAGTCATGGTGGCAGTAATGGCAGCATTAAGCGGTTATGGAACCCCATTGCTTACGCATTGGGATTTATTGATTGCGAAAATATGTCTGCCCGATGTATGTTAACCATATTCCAGTTATTTGCAGTCAGAACTGAAGCTTCAGTTTTGCGAATGTTGGAAGGTTCTCCAGCTGAATATTTGCACAAGCCCATTCTGGAATATTTAGAAGCCAGAGGCACTAAAGTTTATACGCGTCGGCAAGTGCGAGAAATTCAGTTTATAGAGTCAAACGAACAAACCCGTGTCACTGGTATAGCAGTTGCCCAAGGTGATGCAGTCGAAACTATTACTGCTGATGCTTACGTTTTTGCCTGTGATGTTCCAGGAATTCAACGTATCCTACCCCAGGAATGGCGTAAGTGGTCAGAATTTGACAATATTTACAAACTGGATGCAGTACCAGTGGCTACAGTGCAGTTACGCTTCGATGGTTGGGTAACAGAACTCAACGATGGAGAGCAACGTAAACAGCTAAATCACGCAGCTGGAATTGATAATTTACTGTACACAGCCGATGCTGACTTTTCTTGTTTTGCTGATTTAGCGTTGACTAGCCCTGCTGATTATTATCGTCCAGGACAGGGGTCTTTGTTACAACTAGTGTTGACACCGGGAGATCCGTTTATTGCACAGAGTAATGAAGCGATCGCACAGCATGTCCTCAAGCAAGTCCATGAACTGTTTCCCTCGTCGCGGGAGCTAAATATGACTTGGTATAGTGTAGTAAAACTTGCTCAGTCTCTCTACCGAGAAGCGCCAGGGATGGATGCCTATCGTCCCAATCAAAAAACACCAGTAGATAATTTCTTCCTTGCAGGGAGTTATACTCAGCAAGATTATATTGACAGCATGGAAGGTGCTACTATTTCTGGACGGCGGGCGGCAAAAGTGATTTTGGAGAATTTGAAGAGATAACGTAGACACGCAGTGGCTTGCCGCAGGCTACCGCCAAGGACGCATTCGCATAGCGTCTCGTAGAGAAGAACGCAAAGGAAGAAGAGAGAAATGTCAGATTGGTTAGAGCATACTGTGCAGGTAGAAGTAGAGGCTCCCATAGATTTAGTATGGAGCCTCTGGTCTGATTTGGAGCAAATGCCCCGGTGGATGAAGTGGATTGATTCGGTGAAAATTCCGCCAGATAATCCAGATATATCTCTTTGGAAATTAAAAACCGGCAGTCTAGAATTTAATTGGCAATCCCGAATTCTCAAAGTTATTCCCAACCAAATTATCCAATGGGAATCGATTGATGGTTTGCCTAATCAGGGAGCGATTCGCTTTTACGATCGCCACAATAGTAGCATTGTTAAAATGAGTATTTCCTATGCTATCCCCGGCATTATTGGCAAAATTATGGATAACTTATTTTTGGGACGGATAGTTGAATCGACGATTCAAGCTGATTTGGAAAGGTTTAAAGAATATGCGCTGAATGTTAAAGCTAATTGATATTGTTCAGCACTAGTTATCACTTACTCAATTGCGTTAACGTACTCTACTTACTGTTGGTTCTGGAAGTGGATCACCTACAGCTTCGTAAGCAATAATTAGAGACTCTAAAGCTTCAATTCCATTTGCTACAGCTAACTCATAAGTATCCCCATGAGTCCGCCAACGTTGTCCTGGAAAATCAGGAAATCCGACTAAGAAGCAATCATCTTCATCAGACCATTGAATAATCATTTGGTACTTAAGCTTACTCATCTTTTTCTTTCCCTTCTACTTCCTCAATTGCCTGTCTCACTTCCTTCTCTTGGTAGTGTTTAGCATCTGCTCCGTTTTTGCCTGAAATCGTGATTTTTCCAGTATAGAGGGGATGTACCCAGTTCGTATGACTTCCTTTTTCTGGGACTTCTGTAAAACCTACTTGGGAAAGCATTTGCTTTAGTTCCCGGATTTTCTTTGGCATTAATTTTCTTAAAAAATGCGATCGCCACAGTAAGAAATAATGGTTCAAATATTCCTTGCTGTCTATCCAAAAAAATCTAATCATTGATTAGATTTTTGTTTGTACATGACTTGTTTTACTGTACTAGTTCTTGTGAATAACAGGGCTGACATTACCAAGTAGGATCGCTAAACAAATTAATCGTCAATTCCTCGCGTGGCGGTACTGCGGTGATACAAGCGCGGATGATCTCTCCATCCTCTAATTCGATGGTGCAAGCGTGACAAGACCCCATTAGACAACCGGTGGGAATAAATACTCCAGCCCGGTCTGCTACATCCAAAATGGCTTCTCCCACTTCGGCATCTACTGTCACATCATCTGGTAAAAAGTGGACACGAACAATCATGAATCTTACACTTTTGATTTGAAATTGATTCGTAAGGGTTGTTATTTGTCATTTGCCTTTTGTCTTTACAAATGACAAATAACCATCTTAACGAAAAAAAGTGCAATTTCTTTTATGCAACTTATATCAAATTCGAAACATGATGTGAGAGATAAATTCACTACGCCTAGATTTAGAAAGCTATTCTCAATCCAAAATCTAAAATTAAAAATGGTATCAGTTTAAGACAAAAATGGAGTTAAGTCTAAATGGCTTTCAACTTCAGTGGCTAAGGAATCCAAAATCTGCTCTCGCTGTTCTCGGTAGTTAGCAACACCGGTAGGCAAAGATTTTAAACCGCGCTGTTGACGGAGGCGATTTAACCAAGCGCGTCGCCAAGGGCCGTTATCAAAAAGCCCGTGGAGGTAACTTCCCCACACTGATTGACAACTATCCACTAATCCTAAATTAATATCGTCAAATAGGGCATGGTAGGATTGAGGGTCTATTCCTTGCTGCTCAATGCGCGATCGCCCTTGGTGAATTTCAAAGCCATTGACTGGTAAGCCCTGCTGTGGATAATTTGAGCTAACTTGGCGCTGGCGGGCGATTTTTTGTCCGGTAATTACGGTTCTAATTGGTAAAAGATTTAACCCTTGAAATCTGCCAGCTTGTCCTTCTATTCCTTCGGGATCGGCGATAATTTGACCGAGCATTTGATAGCCACCGCAGATACCTAAAACGGTTCCACCAGAAGCAGCATAGTGTTGAATAGCTTCTGCCATACCGCTTTTTTGCAGCAGCAGTAAATCAGCAATCGTGGTCTTTGTACCTGGGATAATTACGGCATCAGGATGTCCTAAATCTTGCTTAGGACTAAGGTATTTTACTGAAACTGTGCTTTCTGATTCTAGTGGGTCAAAGTCGGTGAAATTGGCAATTCTAGGTAAGCGGATGACGGCAATGTTGAGGTCTGTTTGGGCTTTACTTGATGACGATTGACGTTCTAGCAAATCCAGAGAGTCTTCGGTCGAAAACACATCTTGTAAGTAGGGTATAACACCGATAACAGGAATACCTGTGCGTTCTTCTAACCATTTTATCCCCGAATCTAAGAGCGATCGCTGTCCTCGAAATTTGTTAATTACTATACCCTTAATTAGAGCGCGTTCATCTGGTTCCAATAACTCTAAGGTTCCTACCACATGGGCAAAAGCACCACCCCGATCAATATCAACTACTAACATCGTTGGTGCATTCAAATATTTTGCCACCCGCATATTAGTTAAATCGCGGTGCTTGAGGTTAATCTCTGCTGGACTACCGGCACCTTCACAAACCAGTAAGTCAAATTCTGTTCCTAAATGCTGTAGCGATTCTTCAATTGTCCGCCACCCCAGTTCAAAATATTGCTCGTAGTAATCTGAGGCACTTACTTTCCCTACAGACCTACCTTTGATAATTACTTGGGAAGTCATATCCCCTTGAGGTTTGAGTAAAATTGGGTTCATTTCTACCCAAGGCACGACTCCCGCAGCCCAAGCTTGCACTGCTTGGGCATAGCCAATTTCTCCACCACTGGCAGTAACATAAGCATTTAAAGCCATATTTTGACCTTTAAAGGGAGCCACCCGCCAGCCACGCCGCGACAGAATGCGACAAATAGCTGTAGTTAAAAGTGATTTCCCTGCATGGGATGTTGTCCCCACCACCATAATTGATTTCATAGTTGCTATTAGTTAGTTTTTCAAGATACAGAGTGAATTTTTAGAAACGAAAAATAAGCGAGCAAGGAGAGATGAGGGAGTAGGGGAAGAAATAATACACCATACCCCACACCCACCATTAGCATCACAAATTTCAATTAGATGATTACGGTAAAGACTTCATGAATAAATGTGATGTTTCCGTATATATTATTCCCTTTGATTGCCTAATGCTAACTCTTTGGTTTTGTTTTTTATTCTAAAAGGGTATCCGTAACCAACGAATCACAGCATCGAATAAACGATCGCGCCATGAAGGTGTCCGCCAGTTTTTTCCGTGGTATTGTTCCACCAACTGGCGACCCAAGGGAGTGAGCCGAAAACTATCTGTAATTCCCTGTCCATCGACTTCTCGCCGCAATACACCCACTTGGATTAGCCAGCCCAAGGCGTTATCACAGGCTAATTCTGATAAAGGGCGCTTAGTATAGCCCTGTTTGAGTCCATTTTCCAAAGCGATCGCAGTTACTGAAACACTCTGGTGTCCCATGACTTCAAATAAAGATAAATTGAAGGGCGAACACACTAGCGATCGCTCGGCTCTTTTTACTGTGCTTTGAGGATAGACAAAAATATTTGGGTTTTGGGAATCAGCAGCAGCCATTTTGTAGGGGGAGAAATTTTTCTTCTTAAAAAGATTAATTCAAGAATATATTTTTTCTTGTACTATATACCTCATTTAACCAAAATTAGTTACCTGAAGTATAGTTATGCTATTTTTTAGCAATTATATTTAATCATTATAAATTAATGTAAAATTTCAAGTGCATCAACAATCTGAAACAGGAAAGGTTAATTATGCCTCTAGCAGTTGGTACGGATGCACCTGCATTTACCGCCAAAGATACAAACGGCAACACAATCTCGTTATCTAATTTGAGGGGAAAGACAGTTGTTTTGTATTTTTACCCCAAAGATGACACGCCAGGCTGCACCAAACAAGCCTGTAGTTTTCGAGATGCCCAGGCTCAATATCAAGGTAAAGATATTGTAATCTTGGGAGTCAGTGCAGATGATGAAGTCTCCCATCAGGCATTCACCCAAAAATATAATTTGAATTTTCCTCTCTTGGCTGACAGCGACAAATCCCTCATCAAAGCTTTCGATGTGGATGGTGGTGGTTATGCCAAGCGCGTCACATACGTAATTGACCCCAACGGCAAAATTACCCATGTTGACACTAGTGTAAATACCACCACCCATGCTAGCGATGTTTTGGCTGTGCTTGGGCTGTAGTTTTTTACCTGATAACTAAGGATTTTTTAAATAGTCTCAGCCCCGAGCCTCTAGAGGCTTGGGGTTCTTTGCTTGAATTCAGTTACCTGATTGTGGTGTAACCGATGGCGGCGTAGCTGATGGTAGTGTAAACGATGGCAAACTGGGGCTTGCTTGCTGTTGTTCACCTCGAATTAGTTTTTGTTGCCTTGCTTTAAAGGCTGCTGCGGCTGAGTCTAGTTGTTCGTTCTGTTGGTCAGAATTCCAGTTGAGAGTCCCAAAATTTGCCCGATGAATCAGGTCAAACATATTGAAATTATCTGCGTTTGTCCGGGAAAATGGATCGGTATTTTGGTCTGTTGTACTATTACTGGGAAAAGCATCGGCTGGGCTGCTGACTTGAGCCGAACTGGGTTGAGCCATGAGCAAGGAAGCAAAGCTAATGCCTGCCATGGTAGCGACAATGAGTCTAGGAATTTGTAAAAATGGTTTTTTCATGGGATTTTGACTCTAAAATTGCTCTATTTTATCTCTTTAAGCAAGAGTCCGCCGTAGTTGGGGTTGAATGCTCAGTAAGGCGACAACGGCAAAGCCAAACAATACCAGCAACGCTCCCCCAAAGGTAACATCACCCCAAGGAGCCTGCATAACTACACTACTTAGTCCCCAACTACTGTGGAGATACAGATAGCGAATGGGTTCGATCGCATAGCTAAGAGGATTCAGGGTAGCGATAACCTGTAACCACTGAGGCATGAAAGATAGAGGAGCTAAAGCAGTACTAGCGAACAATAATGGTAGATTAGTGACAAAAATCACTGCAATCAGTTCAATGTGTCCAGGTAGGGCGAAAGCTAAACCGAGGGAGATGGCTGTTACGCCTAAAGCTAATAAGAGGACAATGAGAGCGATCGCACTTAAACCGACTGCATCGGGTAGTCCAGCGCCCAAAAACGCCGCCGCCGCTACAATCACGGCTGCTTGCAGCAAACTCTGGCTGATGATAAAGATTGCCGAAGCAAAGACAATGGAAAACCGTGATGCTAACGGTGCTACCAGCAAACGATTCAAAAAGCCGAACTCGCGGTCAAACATTACGGGTAAACCAGCATTCAGCGCCCCAGCAAAGGCTGTAAACACAATTATGCCGGCAGCTAAGAATTGTCCGTAATTTGTTGTTGTATTGCCAAATATACCCTTGGGGGCATTTTGGAACAAAGCACCAAACAGTATCAACCACATGACTGGCTGAATAATTCCGGCAACCAAAGATGAGGGACGGCGTTGCAACTGAATAAACAAGCGACGAGTTAAAGCCAACGTCTCTTGTACTAATTCACCGAAAAAGCTAGGTGCAGCATTAACATCTGCTGGTGGCGATGCTAGTGACTGCCAATTGATATCAGATTTAGGAGTAACGCTCATAGAAATTTTGGATTTTGGATTTTGAATTTTAGATTGGGCATGGGGCATTGGGCATTGGGTTTACTTGTCCCCTTGTCCCCTCATCTCCCCCTGCTTCCCCTGCTCCCCCTGCTCCCATTCCCCATTCCCTATCTCATAAGCTGCTTTTTCTCAGCTTTGGGATCGCGGGTGGCGACGGCTGCCAGTTCTGCATCCATTAGGGTGCGTCCTGTAGCGGCGAGGTAAACGTCATCGAGACTGGGGCGAGATTGGGCAATACCAAATATGGGTAAGCCAGCAGTATTCAGCGCTTGCTGTATGTTAATGAGAACATCGTTTTGAGGTGTCACCACCAAGTTGAGAGAATTACCTTGAGCGCTGTTGATGATCACTTCTTGCACAAAGGGCAAAGATTGCAAGAGGTTTTTGGCAATTTCTGCTTCCTCGCTGGGGGAAAACTCTCGGATTCGCAAGGTGATGCGATCGCCCCCGACTTGATCTTTTAATTGTGAAGGTGTCCCAGAGGCAATTACCACGCCCCGATCTATAATTGCCACGCGATCGGCTAAAGCGTCAATTTCTTCTAGGTAATGGCTGGTAATTACTACCGTCGTCCCAGAGGCGCGTAATTTTCGCAGGAAATCCCATACCACAAAGCGGGTTTCTATATCAAGTCCTACAGTTGGCTCATCCAATACCAGAACATCTGGTGCATGGAGCAATCCAGCAGCCAAGTCTAGACGCTTGCGTAAACCGCCAGAATAGGTTCCTGTCTTTTTATTGGCGTATTCTTGCAAACCGAGTAAATCTAATACTGTCTCAATGCGCTGTTTGGCTACTGCGCGTGGAAGGTGATAAAGTGCTGCTTGCAATTGCAGCAGTTCTTTTCCAGTTAGCACCTTATCTATAGCTACTTCCTGAGCAACATAGCCTAGTCGTTGCCTTGCCACCCTCGGATTATCTAACACAGAGATGCCAGATACTTCGATTTTGCCAGCATCCGGTGTGGTCAGCGTACACAAGGCACGCAAGGTAGTAGTTTTCCCAGCACCGTTGGGGCCAAGTAAACCAAAGATTTCTCCCGGCTCTACCTGAAATGAAACATCCTGGACGGCAACCACTGTACCGTAACGTTTTTGCAGATTCTGAATTAAAACGGCGGGAGCCATGACAGCTTTTCCCCAACTATACAAATCTCAATAAAGTCTATCCTTATTGTAGAAGCTAGAGAGCAAGGAAATAACAGATGAGCGAAAATCTCTAAACAAGTTCGCGTCATGCGCTATGCTGTCAAAAACTTCTGATTATTTCAGACAAGTTGCTTGATTGCGTTTGTGGCGAATTAACATTAGGACGTTATTTCACAACTTTCAAAGTTTTGAGGCTAGAGTCATTGCAACCACTGATAAATCCCCCCATTGCTTGGATTTGTTGCATGTAATCAAGGACGGGTTTGGTGATGATTTCTCCCGGCATTAACACAGGAATTCCTGGGGGATAGGGACAGATAATTTCGGCACAGATGCGATCGCTTGTTTGTGCTAAAGGCAATGTTTCACTGACAGCAAAAAAGGCTTCACGGGGAGAAGAATGTAAAGTATATTCCTGTGTAGTTAAAAGATTTTGCCCATTAGGATTTGTAACATTCAAGTTGGTTCGGCGATATTCTTGAGCAAGAGTGGTAAAACCTTGCACTAATTGCTTGATATCGGCTGGGGTGTTGCCCAAACTAATGATAAAGGTGATATGTTGCAGTGAAGCGAATTCAGCAGTGACAGCAAATTTTTCATCTAGAATTTCATCTGCTTCAAATCCGGTTAAGCCTAAACCAGAAACAGTTACAGTTAAGCGCGTTTCATCTAAAGCCATAAAGCCAGGAGATCCCCCCAACCCCCCTTGATAAGGGGGGCTAAGAATCTGTAAGACAGATAATCCAGGAATTTGACTGATTTTTGTTCTAGCTTCATTGGCAAGTTGCAATGTGCGAGACATCAGCATTTTTCCGTGGAGTGCCATTTGCTGACGCGCTGCATCTAAAGAAGCTAAAAGTAAATAACTAGGACTGGTAGATTGTACTAGTTGCAAAGCTTTATTGATGCGATCGCAATCTATCCTATTACCTTGGATATGCAGCATCGATGCCTGTGTCATTGCACCAAGTACTTTATGGATGGATTGTACAGTTAAATCTGCACCTGCGGCTAAAGCTGGAGTGGGTAATTCGGGATGAAAGGCAAAGTGTGCGCCGTGTGCCTCATCTACGAGTAAAGGAATATTGTATTGATGGGTAATATTGGCGATCGCACTCAAATTTCCACAAACGCCGTAATATGTTGGATAAACTGTCAAAACTGCTTTAGCATCGGGATGTTGTTGGAGTGCAGATTCTACAGCATTGGGCGTGATGCTGTGGGCAATATCTAAAACTGGATCGTATTCAGGATTGAGAAAAATTGGTATTGCACCAGAGAGAATTAAACCAGCGATCGCAGAAGAATGCACGTTGCGAGGCAAAATGATTTTATCGCCTGTACCACAGGTAGCAAGAATTGCTGCTTCAATTCCACAGGTAGAACCGTTGACAAGAAACCATGTTTGCGAAGCGCCAAAAGCTTGTGCTGCTAGTTGTTGCGCTGCTTGAATAACGCCTTGGGGTGCAAAGAGATTATCTAAATCTGCTAATTCGGTTAAATCAGCGCGAAATATAGCCTTACCAAGTAAATCAGCCAAGGGTTGAGAAATTCCCTTACCTAGTTTATGTCCTGGGGTGTAAAAAGGTGCATGAGGTCTTGCTGCATTGGCTTTTAACGCATCTAATAATGGTGTTTGGTTTTGATTGAGCATTTTGGAGACACAAACCGCAAGGACACAAAGGAAACAGCACAATATTCAAGTAGAGTTTAATCTTATATAGAAATCCGCTTTGATTTTTAAACTTACTTGCGTGGGAAGGCAAGAGGCAATAGGCAATAGGAAAGAAGGCTTTTTGAGTTGTACGAGGTTTTTCAAAAATCAAATATGAGTTTTAGCCCCCTTTTTAAGGGGGTTGGGGGATCTCTTCTGCGTAAGTCCTAAGAATGTTATGCTTGCGTTGAAATCCGTAATTTTTTGTGTGGCTGACTAGATGAGACCTTATCATCAAATCCCAATTTTCGAGTGTGGTGAACCGCTAATCAAGATTCCTTTAGAATTGTTTGCGGTGGAATCTCCTCATCCTTATGAAAAATTAGGTGCGCCCTATGGCGAACACTCTCCTTATTATCTCCGTCAAAGCGTTATTAAAAATTTGATCCAAGCGCAAAATTATCTTGAATTGCTGCATCCTAACTGGCATATTCAAATCTTTGATGCTTATCGCCCGATCGTAGTTCAGCAGTTTATGGTAGATTACAGCTTCACTCAAGCAGTTCAGGATAGGAAATTAACTAACGTGGAGTTATCCCCAAACCAACGTCAAGAAGTTTGGGAAGCGGTTTATGCAATTTGGGCTGCACCAAGTTTGGATGAAAAAACTCCGCCTCCTCACAGTACAGGTGCGGCGGTGGATGTGACGCTAGTAGATAATATTGGGCAAATAGTAAGTATGGGTTCGCCAATTGATGAAATGTCAGAGCGATCGCATCCCGATTATTATGCCAATAATGACGACCCAGAAGCACAAAAGTATCATGCTTACCGCCAGCTATTGCAAGATGTAATGTTAAAAGCAGGGTTTCAACGCAATCCCAGAGAGTGGTGGCATTTTTCTGTTGGCGATCAAATGTGGGCTTGGCTGAATAATCAATCCAATCCAGCCAATCCTGTCACAGCACGTTATGGCCGTATTGCATAGATGCGTTATCACAAAAGAATTCAGGAGTCAGAATTCAGAATACCCTTTCAGGGAAGCAAGCTACAGAATTGAATTGGAGTCTGACTGGCGGACTTACTCACATCTAACACTGAATAAATGGTGAAACTAAATGTTAAATCTTTCTTGCGGAATCCATAAGGAATAAATAAGCGTTCATCCCACACTTTCTTTTTCTGACTACTGAATTCAGACTACTGAATACTTCTTCAAGCATCTTGAGGATTTAACTCTCTCAACTCGTCGGTGGTGTAAGTACCAATAGGAGTCCAAATTAGATAGGGAAGGAGTAACAGCGCCGCTATTAGAGAAATCGGCAAAACGCAGATTGCGAGGACAACGCCTGAAATCAAACCAACTAGCCCAAGAATTTCCCCAGCTTTGAGACTGCGAAACCTCAGCATTATAGGTATGTAGGCAACGGTGATAATTTCCACCAAAAGGTACAAAGCCATTATTAACCAAGTAATTGGGCTTCCGGGATTTTTTTCCCAGACAATATAAGCTGAAGCTGCACCGCAAATAAAAATCACAGTCCAGATGAGTGGAATCAGTGGTTCAAAAACTAGCCAGCGAGGGCGACTTAACAGTGCAAACCATTTAACATCACGTGGCGTAATCAAGAAACTACCAAGGGCGATGAAAAAAGTTACAGCCCCAATTATTAGCCAAGATGGAATCATAATGACCTCAAGCTTTGTGTATTTTGTCAAGTTATACACTGCAAGTTTGACAATTTAGGGCATAGCTTTAATCATTCGTTGGTGCGAATTTTAGGCATCTTGAGGATTGAGACTGATCATCTGCCAAGTGGTATAAGTACCAATGGGACTCCACAACAAATAAGGAACTAGTAGCAATGCTGCCCAACCAGAAATACCTAAGATCGCAAGTATCAATAAAGCACTAATGATAAAACCTGTGCCTCCAAGAACTGTACCGACTTTCAGACTGCGAAGCCTAAACATTACAGGCGTATAAGCGATAGTAATTATTTCTAACAGCAGATATAAACCCATGATTAACCAGGTTGAGGTGCTTCCTGGATCTTTTTCCCAGATAATATAAGCCGACCAAGCACCGCAAATAAATATTACAGTCCAGATAATTGGAATCGCGCCCTCAAAAGTTAGCCATCTTGGTCGTTGTAAGCGCTTGAACCATTGGCGATCGCTAGGCGTAATCACGTTAGCGGCTAAAGCAACCAAGAAAGCCACGCCCCCAATCACCATCCAAGATTTAATCATGCCCGTTAGTCCTTTACAAGCGCTATCTATCGCTTAATATCACTCTTTATAGTGTGATTTTGTCAATTTAATTGCTAATTCTTCATCGTCCCTGAGTTTGAAACCTTGACATCGTTTGGCTGGACTTTAAATTATGGCATTGCGAAGAGGCAGAAGGGAAAGAGGTAATTTTTCTTCCCCTTGGCCCCTGCCTTATTTATTCCCCAGGATGTTGTGATTATGTCTAAAGATGGGGGTATGGCGCGAACCGAGGCAATATTCTTGGCAGTAGGGGATGAAGGTAATTTTTATGCAAACAGAATCAGAAATGCGAGCGCTACCAGCAGAAACTAGAGGAATTGGTAATACTATTCGCCTTACAGGTTGGATTTCTTTTTGGCTGCAATTGGCAATTGGAGTGGTTTCTGTCTTAGCTTTGTTGTTTGCCTTAACTGGTCGTGAATTTGTTCAAAAACAGAATGCTGGTCTTGGAATTGGTATATTTTGGGCTGTCTGCGGAATTGTACTATTGTTATTCAGTCTCTATTGGAACTTTCGTTACACTCTCATAGGCAAAGCTTTAGAAAATTCCAATCCAGCTTTGCATCCCACTAAGCCAAATACAACTAAAATCCTTCGACTGGGGATAATTGTGGGTTTAGTAGGAATATTATTAACTCTCTTAGGTGCTGGTTCAACCGTGTTCGTCCTAGTGGCAAAATCTATATCCCAACCTCCAGGAGTGGCAATCACCAACCCCTATAACATTATTCGACCGATGGACGTTTTTGTGGTTGTGGCAGACATCACTGGGATTGCTGCTCACTTTGTGGGTACTGTTGCTTCGTTATGGTTGCTTGAACGAGTGCATCAACATTAGTACCGCTATGCGTAATTCGTCAGATGAGTCTTTGATACTCGTGAACGAGTCTTTGAATTCCATGAGCCTTGAACCCAAAAATGATAAGTTTAGACTGACTTATCCCATGTCTTTAGGTTAGTTCTAATTATTCTAATTTTTACCTAAAGATTCAGCTTCAAGGCAGTTTCTTGTAACTTATGACAGTTACTTTAAATCATCCTGATGGGTCAAAGTATATATACTTAATAACTGAGGTTCAAAGCATGGACTCAACAGGTAAGGTTCAAACTGTGGACATGTCCTGGTCTCTTCCACTGCCGTTGAAAGAGTATGCAATGAGCCGAGTAACTGTCTACTTTTATAGCGACAGATGGGTTCCAATTAAATATTGTTCTTTGGAAAAGGCAATTTTGCTTCACCAGAAGGCAAACTTAGAAGGCAAGGAAATTTTATTATTTCCTACTAATCTAGACCCCAATCAATTCTCAAACTCTTTTAACTAAAATGCATTGAGGTAGACTATTTTTCAAAAATTTTGGCAACAAATGAATCGGCTAGAAAGGCGTACATAAGTACGCCTTTACTTTTAAATGGGATTAAAAGTCGGGCAGACTTGAAAGCCAAAGATGCGTAAGTCTCGATCAAGTCTTAAGCTAACGCGCCTACATATTGCAATATTTTCCCTGTAGACCGTCATTAGTCATTAGTCATTGTTTACCAAGGACAAAGGACAATCTCACCAGTTGATGTGCAATCTTATTTGCGTAACAGCTTAACTCAAGTGTATTGTGCTACGGGCTGCGTGGAGAATGATGATTTACTGGGATAATTCGAATGTGCGGCTTGCAGAAATCAAACTAACCCAGAACGCAGTGCCACAACTGCTGCTTGCACGCGATCGTCTACTGCTAATTTATTCATAATTCCCCGGACGTGGGTTTTGATGGTGTTGGGACTGAGATAGAGTTTTTCAGCAATCTCTGGGTTACTCAACCCGTCTACCATGAGTTTCAACACTTCTAACTCGCGCCCAGATAAGTTTGCGTTGTTGCTGGTAGGTGTAGGTGGTTTGAGATTATCAATTACTCGCCGCGCAATTTGGGGATCGAGATAGGCTGCGCCATCAACTGCGGCTGCGATCGCACTTAACAATCGTTCCACACTTGCACCTTTGATGCAATACGCATCTGCACCGCTAGATAGTGCGGCAATAATTTCTGTCTCCGTTTGATGAGATGTCAGCATCACTACATGAGTTGCTGGCAACGCCGCCTTAATTTGCTGTGTCGCTGCAATGCCATCCAATCGCGGCAATCCAATATCCATAACCACCAAATCGGGTTTGAGTTGCAGTGCGGCTTGAACTCCCAAATAACCATCTTCTGCTTGTCCAACTATCTCCAACTGAGGATGAGCCATTAATGATTGCTCTAATCCCAATTGCATCATCGGATCGTCTTCGACAATTAACACCCGCAACGGCGGAGCATTGGCTGGTAAATTTAAGGGATAGCGAGTATCTAAAGACATTATTTATTAAGAGTCATTTGTCATTTGTCCTTTGTCCTTTGTCATTTGTCATTTGTCATTTGCCTTTTTAACCAATACAACTCTTGGAGAGGCTGCGCCCTAAGCGTAGCTATGCCGCAGGCTTTCCGACTACGCGGTAGTTAAGCGCAGTCGAAACTCAGTACAAGTGACCAATGACTAATGACCAATGACTAATTTATTCTTCCACGCGATAGCCTAACTCTGCTAGACTAATCCGCGACTGTCGCCATTTTGGTTGGACTTTGACAAACAATTCCAGGTAAACTTTACCAGCGATTAACTTTTGGATTTGTTCGCGGGCTTCACTACCAATTGCTTTAAGCATCGCTCCGCCTTTGCCAATGAGTATACCTTTTTGAGAATCACGCTCAACGTTGATGGTAGCAAGTACACGAGTGATGCTGGGAGTTTCTTCTACTAAGTCAATAGCGATCGCTACTGAATGGGGTACTTCTTCACGAGTCAATAGTAAAATTTGTTCTCGGATTAATTCACCCATAATAAAGCGTTCTGGCTGGTCAGTTACCAAATCTGGCGGGTAGTATAACGGCCCAATTTCTAAATGTTCAATTAATAACTCTTGAAGTTGCGGTAATCCTGCACTCGTCTTGGCAGAAAATTTCACGATTTCCCATTCATGTGACTGGGCCATCTGAGCGTAACTATCATCTAAATACTGAGAATCGTCCGGTTGTTGGTCACTTTTGTTCACGCCCAGAATCACCGGCGTTTTGCTACGACTGAGCAATTCAGCAATATAGCGATCGCCCGATCCACAAGCCACTGCTCCATCTACCACAAATAGGACTACATCTACCGATTCAATGGCAATTTTGGCATTTTGCACCAATACTTCGCCCAATTGATGATGGGGCTTATGAATTCCTGGCGTATCTACAAAAATTAACTGCGCCTCTGGCGTAGTTAATATACCGCGCAAACGGTTACGTGTAGTTTGTGCTATCGGTGAGGTAATGGCAATTTTTTGTCCTACTAATTGATTCATCAAAGTAGATTTACCGACATTTGGACGACCAACAATGCCGATAAAACCTGATTTGAAATCAGGAGGAGCCTGTGGGATTGTTACTTCTCCTGAAAAAGAGAAGTTGTAATTATCAATACTAGTCACCTTTGGCTCCACCCTCATATTTTACAGCTGGGATAACTTTGTTTTTTCTTAGACACAAAACAAGCATAAAATTCCCCTGGCATTTTTAGGGATTGCTTTTGCCGAGGTTTAATCTACTACTGGCTCTACACCTATATTTTACAGCTAAGATAACTTTGTTTTGTTTTTAGATACAAAACAAACATAAAATTACTTTGGCATTACAAGGAGCGCATTAACTTAGGTTTAATCTGTTGCTAATTTTGGCTTAAGTTTCATCGACTACTCAATATATCTGGATCAAAATGTCAATAAAAAATATGGAAGAACCCAAACGCATTGGAATTCTTACCAGTGGAGGTGATTGTTCTGGCTTAAATGCTGTGATTAGGGCTGTAGTGAATTGTGCTGTGGATACTTACGGCTGGGAAGTTTTGGGAATTCGTCAAGCGACTCTAGGATTAATGGCACGTCCACAACAATTCACAAAACTGGAAGTTGATCAAGTTGACTCGCTATTAACTGCGGGTGGCACAATGTTGGGGACAACCAATAAAGGCGATCCCTTTGCTTTTCCAATGGCGGATGGAAGTTTATGCGATCGCTCCGAAGAAATCATTGCAGGTTATCATGAGCTAGGTTTAGACGCTTTGATTGGTATTGGCGGCGATGGTAGTTTGGCAATTCTCCGTCGCCTCGCCCAACAAGGCGGTATTAATCTAGTAGGTATTCCCAAAACAATTGATAACGATATTGGTGTTACTGAACACGCTATCGGTTTTGATACAGCAGTCAATATTGCCACAGAAGCATTAGATAGGTTGCATTTTACTGCTGCAAGTCATAGCCGAGTCATGATTTTAGAAGTGATGGGGCGTGATGCCGGACACATAGCAATAGCTGCGGGAATTGCGGGGGGAGCAAATGTAATTTTAATTCCAGAAATCCCTTACACCGTTGAGCATATTTGCCACAAAATCAAAGAACGCCAAGAGAAAGGCAAAAACTATTGTTTGATAATTGTTTCTGAAGCGGTTCGTACCCACGATGGGGAAAATGTGACGATTACAAATCGCTTAGGTCAATCTCGATACGGTGGAATTGGCGAGTATTTAGCAGATAAAATTATTGAACATATTGGTGTAGAAACACGAGTCACAGTTTTAGGACACATTCAACGGGGTGGAACTGCTTCACCACTAGATAGATTAGTTGCAACAGCCTTTGGCGTAGCGGCGGTTAATCTCATTGCCGAAGGTAAATACGATCGCATGGTGACATGGCAAAATCGCCAAGTATTAAGTGTACCAATTACCGAAGCGATCGCTCAATATAGCGCTGTAGATCCCAATGGTACTTTGGTTAAAACCGCTCGTGGTATGGGTATTTATTTAGGCGACTGAATTGAGTGCTGAGTGCTGTTAGCGGTAGCGGGGCGTTTAGCCCGTGCTGAGTGAGGAGTGAGGAGTGAGGAGTTAAAAAACTCTAAACTCCCAATAACAAATGACAAATGACAAATGACTAACTAATAATTCCTAATACAAACTCGCCTTCATTCACAGCCTGATTAGTTGCGACATCATAAACTAATCCATTATGTTGAGCGCAGACATCAATGACAGTAGGTAGTTGACCTTCTTTATTAAAACTAAGAATTTGATACAGCTTTTCTCCAGTTTTGACTTTGCTACCTAATGCTATTCTCGATTGAATCATGCCACCTGCGATCGCATAATATTTTTTCCGGTTGCTGCTAGATGCAAAAGTCATATCATGGGTTTTTGTGTCATCTGATAAATTAGAAACTTCTAATACACCTTTTTGCGCTAAATAGTTTTTCACACCCTGTATACCTTTGGCGACTGAATCAGAATTCATTTGCATTCCTGAGCCTAATTCCAGTGTCCAAGCTTCCACATCAAACTTGATTTCTCTACCAAACTCTTTAAAACAAGCTTCCAGTGCTAACCAAGGTTTGATAAAAGCTTCATCAAAAGCATCACCATCATATTTATTAAGTAAGATTCCGAAATCGAGTAGAAAGTATTTTGCACTGTCTTCTCGATTTTGGAAGTAATAAATATAGTCTAATGCTTGATTTGTAGAACTGTGTAAATCAATTAAGTAGTCTGCATCTAAACTCAGGTTTTGTAGCTTGTAGGCAAAAAGCTCAGTGTAGGGAACACCATTATAAGAATTAATTTTTTCTAAAATTTTCGCAAAGTTTTGCTTAATTATAGTTAGATAATTTTGTCGAACGACCTCTAGATCACTATGAAGTTGAGATTTAGTAAAAGCTACTAAATCATCAGCTTCTTTCTCATAGTCCCAAAATATGCGATTCCAGTCTTTGGCTTCATAAACGCAATATCGCCCAGGAGAAAAATGTTGAGCGCGTTCATTCGTCCCCATCGGATTACAAACGGGAACCAGCCAGATTTCTCCAGTTAAATCTGTATCATTTATTGTTAATAAAAACTCAATTAGCTGGTGAATAACGGCATTACCAGCAATTTCTGCACCGTGCAGATTAGATTGAATGTATACCTTTTTACCAGGTTTAGCGCCGACGAATTTGTATAATTGTAAGGATAGGCGATCGCCCGAAGCCATTTGACGTAATACAATGCTTTCAATAACTGGCAGCATGAAACAACTCGGTGATGATTTGAGTAAATTATCGCTGTATCTGTACTGAATTAAAATAGGACTTACGCAAATTATCTCTCAAACTCTGATTTCTCCGTGCCCTCTGTGCCTCTGTAGTAGCCTGCGGCAAGCCACTTCTCTACGAGACGCTACGCGAACGTGTCTACGTTATTCCGTAACTCGTGCGTAAGTCCGATAAAACTCTAACCCAATAGTGAGGCAGAGTAAGTTAAAAATAATATTATTGTACAGACGCGATTAATCGCCTCTCTCCTAACTCCTCTCATGAACCCGGTAAATTTCGCAACTGCTCATCTAAATGACTATGGTCTGCCAAAACCTTTAAGAGCGGCCCATGTGAGCTAAATTCTACAATACTGACCGAAGCAACAGGGCATCCCAAACGAAAACGGAAGCGTCCCACATCAATCCCCAGCAAACTACACAGAAGAATTCTGATGGTTGCCTTGTGTGAAACAACTAAAATATTACCACTACTGTAATTTTGTTTAATTTCTTCAATTACCTGCAAGGCGCGAGAAGCAATTGTAACTGCCATTTCTCCACCAGTTGGAGCATTCCAAGCGGGATCTGCTGACCAGCGAATATAATCATCGTGATATTCACGGCTAATTACTTCTGGCGTTTTTCCCTCCCACTTACCATAGTTTATTTCCTTTAAACCATCTCTGAGTTGTGGTTCTATATTTATTGCTTCACATAAAGGTTTTGCTGTCAATACAGTTCGTTGCATTGGACTACAAAATATTGCTGTCCAATTCATAGAACTATATGCGTCAGCAAAAGCCTTTGCCATCTCCAGACCTTCAGGAGTAAGTTCTGAATTTATTGAACCGCAAAAGGAATTATTGCGACTGCATTCTGTTTGTCCGTGACGGAGAAAATAAAGAGTTAGGCTCACGGTATACTCTCATCGATTGTAAATTTAAGAGCGCTAACAATCAGATGTAGCTGAAGATAGTTAATGCCTGTAGTATATTACTACAATTTTTTGAGATTTGAAATAGTTTTCAGGACAGAGTTGCAGCAGCTATGCCCGTCTTAGAGATTGCTAAATCCATTAAACATAATGATAAAAATGGAGTTAAAATTTCATAACTCCACACTTAATACACTCTTTTTATCTGAATGCAATTATCTATTGGTTGAGTTTGTTAGCCTAAACTTTACTAGTGGCTTTTTGTTGCCACTTTTGTTTGCGGCTCAAAGCTATACCAAAACTAGTGACTGTCAATAAACCCAAAATAGTTGTAGGTTCGGGAACGGTCTTAGAATTATAGGTGAAGTTATCTAAAACAATTTGTGTGCCACCACCTCCATATCCTGCATCAATGCCACCAGAGGAGGTAAATTTTAAACTGTCAATGTCAAGAAAGTCAAAGTTAAACTGGGTAGGGGATGTAGTATCTACGGTTACTGTCGTTGCATACTTAGTTATTCCATCTGAGAAGCCCTCTACTAGAATATCTAAGCCATTGCTCCAAGCGGCTGTGAGATAAACACTGTTGAAGTCAAACTGGCCACCGTCAATACTTACACTACTTACCGTGCCAGGATCACCAAATGAATTGTAAGCAACATTTGGTGATGAAACTGTTCCAAAGGTATAACCAGATGGGTTAATTTGGTAGTTTGGAGTAGTAAGATAATAAAAGTTATCCCAATTCAATCCGCCATAGCCGTTTGGAATTTGATTGCCGTCAAATTCGCTAGTCACATTAAGATCGTCAAACGTCAAAACAAGCCCTTGCGCCTCTCCTGTACTCAGTGTTCCTACTGCAACAGCACTAAATACTGCTATGCTGCAAACCTTCAGCAACTCTTTTGTGACAGCTAATATGGTCATTAAACTAATTCCTGTGAAAAGGTAAGTGGTTAATGCTTGCGAGAACTCAATCAAAGAACACACAACTGACAAATAATTGCTCACCCTGTGGCAATTAAAAACAGCTATCAATATAACTTCAGTGTTAAATATCGCTTGCGTATTCGATATGCTAAGAATAATTACTTGTTTTCCGCAAATTCCACAGTGAATATAGCTGAACAAAAAAACATTTTCAACAAATCATTACCTAGATTTATGAAAACTTTAAGATATATTTTTTGATAAAAATCTTTTAAAAAGCAGTTAAAAGCAAGAAATAATCTAGTTGTTATTCACCTAAATCAAAAAAATATATAAGATTTATGTGAATTTTATTTAGCTAAAAATAATTTTTTCGTATTCTTAAATACATATTTTTTTGTTGAGAAGAAGCAAAAAATAAAGGTGAGCTATGCTCACCTGACTTTGTTACTTATACACTCAAAATTCAGAAATTACTTGCGACTACCCAACCACTTAGCCGCTGCAATGCCAAGAATACCTGCCACTACAGGATTACTGAGAAACTTGATAATCCCTGGTTGCTCTGCCAGCACTTCGCGGAAAATATCGGGGTGGTTATGATATGCGAAAGACGCGAGTTTGCTAACATCATCAGCAGTCATGCGGCTGGCGTGGTGTGTAGAAAGCCCCAACTGTTGCTCTAGATGCTTCTCGTCAAGCTTTCTTTCCTTCAAGTGTTTGAAAAAGGCTCTTGCAACATCATCCCGTTCATTGGGTTTAATTTGTGCGATCGCATTCTGTAATTCTGGCTCCATCTGGCTGGTTGGAATCCGATCTGGATGTAAAGATCGACCAAATAACTGCCGACGTTGATCTGGTGTTGTCCGTTGAGCGAAATCATCAAAATTTTGATATTCCGCCGTTGATTCGGCTGTAGTATCATCTAAAGATTCAACATCACCCTGAGCCAAATCTTTCATTATTTGACGTTTATACTGTTCGCTACTTGCCACTTTACTTATCTCCTTTTTTCGTCAAATTATTTTGATGGCTGGTATTTCCAAGCCATAACTCTAAATCCCAATTCATCAAGTTTTCATTGCAAATACAGCAATTAGCTATACTTAACTTGATTAGTCTGAACATCATACTCAGTAGTCAAAATCAATTTCTTATCAGGCGCATAAACCAAAACCTTTAAGTCTTGATTGGGAAAGTTCTTCCGAAAACCTTGAACTAAGGATTTTGCTAGTGGTCGCACTTCGTTAGGACTAACTTTAGGGGAAATCACAACACCTAGTTTGTTGTTATCACGAACATAAGCGTCCTGAAGCAATCCTTGAGATGTTTGCACAACCCAGCTACCAAATGTTTGTCCGCCTGGAGTATTGCCTCGCTCCAACTCTGCATAAGTTACATCTCGACCAATTGCTGAGGGAGTTGTTGGGCGGTCAACTTGTGACACACTACCACCACCACCACAAGCGGTAGTTATCATCAATACTCCAATTAAAAGGAAAGTCGCCAATATTTTGCGACTTTGTTGAAACAGAATCATTTTTTTACCTCCTGAAAAAACACTTTAAACAACAGATAGAATAAGTTGTACGTTCAAAGTAATTGCTTACATTTAGATGACATTTATAAAATCGGAATTTATAGAGGTTATTCCTCTGAATTAATAAAATTACTTTGTAATGCAGAGGAGTAATAAATTACGCCTCTGCAAAAGTTATGCAAATCAAGCTAGCCCTTTATCTTTTCATGCTTGCTAAGATGAGAAGAAAGGTACACAGCATTGAATGAATCTTGAACACTTCACATTTTCTTGCAAAAATGGAATCCACCCCATTGATATCCCTAGAGTTTCTGCAAAAAAATTATGAATTGTTAGTCAATATTTTTCTTCACATTATCTTTTACGTCTTCAATCCCGTGACGGACTTCGCTTTCAGCTTGTTTTGCTTTACCTTTGGCTTTATCTTCTGGATCTCCAGTGATATTTCCTAATGCTTCTTGGGCCTTACCTTCAACATTTTTAGCAGCAGCTTTAGCGCGATCTTCAATACTCATTTTGTACTCCTGATTTTGTAAAAAATTCTTTTCAAAGCTATAACTAACTTTGAAATATTTTGTGATTACTTTTACACAGTAGCTTAAAGTTTTTGCTCAAGCCTTCCACCACAAGACATATTAAAAAAATCGTAATTCGTAATGCTTAACTCGTAATTAACAAAGGTAGTTGTAGTAAGCGTTCTGGCTGTTGACTGAATGTAAATTAAAGCAATAACAGTTTAGTTACCTATGCTAAAAGACATAGAACAAGGGGGAATATCGTAATTTCTACTTTTGACTATTTAAATAAAAAACCCAGATTCATATAGAAACTGGGTTAATAAAGTTATGGGGATATTTCTTTTGTCTAATCTAGAAAACCCATCAGAGTTTCAGAATTATCAATCTCATTTGGTGCTATCGGACGGTTCCCAAATGATGAATAGCCGTCAGAAATTACCAATGAACTTGAGGCAATTGGACGAATACCAGAGAGATTTATACTTTCAACAACTTGGAATGTATTAGCACCAATCGGACGAATACCCATTGAGTTATAGGTTTCAACTACTTCCAAGGTACTGATGCTAACGGGACGCACCCCAGCAATTGAGAGGTGTTCAGCAACTTCTAAGTCGCTAGCGCCTATAGGACGAATTCCAGAAATTGCGAGTGTTCCAGAAGCTCCCACTGGCAGTTCATTAACTTCCTCGACTTTATCAGCATTCAAGCTCTGGTCTAGTTTATTTTCAACATCCTCTGTTGTTTCCCCTGAAGACTTGGCATTGTTTTGCCGAGAACTGATTGCTTTGCCAGCGCTGCTAATAGCCATAAACGAAGACCTCTGGTTTGTTAATTGAATTTTACAATAATTAAGGAAAGATGAAATTTTTTTCCCATATACTTTAGAGTTTAACCTTAAAAAACCTCACATAGATATAAGAATCTTTAAAACTGATACATAAGTAAATTTGAATTAATAAGTTTTGTAAAAATTTATTACTATTTATTTAACCTTATAAGCCAGCTAGAATGGATACAGGGCGGAATCGTCACCATGAGATAGGGTATTTTCAGCAAAATTGTATGACAGAATTTTGTCTTCAAGCTCCCTTTAGTCCCACAGGCGATCAACCACAAGCGATCGCACAACTTACTGCTAGTATCCAATCAGGTAATCGCTACCAAACTTTACTAGGAGCCACTGGAACTGGCAAGACATTTTCGGTAGCAGCAGTTATTGAGAAAATTGGCAAGCCAACCTTAGTTTTGGCGCATAACAAAACCTTGGCTGCACAGCTTTGTAACGAGTTGCGGGATTTCTTCCCCAACAACGCAGTCGAGTACTTTGTCAGCTACTACGATTATTATCAGCCAGAAGCGTATATTCCCGTTACCGACACTTATATTGAAAAAACGGCAGCGATTAATGATGAAATTGATATGTTGCGGCATTCAGCGACGCGATCGCTGTTTGAACGTCGTGATGTCATTGTCGTTGCTTCCATCAGTTGCATCTACGGTTTGGGAATGCCAGCAGAATATCTGAAAGCTGCCATCCCTCTCCAAATAGGTATGGAAGTAAATCAACGCCAAATTTTACGGGATTTGGCAAATGTTCAATATAGCCGCAACGACATCGAAATGGGCCGAGGAAAATTTCGTGTCCGTGGTGATGTCTTAGAAATTGGCCCAGCCTATGAAGACCGAATTATCCGCGTCGAATTTTTTGGTGATGAAATTGATGCGATTCGCTATATTGACCCGGTGACAGGGGAAATTCTCACAAGCTTGGAAGCAGTGAATGTTTACCCGGCGCGTCACTTTGTCACCCCAGAAGAACGCTTAGAAGGAGCTTGTCACGACATCGCCGCCGAGTTGAAACAGCAAAAACTAGACTTAGAACAAGCTGGGAAACTATTAGAAGCGCAACGCATAGATCAACGTACACGTTATGACCTAGAAATGCTGCGCGAAGTAGGTTACTGCAACGGTGTCGAGAACTATTCACGTCACTTAGCAGGAAGACAAGCTGGAGAATCACCAGAATGTTTAATTGATTATTTTCCCAAAGATTGGCTATTAATTATTGATGAATCTCACGTAACCGTGCCCCAAATTCGCGGTATGTATAACGGCGATCAAGCGAGAAAAAAAGTTTTAATCGAACATGGATTTCGGCTTCCTAGCGCTGCTGATAACCGTCCTTTGAAAGCAGAAGAATTTTGGCAAAAGGTTAATCAGTGTATTTTTGTTTCCGCAACTCCCGGAACTTGGGAATTAGAAATTTCAGAAGATAATGTAATTGAGCAAGTGATTCGACCAACTGGGGTAGTTGATCCAGAAATTTCTGTGCGTCCTACAGAAGGACAAATTGATGATTTGTTAGGCGAAATTAAAGATAGAGCTGACCGCCATGAACGAGTGTTAATTACCACATTAACCAAGCGGATGGCGGAAGATTTAACCGAATATTTGCAAGACCGCAGTATAAGGGTAAGGTATTTACATTCCGAGATTACTTCTATTGAGCGCATTGAGATTTTGCAGAACTTGCGCGAAGGGAAATTTGATGTTTTGGTTGGCGTAAATTTGCTGCGGGAAGGCTTGGATTTACCCGAAGTTTCCTTAGTAGCAATCATGGATGCAGATAAAGAAGGTTTTTTGCGAACCGAGCGTTCCTTAATTCAAACTATTGGTAGAGCCGCGCGTCACGTCCAGGGACAAGCGATTTTGTATGCCGATAATATGACAGGTAGCATGATTAAAGCTATTGATGAAACAGATAGACGGCGTGGTATTCAAACGGCACATAATCGACTGCATGGGATTACACCGCAACCAATTGTCAAAAAATCAAGTAATGCGATTTTGGCTTTTTTAGATGTATCTCGGCGGTTAAATGCAACTGACTTGAAAGTTGTAGATGAACATATAGATGAATTGCCATTAGAACAGATTCCAGGGTTGATTACTCTGTTAGAAGCACAGATGAAAGAGGCGGCGAAAAAACTGGAATTTGAAGAGGCAGGTAAATTGCGCGATCGCATTAAACATTTGCGGGATAAAATGCTAGGACGTTAACGTGAATCTTATGCTGACCAATATTCGCCTAATTAGTGTTCAAGAATATCACCAAATGGCGGAAATGGGGATTTTTCATCCTGAAGAACGCTTAGAATTAATCGCGGGACAAATTATCAGAATGTCAGCAAAAGGTACTGCTCACGAATCAGCAATTACCCGCACAGAAAGGTTATTACGTCAATGTTTGGGTGACAAAGTTTTATTAAGAATCCAGTCACCAGTGCAACTTGATGATTACTCGGAACCAGAACCAGATATTTCAGTAGTGAAACTGAATCCATTAGATTACGAGGATCACTATCCCAATGCTTCCGAAGTGTTTTTACTGATTGAAATAGCTGATTCCAGTCTCAAATACGATCGAGAAGTAAAAGCGAACGCTTATGCTAAATCAGGGATTATTGAGTACTGGATTTTAGATGTGAATGGACGCAAGTTGTATATGTATCGTCTCCCCAGTCCAGACGGATACCACAGTGAGAGCATACTTGCAGAGGATGTGACAATTTCACCTTTAGCTTTTGGTGATTGTGCGATCGCTATTCGAGAATTGTTGCGAAAAGTTTAAATAATTCGTAATTTGTAATAACGCTTGTAGACTCGCTAACGTTTTTCTATTTGGTAAGAATAGTGCTTAAGTCGGGTAACACTTGTACTTGTTCAAGTAGTTTCTTTAGGCGTTGTTCCATTAGCATACTTATGCTGTGCTCGGTTTTCGGTGGAGATGGTCATTTCATAGGTTATCTGTTGGTAGCCAGTGTCAAGCTCTCCAGAGCTACTGGTAGAGCAGTAATTTTAAGAATTCTTGCGTTAAAGTTCACCGAGAAGTGTTTAGTGCCGGAATTGATCACTGCTATGTTTTGAACCATCAGCTATCATGGATAGACTCAATGTAGATGACCCAGTAGCAGCAATTTGTAAAACCATTTTGGACTAACAAAGCAGTATGAACCAAGAGGATTCGGTTAAAGCTAGTAATCTTGAAGAGATATTTCAACCAACTGTTTCACCACTTAACCTGCTCGAACAACTGCTATCTATTACAGAAAGCTTTATCAATGCAACTTGTAAATCTCAAGCAGCAAGAGACTTAGACATTATTAAAAAGCGGTTTGGACTCAACCATGAAAATGTCTATAGCCTCGAAGAAATTGGTATTTACTATGGCATCACTAGAGAAAGAGTTAGACAGGTTGAGTTTAAGATAATTAGCAAGCTTACTGAATTAATGTATGGCTCCAGTAAGAGCGAAAAAGTTCAAGCTTCAAGAAAATTTGGTACATGAATATAAGCAAGTAAAGAATAGCTTACTTGATCTTGACTACATTTTGGCTGAAGAAGATATAAGAAAGTTTTTCCAAGATAGATATGGGATTAGTAAAGAAACTGAGTCATTTTGCTCACTGAATTTTTTAATGGAGTTGTTTAGCTATTGTCCAATCTCAGCCAATATTAACGGATATCGTGGGTCGACTAGATTGGCTTGGTGCTTGAAAGAGCAGTTTAATAAAGCCGATGTTGAAAAAGTCTTTAGTTATTTTAATACTTTACTGGATAAGCCGGAGAGGTTTAAGTTTTTTGATATTGTCATTTCACTTAATAAAGCGAAAGATCATCGATTAGACAAAGACTTTATAAAAATGCTTCTAAAGCTATGTGTTGAAATCGAAAAGGTAGGAAATGAGGAAGATACTTATCAAGTCAAGTTTGAATGCCTGCCTAGTGTGGGAGAGAGAGCATTTAGAGTTCTTCAGGAAAATGGGAATCCTTTGCATTTCTCAGAAATTGCCAAAATTATAAATCATGCAGAACTCAATTTAGGCAAAGGAAAACGGATTACAGTAACTAATCTCAAAAATCAGCTAATAGCAGATAGTAGGTTTAAACCAATTGGAAGAAGTGGAATATGGTCTCTTTCTGACTGGGACAATGTAGCTACTAAAACTATTACTCAAATTATGGAAGATAGCTTCCATGAGGGTGGGAAGGCTCTTTCAGTGAAAGAAGTGTATCAATATGTTATTGCAAGAAGACCTGATGCCTCATTCAAATCAGTTAGTGTATATCTAAGTAATACAGATGTTTTTGTGAGGGTAGATCAAAATCAATATGCTCTTGTAGTTTGGGGATTGAAACCACTCGATAAATCAATAAGAAGAACTGCTGACGAAGTATCTAGTCTAATTAATACAGCATTAAAAGAAATATTTATAGATAAAAATTCTATTCCCTTTGCCGATCTGATTCGTCTTGTCCAAGAGAAGACTAAGCTGGCTGAAATTACTATTAGGAAGAGGATAAGGCACTCTCAAAATTTTGATTTCAAGCAAGAAGAGACTTCTAAAAGTTATACGGTTTACTGTCTTAACAGAGATTTTGAGCAAGCAAGTTTACATCTAGAAGTTGGAAAGGAGTTGCTCAGAGATAAAATTAAGAACGAAATTATTTCTATACTTCAAGCTCATCCTAATAAGCCTATTACTAAAGGTGATCTGTATTTTCAAGTCAGGAAGGAAGTTGAGTGCTTACGCCCTACTTTCTATAGATACCTTAGTAATATGAAGGATATCAAGCAATATACAGAGAATGGTAAAAGCTATTGCTTGTTTAAGTACCAAGAACAACAAAACTCAGTTAATATAGACTCAGCCTTACTTACAAATTGCTCAGATTTAGAATTATTAAATCGACTAAAACGAGCTATTAATAAACTCAATGTTGACGAGGTTGACTTGGGACTATTTGAGCTAGGACGGATTTTTGAAAATGAATTAAAAGATTATTTGGTTGTTGCCAAGCAGCATTCTGTAATTCAAATATATCGAAAGGATCTTGAAAAATTAGTCTCTATGATTGACTGTGTAGTTAGAGAAAATGTGGTTTCCAAAGGATACTACTTACATATCCTTAGAGAGGAGCGAAATGAGCGTGTTCATGGAAAGATTCCAAACCTAGATGAAAGAAAAACTATTTTGAACAAAGCTCATTATGTAGCCGATTTGTACATCCAAAATATTATATTTTTCAACGCTCAGAAAAACAGAATTTTGGCAACAGAAACAAATGCTTCTACCGCATAGGCGCAGCATAACAACCCTACTGGAGCGGGCTGTTGACAATAAATAGTTGTGCCGCAAAGCGATCGCTCACAGCTATAAAGGTTAATGTGGTGTGAAATCTCTTCTGGAAATTCCCATAAAATTACAAGCACGAGAAACTATCAGGAGAAATTATGGCTATTGATGCAGAATTTTTACAAACACTAGATCAAATGCCAGAGCCACTTAAACAAGAACTCTTGCATTATGCCAAATATTTAGTTGAGAATTATTCAAAGGCTGTTTCCCAGGAAAGTTTACTACAAAAAAAGCATCGTTCTGGCATCTTAAAAGGAACTTTTGTTTTACCTTTGCGTGATGACTTTGATGAACCTCTCGAAGTTTTTAAGAAATATATGGAATGAGTGGTTTCCTTTTAGATACTCATGCTTTTATCTGGTTAACTGAAAATAACTTCAGCCTTCCAGATAATCTGAGGATGATGATCAATAGCGCAGATATCGTTTATCTCAGCATCGCTAGTCTTTGGGAAATTGCCATCAAGTTGAACCTTGGCAAATTATCGCTTCAACAGAGCTATGAAACAATAGGTTCTGCGATCGACGCTTCAGATATCCTCATAATTCCGATATCTTTTGCCGATACAGTTCAAGTTCTGAATCTCCCGCTACATCATGGCGATCCATTTGACCGGATGTTGATTGCACAGGCTATCAATCACTCCTTAATATTCGCAGGGATAAAAAATTCGGGTTCTTCAGTACTTGTTATGCTAAACTATCAATTAAAATGCCAGCTTAATAAGCATCTTACTCGGAAGTTTTCAAAATTTCTAAACCCATAAGCCGAGCGCTTAATTAGTTTGAGTTTGTTATTGATACCTTCAACGACACCACTAGTCGTTCTATTATCAAAATAAGCGATTATCTCATCAAACCAACGGATAATAGTATTGTTGCTATTGGGAAAATATTGTTTAGCTTTTGAGAGCCAAATACCCAGTTTAAAGACTGCTGTATACCAATTATTAGTCTTATTAAAAATAGTTCTAATTTTCTCTTTGAATTCATGCATTACTTTGAGAATAGAAGATGCCTCTTTTACTTGAATCAGCTTAGTTTTTTGCTCCTCATTCAAATCTGACTCGTTTTTCAGTAGAACGTATTTACTTTTATTAATTCCTGCTAATGTTTTTTCATGTTCTGCCTTTTTTGATGATGTTTTTGCTTTCTTTATTAACTGTTCGACATTCCGCTTTTCTTGTTTCCTCTGGGTATATAATTCCTTGTTTATCTGAACCATAACGTGAAATCTATCTGCAACGACTTGAGCTTTAGGCATTAATTCTGTAACTAAGTTTTTATATCCTTTCCATAAATCTATGCTGACTTCCTCTATTTGTTCTAAAACTTCAGTTCCCCATTCTATAAGGGTTTTCTTGATTACCTCTTGAGTGCGATCGCTTAAAATTGCCAGCAGCTTAGACGTATCTAAATCTACTAATACAGCACAGTAATTTCCCTTTCCTTTCACTAGAGCTATTTCATCAATTCCAAGTCTTTTTAAGTCTTCAGGTTTTAAATCACCGTTATCTTCAGATGCGTCTTTTAACATTCTTTCTATTTCATCTGTTGTCACTATACCAATAGAAGCCACACTACGTATGTCCGATTCTAATACTTCTTGTATTGTTTTATGTGCAAGTCGTTTTGTATAAGTTCTTTTCTTTCTAACAAAATCTAGGTCTTCACTGAAGGGTTTTCTGCATTTTTCACATTTAAATTGTCGCCTATTAATTTCTAAAAAAACAGATTTATCCCCGAATGGTAAATCTTTAACAATGTGTCGATGATTTTGATGCAATTTCTGACTTTTTATGCCACAGTCAGGACAAATACTATATGATTTAATTGATTCAGTTTGTAAAACAATTCCAATCCCCGCATGAAGACGCTGTGATATAACTTTTACATCTTTCAAATCCAGAAGCTCTGTTAGAATTTTAATTCCTCTTTTATTGAGCATATCTGTAAATACACTTAAAAATATTATTGTTATATTTACAGCTAACAATATATATGGTTTCAATGTCAACCATATCAACGACTTTACTCATAACTTTATATACTAATTGACGATTTTTAACTCTGGATCACTAATTATTTAGCATAATAAGTCCTGAAGAACCAAAATTCGATGCTTATTCTGTTCAGAGGATGTGGGAATAGTCATACTAAAAGAGAACGCCCTTTTTTCGCTATCCTAAATTAAGGGATCGTGCCAATGGTTGCTGTACCCGACAACATTTTGATGAGTGCGGAAGAATACCTGATTTGGGAACCTACCCAAGAGCAACGCTACGAGTATTGGGATGGCGAAGTTGTGGCCATGAGCGGTGGTACACGCAACCATAATCGGGTTTGTCTCAATTTCTTTAAGCTCTTAGATGATGCCTTAGCCGATGTCTACGACGGGCTACGCCTACGCACCTGTGAAGTGTACATTGTAGATGTGAAGGTGCAGGTAGAACCGGAGCAAAAGTATTTTTATCCAGATGTGGTGGTGACTTGCAATGAGCGAGATACTGATCCACAATTAGTACAATTTCCCTGCTTAATTATCGAAGTGCTATCACCTTCAACAGAAGCAGCCGATAGGGGGAAAAAATTTGCTAAATATCGCCAATCTCCAAGCTTGCAAGAATATGTCCTAGTACAAGTAGCTCAACCGATTGTAGAAGTGTTTCGGCGCAACGAACAGGGGAAATGGGTGCTATCGGAGTATAATTTGGATGAAATATTACGGCTGGAATCGGTGGATGTAGAAATTGCGATCGCTGATTTGTACCGCCAAGTGCAGTTTGAAACTGAAGCAACCGAAAATTGACATGATACATAGTCAATCTTTGAATTTCATGCTATCTCCACAGATGCTTCGCATACAATGGTGAAAATTCTGAAGAAGTTGTAAATAGTTACACTTCCTGAAAGGCTAATTTTGGATTAAACCAGTTGTCTTATGCAAAGTATTCCATATCAATACCGACTGCTGATTTTGTTTTTGCTGATGGGTTTGGTTGTAGCGGTAGACTACTGGCGTAATCCAACAAAACCGACAAAACTTCAGGAATACTCCTTTTTAATCGTGTCCGGTTTAATCGGTGCTGGGTTTGGTATCCTTAACGATCAGATTACCTGTACTCTCTCACCCGCTTACTTTTATTACTTCAAAAATGTTCCTTATGGTTCTAGTTTTCGCTGGGAAGTCAGTGAGGTTGGATTTCAGGCAGGATTTTTTGCTGGTTTTTTAAGTTACGGCATATTTCTCTTGGTTAATCAGAGACGAAAGTTACCTTTGTCTTATCGTCAATTACTTAAAATGGCGCGGTATCCCATTATTTGGGCAATTCTAGTTGCTCAGATTACAGGATTCATATTTTATTATTTTCAATTTCCCTTCTTTGCCGCTCAGATTACGCCAGCCGTTCAGCCGCCAGAAGTTTCCAGATTTATGTTAGTTTGGGGAATCCATATTGGACTCTACATCGGTGCAATGTTAGGAATTGCGCATGGTATAGCAAACATTCGTCGAAGAGGGACATATCTGTCACTATAAGCACTATATCCACTCTCGTAATTTTTTATGTACCTGGGCTAAATACCACATATAATCATCAATTTTGTAATTATCAGCAGCTTTGACTATATATTCATGAGCCAAATCAACATTATTCTCGACTTCGTAATATAATCCCAAGTAAAGATGACTGTAAAAATTCCCCTTTATCCCTTCTGATTGACCAACAGTTAAAACATCATCTGGTGTACAATCTCCCGCATACAAATCATATACGCGCTGCATAATGCGTCGAGGGTCATTTTTCACAGTTAGTAAAGATTTACGCGCCTCTTCAACACCTAACGAACGAGCTATGCAGAGATATCGCCATACTGTTTCTTCTACATCTTGAGCATTCACTGTCAAATCTATCTCAAATTGTTCAGCGCCCTCAGCAAATCTTTCTGCATAATAATAGGATAACCCACGTTGCCAAAGGTAGGGTTTAATACGGGTATCTAGTTCTTCTGCTATATCAAAATCTTGAATAGATTCATCAATTTTCGCCAGTTGAAAGTTAACCATACCCCGACGAATGTAAGCGTTAGGATTTTCTGGCTGATTGCGAATGGTTTCGTTCCAGCGCTGGAGTTGATTTTCCAGAGAATTTGAAAAAAACATGGGTTTGATCAGCTATTGAATTGGAATCAGATGCAGTAAATGGTTTAGGGATTGCGATCGCCTACATTACTATAAAAAGCGATCGCATTGGGCACTTACAAGATAAACTCTTAAATTGATACCTTAAAAATAAAAAATCCGCAAAATTACAAATGAGTGATGCCTACGGCGGGCTAAGTCTACGCTGGACACTGACAGGAAAGAAAGCACTGGTTACAGGTGCTACCAAAGGTATTGGACTAGCTGTTGCCAATGAGTTCTTATCTCTAGGTGCAGAAGTCATAATTGTGGCACGGAATTCTCAAGATGTTGACCAACAACTAATTATCTGGCGAGAATTAGGATTACCTGCTTATGGAATTACGGCAGATGTTGCAACTGCTGAGGGGCGACAAGCCATTTTTGAGCAGGTTAGCAAAACCTGGGATAAATTAGACATCCTGGTTAATAATGTGGGAACCAATATCAGCAAAAAAGTATTAGACTACACGGCTGCTGAATATCAGTTCATTATCCAGACAAACCAGATATCAATTTTTGAGATGTGCCGTCTATTTTACCCTCTGCTGCAAAATGGGGAAAATAGCAGCATTGTGAATATAAGTTCTGTGGCGGGTTTAGTCTCGAACCGTACAGGCGCTCCTTATGGTATGACTAAAGCGGCTATAAATCAACTGACGCGATCGCTATCAGTTGAATGGGCTGGCGATCATATTAGGGTAAATACCGTAGCACCTTGGGCTATTCGCACTCCTCTAACCGAGTCTGTACTCGATAACCAAGATTTTCTCAAATTAGTTCTGTCCCAAACACCTATGGGAAGAGTTGGTCAACCAGAAGAAGTAGCGGGTTTAGTAGCATTTCTTTGTATGCCTGCGGCATCTTTCATCACTGGACAATGTATCACTGTTGATGGTGGTTTTTTGGCTTTCGGTTTTTAAGTCTCAAAGCCAGATCCATCCACGAGGTAGAAGAAACTACTTACAAAATTCCGTATTGTAGAATTGCTGTCTTAAACTCAGGATAAAAACACCCGTGGTTCCAATTAGCGATAATAATCCCACAAAAATCACGCCTTATGTAACTTATGGGTTGATTGCTGCCAACGTCCTCGCTTTTCTTTATGAAGCAAGTCTTCCCCCACAAGCATTAAATGGGTTTTTACACCTTGCGGCTGTAGTTCCACGAGAACTCACCCTCAGCTTTGGTGGTATCTCCGTACACCAACCAGTCCCAGAATGGGCAACTTTGATTACCTCGCAATTCTTGCATGGTGGTTTCTTGCACTTAGCAGGTAATATGCTGTTCCTCTGGATTTTTGGTAACAACGTTGAAGATAAGTTAGGTCATGCCAAATATTTACTGTTTTATTTATCTTGCGGTGTTTTGGCAGCATTAACACAGTGGTTCTTCGCTCAAGATTCTAGCATTCCATCTTTGGGTGCGAGTGGTGCGATCGCAGGCATTCTCGGAGCGTATATTCTTCGCTTTCCCAACGCTGAAGTTCTCGGCATAGTGCCTTTAGGAATTTTCTTCCCAACTTTCCGTGTCCCGGCATATTTCTTTTTGGGATTCTGGTTTCTCGAACAAGCTTTCTACGGGCTTGCTAGTCTCGAAACACGTACCAATATCGGTATGGAAAGCGGTGGTATTGCTTACTGGGCCCATGCAGGTGGGTTTGTCTTTGGGGCAATTCTCGGCCCTCTGTTAGGTTTGTTTAACGATAAATCACAGGAAGAATCTTGGTATAAGTGATTTTGTTATTGGAACTATCAATCAGACTGATTGATTTAATAGGTGACATTGCCTAAGCTTCGCAACTGCTTGTCTTACAAGCTATATTGCAATTAGCCAATAATTTAGGAAAAACACCTGTGTTTCCCCTCTACGACGAAAATCCGACGCGAATCACCCCGTATTTCACCTACGGTTTAATTGGCATAAATATTGTAGTTTTTCTTCACGAGGTGAGCCTGTCAAATGCACAATTGAGTCAGTTTTTAAGTCAATATGCGGTAGTACCTCAAGAGTTAACAACCAATTTGAATGGAGAGTGGATAACATTATTTACGTCGCAATTTTTACACGGTGGTTGGTGGCACTTAATCTCAAATATGTTGTTCCTCTGGGTTTTTGGCAACAATATTGAAGATCGATTAGGTCATGCCAAATATCTAATTTTTTATTTGGCATGTGGTGCTTTAGCTGCCTTATGCCAATGGTTTATTGGTATGAATTCTGAGATTCCTTCCTTGGGGGCAAGTGGTGCAATTTCTGGGGTTTTGGGTGCGTACATCATCCGCTTTCCCCACGCTAAAGTCATGACCTTAGTTTTTTTGGGGATTTTCATCACCACAATCAGAATTCCAGCACTAGTGATAATTGGACTTTTCTTTGTGCAGAATGTTATATCTGGTCTTGCTACCTTACAAACAGCTGCTCAGATGACTGTACAAACCGGTGGAGTTGCTTATTGGGCGCATATCGGGGGTTTTGTTTTTGGGGTAATTCTTGCTCCCCTGTTTGGGTTGTTTAGGCAGGACTAAATACAGCATTTTCTGTCTAAATTCATAGCGAAAAAATTGCTAGCTATCAAACCTCTGCGTTAACCTTTGCTTACTTACCCAGTGAGAATGGTAAGCGCCCATACAACATTGAAATTTACCTATTGGGATATCAGTTTTTGCTAGCAGCTGCTGAAACTTCTTCTGATTCTTCTACCTCAGATGTAAATGTTGATGATTGTGCAACTTCTTCAGGTACAGAAACAATGATATCAGCACCATTAATAATTGCTCCTAACAACCCCAGTTCAGCTTCCACCAATTGATCAACAGCTTCACCTAACATATTCTCTTGTGTGTAGTGTGGCCGTGTCACTAATACGATCCCATCACTGTAAGGTTGGATTAACAGAGGATCATTCGATATGCTGAGTGGGCTAGTATCTAAAATAACTAAATCAAAGCGTTCGCGGACATCCTCAATCAGCCGCCGCATTTCGCTAGATTCCAGAATAGCAGCAGATTGGCGTACAGGGCCAGGACTTGGAAGAATGTATAAATTTTCTACATCAGGAACTAAACGGATACATTCACTTAAGTTAGCGTAATAACGTAGGGGTTCAATTGAGGCATCGGGATCAGGAATTACTTTCAGGGATGTTGAACGGGAAGGCGATCGCAAATCTGTTTCGATAATTAAGGTTCTTTTACCAGCACGGGCAGAAGCTATACCCAAGTTATAAGCACTTGCCGTCTTACCCTCTAAGCTACTGGTGCTAGTAATCAACACCACTTTTAAGTTTTTACCACCTATCCGGCGCAGATTACTACGGAATTTCTCATAAAATTCTAAATAAGGAGAATCAGCAGAAACGACCACTGGGACTGCTTCTTTATCCAAATCATCAACTGGCATTAAAGGCAATTCTCCCAACACTGCCACTTCCCGTTGCTTGAGGCTCTCGCGAATATCCTCTCTGGTTTTGAAAGTCCCTTCCAGCGCTCCCAACAAAAATATCACCCCACCACCAATCACCACACCTAAGAAACCGCCTACAGCAAGGGTAATAGGTACACTCTTCGGGGGTTTGATATCAGCAGCAGCTGTGGGTCGTCTGGCAATGCTGAGGCTGCTAGTAGTTTCTGCTTCTGCGGTTTTAGCATCGGTTAGCTTTACCTGCATTTGGTCATAGATGGATTTTTTGAGGGCAACCTCCTGTTCTAAACGCGATCGCTCTAATTGCTTATTGGGTATCAGAGAATACTCTTGCCGTAGTCGCGCTTCTTGTTGGATCTCTTGAACTAATTGTTGTTGCAACGTCTCCCGTTGGGTTTGCAAAGACACCATTTGGTTTGCCAATTGCTGGCGGGCTGGATCTAAGCTGCTTTGGGTGCGAATACCTGCAACGCTACCCTGAAGCGGAGCCGCCGTCCCATCACCACCTAATACCTCAGATGCACGTTGTTGCAGCAATTCTTCAGCAGCTTGTTTCTGACGCATTAGCTGAACCATCGTTGGGTGTTCCGGTCGCAAATCCTTTTTGAGTACGGCGATTTGCGACTCACTTTGATAAATTTGCGCTCGTAAGTTACCAATAATTGGATCGGCACTCAAAGCAGAAGAAACATAAGCCTGTCCGACTGTTAAGCCTAACTTATTTTGTAAACTGCGAATTTGACCATCAACCCCAGAAATAGTTAATTGCATCTGCCGTTGGAGATTTTGGCTAGCAGTAACAGCGCTTAACAAGCTGCCATTCTCGGCTGCTAATATTGCCGTTCGTTCGATGCGATCGTACTGTTCTAACTTCTTTTCAGCAACTTGCAACTCTCGTTTAGCTTGTGGTACGCGATCGTTAATCTTTTCAATAATTGCTTGTAATCGCCCAGTATTGATATCACTGCTCAACTTGATCATTGCTTGCATCAATTCCGCCAAGACCTGTATACCTCGTTTGGGATCAGTATCTACATATTTCAATTCCAAAATACTAGATTCCAATTCTCCAGTCCTGGGGTTTTTTTTAGGAACAGAAAGGACAACACTGTTACCCAGCTTTGTCGGTTTGACACCGACTTTTTCTGCCACTGCTGCAATTATCTGGTTGGAGAGTAAAACTTCCTGATTCAGTTCTTTTCCTTGCTGTTGGATTTCTGTACCAGTTGCAGAGAAAGAAACTGGTGGGCCACTATAGGTAAGTGCGGCAGATGCTATATAGCTAGTAGGTGGCTCTGGTTGCATAGCTACCAAAGTCGACCCTACTATAACTAGACCAAAACTAGCTAGTCCAATCCACTTGTACTTATCAAAAGCAATAAGATAGCGCTTAACAATTGGTGGGGTCATGGTCGCTTCGCTCCAATTCAAAATTCAAAATTTAAAATTTAGGAAGCACCAAACGAAAGATAGTGGTTTTGATAAAAGAACGCTATCAACTTCATACTATATATTGGTTGATATGTTTAATATTTTTACATTCACGAATTCAAAGACCAGTTGGAGATGTGGCTTCCTACACTCCCAACTATTTCCAGATTGTATCCTTCTTTTAGAGTTACTAATTTGACCCGCCACCGAAGTTGTCAAAAAACCGGAGAAAGGATTGAACGTTGAAGAAAGGTTGGGTAATGGTAGTTAGGAAATTAGTAATTCTACCTATGAGGTTACGACCAACAACAATAACATCATTATCTTGAAGCGCCACATTTTGAGACGCATCGCCTCCTAGAGCTTTTTTAGCATCAAGTTTCTGGGTAACAGCTTTACCTTGTTCAGGATCAAAGCGAACGAGAGCGATATCTCGGAGATTAGCAGTATCAAGATTTACTCCTCCCAAAGCATCTACAAATGTACTGCCATTAGGCAGTGCTTGAATAGAGAGACCTCCCGCAGCGTAGTTTAAAACCCGGACTCTAATCTGTGGTGTGGCTAAGGATGAACGTGCTACCAAATTGCGGTCATAACCGTCATCATTACCAACTTCACGACGGGGGATGAGTATCGCATCTCCATCTTGTAAGCGTAAATTAGGGATTGAACCGCCATTTTGCAGTGCTGCATATAAGTCAATAGTTTGTGAAATCACAGAACCATCAATTAACTTGCGGCGTACTTGTATTTGTCGCAGGTCTGCATTTAACGTTGAACCCCCAGATATTAGCAAGGCATCAGCAACGCGGGGTGTTGCTGAATTAATCGGATAAATTCCTGGTCTGAATATTTCTCCGCTAACGGTAACTTGAACTGGTCGCGCCCCTGCCAAAGATACTACTATGATTGGATCTGGAAAAAAGCGACTTAAACCCAAGCGAATTTTTTCTTGAGCTTCTTCTAAAGTTAAACCTTGTAATGACACCGTTCCCACTTGCGGTACTACGATGGTGCCTTCGGGACTAATTACAGCTTGAAAACTTAAGTCTTGACGCTGCGCTGCTAAGGCTAAAACTATTACTGGATCGACAACATAACGATTTAAACCCAAGCGAATTTTTTCTTGAGCTTCTTCTAAAGTTAAACCTTGTAATGACACTGTTCCCAGTAGTGGCACCACAATGTTACCTTCTGGGTTGATTAAAGCTTGAAAACTCAAATCTGGAAAGCGCTGAACCGAAACGCTAATTCCATCTCCTATTCCTAAGCGGTATGGACCAGGAGGACGCTGAAGCACAACGCCAATTATATCTCCTGGCCCTAAGAGGTAGCGGCTGAGTTGGCTGGAAGTTTCGTCATTTGCACCTGTAGGTATAACCTCAGTCTCAGTACCTGGCACAGGCGAGGGGGGTTGCCTTGGTGATTGTCCTTGAGATGGAAAAGGCTGGGCAACGACAAGTTGGATAGGTGTTATTAAAAAAACTCCTACTTGAAGACTAACAAAACAAAGGGCGCTGAATGCACGCATATAAGAAGTGGGATCTATGAACATCGGTGCAGAAAAAATGATATGAGAATTATTCGCGCCGAGTCGTTATTTTACTCTATAAATGTCCCCAATGTCTCTGGAGTCTGCAAGTATTTACCAAGAAAAAGAGAAGAACTTTACTAAATTTAAATACTAACTTCATATTATTAACATCTTTTGGCTAAGTTTTAGGCTGAATGCAATTTATAAAGATAAGTAGGTTGGCGCAATTAAAGCTAACTAGCAAGGGCTGTCATTTGTCCTTTGTCATTGGTCATTAGTAAGGACTTTAAGACTATTTACGTTTCATAACATAATTTGGTTTATTTCTACGAACTTACTTACTTCTGATGAATCTCTGCACAAAGGCATTCATCAGATACTTTACAAAGGGCCTGCCATCAATGTACTTTGCACTGTTTCCCCCATAGACTTGGCTAAAGACCAAGATGTTTCTACCTGCCCTAAAGGTTCCATCGGGATTAGAATGCTCACGCTTACCCAGGGAATACGTTGCTTGCGCCACTGGGCCACTTGATCTGCCAAGAACCAATGGAAAGGTGATGGATTTCCGCCGTCTGGCATGGCGTACCATTGCAAGACAGCGAAGGTTTGCTGTGGTGTGGCGGCACGAAAGAACCTAGCTTCTACTTTAGTTTCAACAACATTAGAAGCCAACTTTTCAGACTGTTTCACAGTAAATTCGGCAGAACGAGATTGCGCTATATTCCACTTTCCCCAGCGCGATCTTCCCCAGCCGTTAACATCTGTCCACTCTACTTCTGGTTGATCCATAGGCCCATTTTGCGGTAGCAAAAGCAGGATTACCTGGGATTGCGAACCTTCTTTTTTCATTACCTGCAAAGACCATTTATGTTCACCAATTTGCTGTTCTGATTGTTCAATAGTTTGCCAACCAGGAAGGGCTAACCCAGTGTTGCGGATCTGTTTTAACTCGTGGAGATTGGTAACAGGTAGCGGCTGTTTCCATTGCCAATGTCCTGTTAGATATCCGGGAATCCCTCCTATTGCTAGCAGTAGTAGCAATAACAAAAGTGCTGCTACCTGATTGAACTGGTTTTCTTTGAAAAACTTCGAGAATGAAATCATCAGTAAAATTTGTGATACTTAGGCAAAATTTTACTTTATAAAATCACACCATGAGTTCAGTAATATTTATGAGTAGATTAAGAGAGAGGAGAGCAGAGAGCAGGGGACAAGAGGACAAGAGGTGAGAACTTGAAACAAGTCTTTCCCCTTGTCCCCAATTCTCCTTGTCCCCAAGTCCTCTTCCCAATGCCCATACTTCTAACTTTCTGCTTCTTGCTCAGTTTCTAGAGATGTTGAAAAATAGTAATTAATCCAATTCAGTAGGGGTACTAATGACACCAGCATACAAGCAGAGTATAAGTCACCACCCCAACCTTCATGTAGCCATTTAAAAGCTGCTTCTTGACCTGTGCCGTGAAAGAAAGTCAGTAAAGTGTTACGAATAATATTGGCAGTAGTACTAACGATCGCAGCAAGAGATAAAAACGATATGGTTGTGCGCCGTGAAGATAAAGCATCTGTCCAATAAAGCAGCATCAAGCCAACGTAGAGAGTCGTGAACAACATTTTCAACCCTGCACAATAGGGAGCAACTTCTACAATGCGTCCTCCCACGTAGAGATTGATTTCATTTACTGTTACGTCCATACCAAATTGATTCAATATGAAACCTGCCGTACCAGCGATGAAGCTTTGCAGAGGCAAGGTATAGGGGGCAATGAGATAGGGTACTGCCGTCGGGGTGGCTAAAAATACCAGTAGTAAGGGGAATCCTTGCGATCGCAAACCTGCTATTCCTTTAAACCACAAACATAATCCTGCCAGGATAACGGGCAAGGAAAGGTTAACCCACTCTGTAACACCACTAAGATAAAACACTGCCCCTAGTAACAATAAAACAGCACTCAAAGGATGTGTGGTATCTGGTAAACGTTTCCACTTTTTTCGGTTTATCCAGGCCAGATAAGCTGCAAATGGTAAACCAATAATCCCGTGGCTGAAATATTCATGTTCTGTACTGATATTTTTGTTCAGCCAACCATCCAACCAGTGTAGCAATATAGGCGCATAAAGCAGCAGCAAAACGCCTATAATAGCTAGATTCAATAAGTCTGAGGCGTTTCTTTTTTTAATCTGTTGCTGGAGTGCCATGATTTTTATTGGTCATTGGTCATTTGCAAAGGACAACTGACAAAGAACAAATGTCTAATTGTTGGATGCACATATAAATATGAATTAACTTTAGGCTACCACGCTGTCAAGGTCAGCATTGGAGGTTTCATCTACCTGAGAAGTTGTTGAGACTGCATGAGCGATCGCAGCTACAACTTCTTTAACTTGGCTACTGCTCAAACCAGGATACATCGGTAATGATAATATTTGCTGTGACAGTTTTTCTGCTTGGGGAAAATCTCCCGGCTGATAGCCTAAATTGCTGAATGCTGGCTGGAGATGACAAGGAATTGGGTAGTGAATGCCGGTTTGAATTCCCACTGCTGTGAGTTTTTCCTGGAGTTGCTGGCGCTCTATTGGGCAAGAATCATCAACTTTAATGACATAAAGATGATAAACGTGTCCTGTATCACTTTGATTTTCTATAGGAATAATACCAGTAGTTGCCAAGGGTGCTAGTTCAGCATCATACTGCTGGGCAATAGTCAAGCGATCGCGATTCCACTGTGGCAAATATGGTAATTTTTGGTGCAAAATAGCTGCTTGTAAAGTATCCAAGCGGCTATTTGTACCGGGTTCAGTATGAAAATACTTTTGCGATGCACCATAATTTCGCAAACGCCCCATCTTCTGGGCGACATCTGAATCTCGTGTCAGCAGCATTCCCCCATCCCCAAATGCTCCCAAATTTTTGCTGGGATAGAAACTAAAAGCTGCTGCTATGCCTACTGAACCAGCGTGATATCCGTCTCTTTCGGCAAGGTGTGCTTGGGCGGCATCTTCAAAAATTAGTAGTTTGTAGGTATCAGCAAATTTGATAAGTTCACGTGGCGATACCATTTGTCCATAGAGATGTACAGGAATAATTGCTTTAGTCTGAGGCGTAATTGCCTTTGCTGCGGCCTCTAAATCAATTAAAGCTGTTTGGCGATCGCAATCTACCAGAATTGGCTTCGCGCCAGCGCGGATAACCCCAATCAAGGTTGCGATAAAAGTGTTGGCTGGTAAAATTACCTCATCGCCAGCACCAATATTACAAGCTTGTAATCCGAGAGCGATCGCATCTGTTCCTGATGCAACACCAACACCATAAGCTGCCCCCGATACTGCCGCAAATGCTGCTTCAAAATCTGAGAGTGCTTGCCCTAAAATAAAATCTCCCTGTTCCAATACAGATTGGATTGCATATTGCAATTGCATTTGAATTGGTTCGTGTTGCAACTTCAGGTCTACAAAAGGAACTCTAACAGCCATTTTATTCATTAGTAGTTGTCCTCAAAAAATATTTCCTCAACTGGAAAAAATAAAAAAGCCCACACAATTTTCAGCATGAAATTGTAATAGGTTCAATCTATTCGATCGAGACTTATATAAACTATCTAGTACAACACGGCGGAAAAAAACCACCCAATCTAAATCAATGAAATGCTTACGCTGTATTCATTTTTAATTTTTAATTTTTAATTCCGCCTTGCGGTACTAGGATTGTCAGCCATTAGTGCTAGCTGTTATAAGTAATAATTGCTATAAAAATTACTCAAATATAATTTTGTAAGTTAATTTACTTAGGGTTTGCCAGTAAGAATTTTTCCTTCTGTACATAAAGAATGACAGCTCCTTTGTATTGTATCCTTAGGGTTAGCTTACCCTGGCTGAATCAAAATCTAACGCAATCTGACTGTAAAATCCCAAGCAATAAAAACTACATCAGTACTAAATAAAGAATATCTAGCACCAGTAATTAGTAACTTGTGCATACCGCATCGCCGAGTTAATGGAAGGGAGAAAAAAATTTTGCCCTAAATTTGTTTGTCAGAGGCAAAATTAGGGAATGCTTAAAAATAGCAATTGATAACCTAGAAATAGGACTTGGATCAATTACACGATAGAGAAATTATTAAGGTAGCAGTGGCAATGATAGAGCCTGAAAACAAATTATTTGCCCTAAAGGATGGTTGGGATTCTCATGAATCAAGAGAACAGCAACGCCTCAAAGCTTTGTCCGATTTAGGTTTGCGGCAACCAGAAACGATTCCGGTTTTTGAAGAAGCCACACAGACTGCTGCCCGCTTTTTGGAAGCACCAATTTCCATATTGGGATTTGTGGATCAAGAACGCCACTGGTTTAAGTCGGCGGTGGGCTTATCTAGGCTGGGACTGGGACTGATGAATCATTTGGCACAAAGCCGTCAACTACCACGAGGGGAATCCTTTTGCACTAAGGTAGTAGAGAGTTTTCAAATATTTGAAATTAATGATACACATAAACTTACAGATCCAATACTTGTTAGCAGCAAGCTGGTGCAAGATTATGGTATTCGCGCTTACTTAGGAGCGCCACTCATTGATGCTGAGGGAAATTGTTTGGGTGCATTAGCGGTGATGGATTTAGTCCCGCGCAATTTTAAACCCCGAGACATTGAATTTTTACAAATCATTGCTCGTTGGAGCATGAGTGAATTTGAACGTAATCGGCTCCTGCAAGGGAGACTCGAATCAACCACTCTCAAGACTGCTCCTATATTTTCACTTAATGACGAACGTAACACTGAAATTAAAATCACCGCACCCACTCAAGATAATGACTCTGTTTCTACCAAGCAACTGAAACTGGAACTTTTGGGTCAGTTAACTCAGGAGTTACGCACACCTTTAACATCTGTACTTGGTATGGCTAGTGTTTTAGGACGTGAAATTTATGGGCCTTTGACGACTAAGCAAAGAGAATATTTAGAAATTATCCAACATAGTGGTCGGTATTTACTTTCCCTAGTAAACGAAATTACCGAACTAGGAGCTATGGATGACAACTCAACTGCACTGAATTTAGCTCCTGTGGATATTGAAATGCTATGTCAACAAGCTATCAATACCCTTGAAGAAGTGGCTAATCGCCGCGAGCAAGACATTCGCCTCTCTATAGAACCGGGACGTAATCGCATTTGGCCTTTAGATAAAGACAAGGTGCGGCAAATGTTATATCACCTGGTTTTCAGTGTGATTCAACTTTCGGCTACAGGTAGCATTGTTCGCATCCATGTTTCTTACAAGGAAGATACGCTCAACATTACTATTTGGGTTTCTCATCCCTGGTTAGGGGATGGCATTACTGAGGTTGACCCCTACTTCCGTCTCAATTCTTTGTCGCTCCTAGAGTTAACCGGTGAGGTAGCAACTTACAATACTCATATAGAAGGACAACAGCAACTAGAGACTTCATCAGTAGCAGTGGACAATTCCAAAAGCCTGAGTGATTCCCACTCCAATTTTCTTGCTGCGAGTTCTGGTCTAAATTTAGCTAAATTACATGGAAGCCTTTCTCGTGAAAGCTTGGGTCTATTGCTAAGTTGTCAACTGGCAGAGTTGCACGCTGGACAAATTTTGATTCAAGGTTCACCAGAATCAGGATATCGTTATGTGCTTTCTTTGCCACTGCAACTGGCAACTCCCTCGCAAGCAATTAGTGATGTCTGATTACAGCCAGTAGAGAACAGATTACAGGTGATAGGAAATAGGGAAAGACAAATTCATACTTTGTTATGTAGTAAGTACATGAATTAAAAGCGTCATTACTAATTTACAAACTACGTTATTACCTTTTTATAGCCATAGGCATTATGATCAAATCCAAGTTCTGCGTCGGCAGGCTAATTGATCGCAATGTTTTTTATGAATTTAGTCTGGCAACTATTTACTTTATCATCTTTACCGCTCAAAGAATATCTTGCTACCAGTTACGTACACCGTTCTCTGGTGGGACTGTTAAGGTCTTGGCGGCAAACCAGCGTCTTGATTCAGTGGGGAGATGCGATCGCAGCTGTATTACTCAGCTCAATATATGCCCTTGCACCTTTTGCTTCGAGTACGTTGGTAGGTTTGTTATTGGTGGCTTGTGTGGGATTTTGGCTGTTGTTGACTTTATCTGATGAAGTCACACCAGCAAATGTCTCGTCAGTCACTCCCATTCACCTACTGGTATTGCTCTACTGGGGAATTGCTGTAATCGCAACAGCATTATCACCAGTCAAAAAAGCGGCACTTAACGACTTGGGAACGTTGACCTTGTATTTGCTACTATTTGCCCTTTGTGCCAGGGTATTAAGGTCGCCTCGCCTCCGGTCTTGGATTCTCACCCTTTATCTGCACGTATCCTTAATTGTCAGTGTCTATGGATTGCGGCAATGGTTTTTTGGAGCCACAGCACTGGCAACTTGGGTTGATCCAGAATCTCCTCTGTCTAAGACTACAAGGGTCTACAGTTATTTAGGAAATCCCAACTTATTAGCTGGATACCTTTTACCAGCAGTAATTTTTAGCTTGGTGGCAATTTTTGCATGGCAAAGCTGGCTCAAAAAAGCTTTAGCATTAACAATGTTAATTGTCAATACTGCCTGCCTGATCCTGACTTTTAGTCGTGGCGGTTGGATTGGACTAGTGGTAGCAGTTTTGGCTGTGGTGGCATTGCTAATTTTTTGGAAGAGTGTGGAAATGCCTCCTTTTTGGCGTACTTGGTCGCTGCCCATTGTCTTAGGAGGTTTAATCGGGATATTACTCTTAGCAGTGATATTTGTAGAGCCAGTTCGCCTGCGGGTGTTCAGCATTTTTGCTGACCGTAAAGATAGCAGTAATAATTTTCGTCGAAATGTGTGGGATGCTGTCTTTGAGATGATTCGCGATCGCCCAATTTTCGGCATTGGGCCGGGTCACAACTCTTTTAATAAAGTTTATCCACTCTACCAACGCCCTCGATACACTGCTTTAAGTGCTTATTCTATTTTGTTTGAAGTGACTGTAGAAACTGGGTTTGTTGGTTTAGCCTGCTTTCTCTGGCTAATAATCGTTACATTTAATACGGCGCTTTTGCAAGTGCGACGATTGCGACGATTGAGAAGTGTAGAGGGATTTTGGTTAATTGGAGCGATCGCTATTTTGTTGGGTATGCTAGCTCACGGCACTGTAGATACTGTCTGGTATCGTCCTGAAGTCAATACCCTCTGGTGGCTCATCGTTGCTTTAATTGCCAGCTACTGGACACCTTTAACTCAAAACCAGACAAATTTATCTAACCCAGAACCAGCAGTAAACTAATACGAGCAAATTGTCAGTTGTTTTTCTACTGAACAACTGACAAATGAATGAATTTTGAATTGTCTAGTCCCTGTAAGTAGTGGCACCTGGGGCATTAGGGTCGCGATAAGCAGTCGGTTCGTTATCACGCTTTTTACCAGCCAAACCAGCTAGACCGAATAAACCAAGTAATCCTAGCCAACCCCAATCAAAATCGTTGCGATCGTAAGTGGTCGTTCTGGGAGCAGTAGTGGCTCCGGGATCAGTTGTTGTCTGAGCTTGTGCGGATAGAGTTAAGGGTAAAATTCCCATACTCAAGGTGAGAATGCCTGCGCCAACAGCTGTAATGAAATTACTTTTCATAAGTTGTGACAATTCCTTATGCCATCCGAAGTTACTCACCACTGTATCGATTCTCAACCTTCATAAAATCAATCTGTGGCTATAAACTAGGGCTTTTTATAAGTCACGCTGTGGACATACAACATGGTTTTCACAGCAATCTGTTTCTCACTCTGGTGTGGTAGTTTGAACCACAATTATCCTTAATAGCTTTTCATTGCGCGTTGAATGTCACGCTGATCTTGCCGTCGTTTCAGGTCTTCTCGCTTATCGTGGAGCTTTTTACCTTTGCCAAGGGCTATACTCACTTTTACCCAGCCCCGTTTGAGATACATTTTCAAAGGGATTAAAGTTAGACCTTGCTGTTCTACTTTGCCAATTAGCTTGCGGAGTTCTTGACGATGCAACAGCAGCTTTCGTGTCCGCCGTGGTTCATGATTAAAATATTGTCCACTGGCGTTGTAGGGCGAGATATGAATATTGATCAACCATGCTTCGCCATTGCGAAGCAAAGCATAGCCATCTTGGAGATTTACTTTACCCGCACGAATTGACTTAACCTCGGTTCCTGTCAACTCAATTCCGGCTTCGTAAGTTTCCAGAATTTCATACAAATAACGGGCTTGACGGTTGTCAGCAATAACTTTGTAACCTTCGTTCTTGTCGCTCATTGATAATTTTGTGCGTTTTAAATGTACCTAAAAAATTATTTGGATTGCCTGGCGAATTATAGGGTATTCATTATAATCGCTAGAAATATTGAACTGTATATCACTAATTTAGCTTTTCTAAGTTCACAATTAAGAGTTTTCTAGTAACTTTTAAGTTACCTGATATTGATTACATCTGAGGTTTATCCAGAACTTGGGAATTTTACCTCAAGTTTCACCAAGCTTGATTTTGTGCAGTTTCACAAAGACTTGTAAGTAAATCGGCGTAAATAATTAAAGTTTTGTAGTATACCTTGTTGGGTATCTTGCTACAAAACGCTAATCCTAGAAAGGGCTGAAGCCTTCTCTACAAACTTATTTCAATTCATGCCTACTTAACTTATATTTTGGTAAATTACTGATAAAATTAATAATAATTTATACTATAATGGAAACCTGCTCTGCCTTATTAATGAGTTGTTACAAATTAAAAAGCTCTCTATGCTTCCTGATCTGAGGGAGTTAAAGGTGAGTTGCACTTCGTTAACCTTCCAAAAGATTTAAGATTTTCTTTATAAATCAACCCTGAAGGCAGTCATTACCTGGTAATCCTGTCATAGTATGAAACATAAGAACACTATTCTTGCCAGTGTTCACCTATGAAGCGCGTAGAAGCAAATTTCTGAGTAAAAAAAATGCTAGGGGTGTATTGTCCATGCCCTTGACGATCCTTGTAGTGGATGATGATTTGGGCACTCGTCTGTCTGTTAGCGACTATCTTGAACTGTCTGGCTACTCAGTGATCACGGCTAATGACGGTCAAGAGGCTTTGTTTATGGTGGATGAGTATAATCCTGATTTGATTGTCACGGATATCATCATGCCACAGATGAATGGCTATGAACTGGTGCGTAGGGTGCGTCAACAACCAATGTTTCGCTTATTACCTGTAATTTTATTAACTGCCCGAACTAAGACCCAGGAAAGAATTCTGGGCTATCAGTCAGGGTGCGATTTATACTTACCCAAACCATTTGAATTGGAAGAGTTAGCAGCAGCAATCCGCAATCTTTTGGAGCGATCGCAAATTATTCAATCGGAGTATCGCTTTTCTCATAAAGAAAGTTTGGGCATTTCCGGCTCTACAAAAGCGGGGGATGCCCATAATTCTCTGTCTACTAAAATTCAGACATCCCACTTACACTCATCCCTAACTCATAGAGAACAAGAAGTCTTAGAGTTATTGACTCATGGTTTGTCTAATGCCGATATGGGTCATCAGCTACACCTGAGTCCTCGCACAGTGGAAAAGTACGTTAGTAGTTTATTGAGAAAAACTTCAACCAGCAACCGAGCAGAATTAGTGCGTTTTGCTATGAAGCATGGTTTAGTCGAATAAAAAAGGTGAGGAGTTAAGAATTAATACTCAGAACTCTTCACTGTTAACTTTTGTGAGCAGACCTTCACAAGCATCAATCAGTAAATCAATAACCTGATTAAATCCGTCTTGACCACCGTAGTAAGGATCTGGAACTTCCTTTAAGGTGTGTCGAGAGCAAAACTCACACATCAAACGCACTTTATGCTGATATTGCTCAGTGCGATCAAGAGTGAGGATATTCTCATAATTTTCTTGATCCATCGCCAAAATTAAATCAAAGTCTTGAAAGTCTGACTTTTGAAACTGGCGTGCTTGACCACGTAGTTTAATTCCCAACTTTGTACCAGCCGCAGCACTCATGCGTCTGTCAGGTGGGCTACCCACATGATAACTAGATGTACCAGCAGAATCACAGATGATGGCATCGCTCAAGCCTGCCTGCTCAATTAGATGATTCATGATGTTTTCTGCCGATGGCGATCGGCAGATGTTACCTAAGCAGACAAATAGCAACTTGTAAGGCATAGATATTTTTTGTCCTCTGTCAATAGTCATTTGTCCTTTGTCTTTTGACTAATGACCCTTCGGGTGAAGCTCCTGCGTCGCTACCACTTCTCTACGAGACGCTACGCGAACGCTAACACCAGTTGCTCAGGGGGAAACCCCCTTTCTTCCTTTGGGAGAAGACCGCACTGGCTCACCAATGACTAATGACCAATGACTAATGACCAATGACTAAAATCCAGGTAACTCCAACCCACTGGTTAATTCTTCCATACGTTCCCGCATTGTTGCTGTGGACTTGTTGTAGGCTTCTTTCATTGCCACCGTCACGAGATCGGAAAGTACTTCTGCACCTTCTGCAAGAGCATCTGGAGAAATTTCTACCCGCTTGGGTTCTTGGTTTCCACTGACAATCACCTTCACCAGACCACCGCCAGATTCTCCTAGAATCTCCATTTGCTCCAATTCTTCTTGGAGTCGCTTTGCACCTTCTTGAACTTGCTGTGCTTTCTTAAAAGCATCGGCTAGTTCCTTCATTTTTCCTAAGCCAAAGCCAAATCCCTGTCCTTTTCCTGTCATAATTATTTGTACGCTTGTGCGTTGAATAACAAATCAAATTCAATTATAGATGCGGTAAGTAATTTGCCTCTTTTTTTACCAATAATTAATGCATCTGGGAATTGGGCACTGGGCATTGGTTATGACACATCTTTACTGATATGCCTAGTTCCCAATCCCCATCCCCGGAATTGAAAGTTTCAGCAAGCACCTTGAAACTCTCCGAGCATTTTGACTTCTGGCTCTAAATTAATAGACCAACGTTCTTGCACCTGATGTTGGATGTGGCGAATGAGACAAAAGATGTCACTAGCTTTGGCCCCACCCCGGTTAACGATGAAATTAGCATGGAGTAGTGCTACTTGCGCTCCACCAATTTGGTAGCCTTTGAGACCAGTTTGCTCAATTAACCAGCCAGCACTGTAAGGTTTGGGATTGCGAAACACACTCCCACAGCTAGGGAAGTTGTACGGTTGGGTGCTTAAGCGATGCTTTTTGTGTTCTTTGGTGATTGCTACAACTTTTGCTGGGTCTGCACCTGGCGCGAGTTGTAAGGTGGCTTTGGTGACTATGCGATCGCCACCTTGCAATAAGGAAGTCCGATAGCTATAACCTAACTGTTCTGGGGTAAGAGTTTCCAGCGTCCCATTGGGTGAAAGTACCTCGGCACTAACTAACATATCTGCGATACAGCTATTATGTGCCCCTGCATTCATCACCACAGCACCTCCGGCTGTTCCAGGGATGCCAACAGCCCACTCCAATCCTTGCCATCCTAATTCTGCTGCGGCCCATGCCAAACTGGGAATTGATTCTCCAGCAGCAACAGTTAATTGACCAGTTTGGGGGTCAAAGTTGCTGAAGCGGAGGTGACGAGTCGCGATGACTAAGCCTGATATACCGCCATCGCTCACCAGGAGGTTAGAACCGGCTCCCAGTGTTGTCACCTTTAAATCACGTTCTTTTGCGTATTTAAGACTGGCTTGCAGTGCTTCTAAGTTTCGGGGGGCAACATACAAATCAGCTGCTCCTCCAACCCTATAGGAAGTAAAGGCTGACAAGCAAGCCTGGGGCTTGATTGCACAATCAGTATTTGGTAAGTAAATTACTTCACTATCCACCGAATTAGTTGTTTGATGTTTCTTTGTATTCAAAGCAGAAACTGTGCAGACGTTTCCAGCTGCCTGGGAAATGGTCATTTTTACTTTATATTGGTAAAATTTTTACATTAATTTACCGCAAAGATACGGTAATAGAGTTCATAGATGGAACCGTTGCTAGACGGGCGCTTTGCTCAGAAATGAAACTTTGCAAAGTCTCCACTTAAGATGTGGCTTTAGCAGGTTCGCAAAGTGCAGTAATTACTTCAGGAATCACCTGATTCAAGTTCCCAGCTCCTAAAAACAGCGCCAAGTCTCCTGGGCGTAATGTTTTTAACAAGTACTCACGCACTGAGGGTAAAGTTGGTTGATAAACTACCTGGGAATGCTGTTTAGCAATTTCCGCTGCTAGCTGTTCACCAGTAATTTGCCCTAAGTTGGGTTCGCCTGCACTGTAAATATCAGTCAGCACAACCAAATCAGCATGGGTAAAGGACTCGGCAAATTCTTCTAAAAAGGTCAGTGTTCGGCTATAGCGATGGGGTTGGAAGATAGCAACCACTCTTTGTCCTGGTCTTGCCTGTAAACGTGCGGCGGCGAGAGTAACGCGAATCTCGCTAGGATGATGAGCATAGTCATCAATGAAGGTAATACCATCAACTTCACCCCGCAGCTCAAAGCGTCGTCTTGCTCCTTCAAAGGTTGCAATACCTTTGGCGATCGCTCCAAATTCTAAGCCCAAGGCGCGACCAACAGCTACTGCTGCTAGAGCATTGCTGAGATTGTGCCGACTGAGCAGCCGCAACTTCAACACGCCCAAGGCTTTGCCTTTTTCCCAAACTAGAGCCGTGGTGCCATCAGCACGATAATCAATATTAGTAACGGTGTAGTCAGCGTTGGTATCTGAGTGTAAGCTGTAGCTGATTGTGGGTTGTAAGCGATCGCGCACTGTCGCACAGTCAATACTACCGATTAAAGTTTTACAACCCTTAGCAAATGTCTGGAAGATGTCAATTACTTCTTCTAATGTATCGTAATGGTCAGGATGATCGAGTTCAATATTGGTGATGATGCCAATTTCTGGAGCGTGTTTTACCAAAGAACCATCAGATTCGTCTGCTTCGGCTACCAAATATTGGCTTTGTCCCAATCGAGCATTACCTTCCCAAGCATTGACTTCGCCACCTACTAAAATCGTTGGGTCTAGGCCAGCTTCTAGAAGCATATAACCAATCATGCTACTGGTTGTAGTTTTGCCGTGTGTTCCTGCCACTGCAATACTGTAGTAATCGGAAATTAAGGCGGCTAGTACATCTGAACGATGCAAAACTGGACAACCTAATTCCAACGCTGCTTTGTATTCTAAATTATTAGTGTTAATTGCTGTTGAACAAATGACTTGAGGTAATTTTGACTTAGTATCAGCAGGTAATTGTTCTTGTGAATTTAATACTTGAGGACGAAAGAATTCGAGATTACTTGCCTCTTGTCTACCAAAAATATGGGCACCGATAGATTCCAATTTGTGCGTCATGTGGTTTGGACGAAGATCCGAACCTGATACTGGAAATTGACGCTTGGCGAGAACGTATGCCAGAGCAGACATACCTATGCCGCCGATGCCAATAAAATGAAATGGTCTACCACTAAAATCTACAGAATTAGTCATTTATTGCTCCTCTTACACCACACCACACCATAATCACAAATGACACGCGTATCATAACAGGAATTTGATTTTTACCGTAACTACTCCTATATCGTATTTATGTTTAATGCCCAGATGTGGTTTCTGGTCTGGTTTTGCGTGTTCAGAATGATTTTACCTTGGTTGGAGGTTTTTACTATTTCTGAACTGTTGTTAAGATTATTCTGAAAATTTTGGCTACATCGGGAAAGAAATTCTTGTAATGTCAAATACATATTTTTGTCTACCTTACTGGAATTGGCTACATAATACATTGTTTAGTGAAACTGATTTGAAATTGCATCAAGTTTAGCCGTGAATTGACTACAATAGTACATTGGTAATGAAACTATTTTTCAATTGCATAAAACCCAGGCATAACTGGATGCAGCAACTAGCAATTTTTGGTGGCACATTTGATCCAATTCACTGGGGACACCTGCTCGTAGCCGAGACAGCAATGCAAGAAGTATCTCTTGAAAAGGTAATTTGGGTGCCATCCCTAAATCCTCCTCATAAAGAAGCAGCTTTGTTTGAGCATCGCGTGAAAATGCTGCAATTAGCCATAAAAGATAACCCAGCGTTTACTGTCTCCCTAGTGGAGGCAAATCGCTCTGGGACTTCATACGCCATTAACACTCTGATTGACTTATCTGCTTGTTACCCAAATACTCACTGGTACTGGATTGTGGGCTTGGATACTTTCCAAACCTTACCTCGTTGGTACCGTGGACACGAACTAGCACAAATGTGTGATTGGTTAATCGCACCCCGACTGCTAGGTGGTGAGACTATAACTCAAAGCAAATTAATCTGCAAGCAAGTGGAGCAACAACTGAGGGAGCAGTCACATACCATTTACTGGCAACTCCTGAATATACCTTTAGTAGGAGTTTCGTCAAGTCTAATTCGCAAATTGTGCCGCGAACGCCAGTCAATTCGTTATTTAGTACCGGAAACGGTCAGATCATATATCACTAACAACAGTTTGTACTCGAACAAATCTGAATAAATTATGTGTTTTTTTATTGATCTAACACTTTATGGTTATAAGTGCCCCCCCCCTTTGCGATATGATTGGGGTCAACGATATCAACATATAAGCATAAATACAGAGGGCAAGACACTGTGATTAGAGTTGCAATCAACGGTTTCGGGCGGATTGGACGTAACTTTGCACGTTGCTGGGTGGGTAGAGAGAATAGCAATATCGATCTTGTCGCTATTAATGACACGTCAGACCCTAGAACCAATGCTCACCTGCTGAAGTATGACTCGATGCTAGGTAAGATCAAAGGTGCTGAGATTAGTGCCGATGATAACTCTATCATCGTGAACGGTAAGACCATTAAGTGCGTATCTGATCGCAACCCAGAAAAGTTGCCCTGGAGAGATTGGGGAATTGACCTAATTATCGAAGCAACAGGCGTATTTACTAGCAAAGAAGGAGCGCTAAAGCATGTGAATGCTGGAGCCAAGAAAGTTCTGATTACCGCTCCTGGTAAAAACGAGGATGGCACTTTTGTGGTTGGTGTGAATCATCATGATTATGACCACAACATACACAACATTATCAGTAACGCTAGTTGTACTACCAACTGTTTGGCACCAATTGCCAAGGTGTTGAACGATAAGTTCGGCATCATCAAAGGTACGATGACCACCACCCACAGCTATACAGGCGACCAGCGTTTGCTAGACGCTTCTCACCGGGATTTGCGACGGGCGAGGGCCGCAGCGATAAACATTGTACCCACCTCCACTGGTGCAGCAAAAGCAGTGGCGCTGGTTATCCCAGACCTGAAAGGCAAGCTTAATGGCGTTGCCTTACGCGTACCAACCCCGAACGTCTCAATGGTAGATTTCGTAGTTCAGGTTGAGAAGCGTACTATTACTGAAGAAGTTAACCAAGCTCTCAAAGATGCTGCTGAAGGCCCACTTAAAGGCATTTTGGACTATAGCGAACTAGAACTGGTATCTTCCGATTATCAAGGTAGTGATGCTTCTTCGATTGTCGATGCTAACTTGACTTTGGTTATGGGCAATGACTTAGTAAAAGTTATGGCGTGGTATGACAACGAGTGGGGTTACAGCCAACGAGTTTTGGATTTGGCAGAATTGGTAGCTGAGAAGTGGCAATAATTTGTCATTGGTCATTAGTCATTGGTCACTTGTACTGAGCGTAGTCGTACCACTTCGTGGAAGCAAGCTACGCGTAGCGTCTCGCAGAGAAGTATTAGTTTTTCACAAAAGACAAAGGACTATTGACTAAAATGCTGAAATCCCTGACTGAGGTTCAGAACTTGGTCAGGGAATTTTTTTTGTTCGTCGTGCAATAGTACTGTTGATCCGGGTGTAATGTTGCCGACGATCGCAGCACCTTGACCAAGATGTTGTACTAAGGCTAATGCTGACTCTTTTGGCAAGCAAAGCACTAATTCAAAGTCTTCACCACCGTATAGAGCATAAGCTAGCGCTTGCTCTTCTGTTAGCCAATGGTCAAAAGCTGCTGGCATGGAAATTTGTCTGCGTTCTAGGACAGCGCCAACACCACTGGCGCGGCAGATTTGGATAATTGCATCTGCCAAACCATCGCTGCTATCCATACCGGCAATGGGTATGGGAGATGGCGATGCTAAAATTTTCCAGAGGATTGGTAAGACATCTAATCGTGGCTGTGGGCGCTGGTGTGCGCGGATTAGTGCCGTGCGTTCTACATCTTTGAGGTTTTGTCCTGATTGGGGATGTAAAAGCAGTTCTAAGCCAGCTTGGGAGGCTCCATGAACCCCTGTAACAACAATCGCATCTCCCACTACAGCACCAGAACGGCGGATAATTTGATTAGGGTGAACTTGACCAAAAGCGGTAATTGCCAAAGTCGTCACAGGCGATCGCACCACATCACCTCCAACAATTGGGGTATTGTATTTTTGCAAGCATTCTGTCATTCCTTGGTATAACCGTTCTACCCAACTCACCCTAACTTCACCGGGGAGTCCCAACCCAACGGTAATTCCTAGTGGAGAAGCACCCATCGCTGCTAAATCTGATAAATTAGCAGCAGCAGCTCGCCAACCAGCATCTTCTGGGGAAGTGGTGAGGTTGCTAAAATGTACGCCATCAACTAGCACATCTGTAGTGACTACTAAAGATTGCTCTGGTGCAGTCACAAGTACTGCTGCATCATCGCCGATAATTTCTGGAGGACAGAAGCGTTGCAATCTTTCTAAAAGACCTTGTTCGCCAATGTCTTTTACTTGTTGAGAAGATAAATCACTGTTCACAATCGGTTTTCCGTGCTGAAAAATTACTAAGAAAACTGATGATTTGTTTTACTGTTTAATATAAGGGTATCGTCTAGGAGTCAGTTGGGATGGTAACAACACCAGTAACCAGCATCACATTTGAAGAGTACTTAACCTATGATGATGGTAGCGATTTCCATTATGAATTGGTGGATAGCAAGCTAGAGCTAATGAACCCACCTACTATTGAACATTTCCTGATTGCCAAATTTCTTGAGCAATTACTAGATGCAGAAATCAAACGTTGTAGCTCACCTTGGCTGTGTTTTCGAGAAAGTGGGGTGAGAACGGGGAGAAATAAATCTAGGTTGACTGATTTGTGTGTGGTGACGCTTGAGCAAGCCAGGGAATTATTGAATGCCTCAGCAGTATTTCAGTCACCGCCGTTACTAATTGTGGAGGTGGTCAGTCCAGAGTCCGTTAAACGGGATTATCGTCATAAGCGTTCTGAATATGCGGCCTTAGAGGTTCCTGAATATTGGATTGTAGACCCACTGGAAGCAAAGATTTCAGTGTTACTACTGGAAGATGGATTTTATGAAGAAACAGTTTTTACTGGTACTCAGGAAATTGTATCACGGACTTTTCTAGAATTAGCGATTACAGTTGATCAAGTATTCACCGCTGGGAATCTAAATCAGGGGAGTTAGGAGAGACGCGATTAATCGCGTCTGTACAGGAATTATTCTCCCCCTGTTTCTTCTTATGCTGCTTGCGGCTCAACCAGATTTTCTATTCCTTGAACGACTTTTGCCGATTCAATTTTGTCACCCGCCTTTAGTTTATCCAAAACTTCCTTGCCTTCAGTCAAATAGCCAAAAACGGCATAGCGACCATCTAAGAGGTTGCGTCCGGCGGGAGTGAGTTCTGGTTCAAACAAAAAGAAGAAGAATTGCGATGAACCACCATTTACTTCACTTTCGGGACGAGCCATGACTACTGCGCCAAAAGCAGAGAAAGGCAGAACTGGCATATCAACGTAACGACCAGCTTCTTCTAGCGTAATCCCATAAGTAGGTGCTTTATCACCCTGAACTAAAACTTCTAAGGGAATAGCGCGATATTCGCCTGTTTTGGGATCAATGAAACCTACATCCTTACCTGCGGGATCTCCAGTTTGCAGAAAGTAAGATTCTTCAGAACGGGTAAATTCTAAGCCATTGTAAAAACCCCTCTGTACTAAATCTACAAAATTCCCAGCAGTCACAGGGGCGCTATAACCATCCACGACGACAGTCAAATCGCCTTTGTTAGTTTTGAATTCTACCGTGGCACGACCTTTCAGTTGTGGCAGGTTACTGTACTCAGTAGGCACTTCAAAGGGGAATTCTTTCACCATTGACTCTTCTATCTGAGTTACTAGATTTAGAAGTTTGCCTCTCTCTTGAAGAATTTGTTCTTTATCTTTGCTGTTCGCCAATTCTTCTAATTTACCCACCCCAGATTTCAACTCGGTAATCCAAGCTTCTGCTTGGGGTTGGCGTTCTGTGGGAACGCTTGTTAAGATTTGGGAGGGTTTATCGAGAATTCGGGATGCTTTGCTGATGTCTTTGGAAATAGCACCCCATCGCCGATTAGCCCGCAGTTGGGCAGAGATGTCCTCTAAACTGGCTTGTAGTTGCCGTACAGGTTTGTTATCTATCGGGAGTGCATACCGCAACAAAGCCTTGCCGTCGGTGATTGCGTTGCCGGCTGGCAACGCGGCGCTACTGGAGGGAGTCCACCCAGCTGTAGTTATGCCTAAAAATATTGTTACCAGCAGTATTGCCATTAGGCTGTTCTTCAGCCAGGATTTTAATAAGTTAAGCATGGGATAACTCAAATGCAGCATTAAATTGTTGACTGGACGTAACCCATCAATAATCTTCCCACGTTAAGGGCGGAGGATAAATGACAAATACTTTGACAACTCTTGGAGACGCTACGCATTAGCGAAGCTTTCGCTTTAGCGATACGCTCAGTACAAATGACAAATGATAAATGACTAATGACAAATGCCCAATGACGGCTCTAGAAGGGTACAATAAATGCCGATTGTCTTCCAAAATTTGAAAGTTTCATGATCTCCAGTAACGACTTTCGACCCGGTGTTTCGATTGTATTAGATGGGTCTGTATGGCGAGTGCTAGAATTCTTGCACGTCAAACCAGGCAAAGGTTCCGCCTTTGTCCGAACTAAGTTAAAAAATGTCCAGAGTGGGAGCGTAATGGAAAAAACGTTCCGAGCTGGGGAAACTGTGCCCCAAGCTACTCTAGAAAAAAGCACGATGCAGCATACCTATAAAGAGGGCGATGAGTTCGTCTTTATGGATATGGAAACCTACGAAGAAGGCAGATTGACCCGCGCACAAATTGGCGATCGCGTCAAATACCTGAAGGAAGGTATGGAAGCTGAAGTTATTAAGTGGGGCGATCAGGTTCTAGGAGTAGAATTGCCTAAATCTGTGGTTCTGGAAATTGTACAAACAGATCCAGGCTTAAAAGGTGACACTGCTACCGGTGGTTCAAAACCAGCAACTTTGGAAACCGGTGCAATTGTGATGGTTCCTTTGTTTATTTCTCAAGGAGAACGCATCAAAGTTGATACCCAGGAAGATAAATATATCAGCAGGGAATAACTTTCATCTCTATGGAGATGCTTGCTCCCGATTGAAATCCCTACATCTGGATTTAATCCCTGCCACACTTAAGATGCTAATTTACGGATAGGTCGAGGTAATAAAAACTGTGCCATTGGACTTTAATGAAATCCGCCAACTATTGGCAACTATCGCACAAACAGATATTGCAGAAGTCACGCTCAAAAGCGATGATTTTGAACTAACAGTCCGTAAGGCTGTGAGTGTCAGCAATCAGATGTTGTCGGTAGGTCAAGCGACCTTCGGCGGTGTGGTAGGTTCTGGCCTGACATCGGGTTCATCTGGGGGAAACCAGGTGAACGCGAGTCAGGTAACGGAGGTGTCCACATCTCGCGTGTTTGAGAATACTGGTACTAGCACACAATTGCAGTTGTCAGTAAATGCTCCCTCAATCATTGATCAGAGATTAGTAGAAGTGCCTTCCCCAATGGTGGGAACGTTTTATCGCGCTCCTGCGCCTGGAGAAGCGGCATTTGTGGAAGTTGGCGATCGCGTCCGCAAGGGTCAAACCGTCTGTATCATTGAGGCCATGAAGCTGATGAATGAAATCGAAGCCGAAGTCTCTGGACAAGTGATGGAAATTCTTCTCCAAAATGGTGACGCTGTAGAATATGGTCAACCTTTGATGCGAATTAACCCCGATTAAGTATTAATCTATATATCAAATGAGTCATCTGAAATGAGTCATCGTTAAAACTTCAGTCCTTGCGGGTTAATCCTGATGAAACAAACGTTGCCTTTACCGCCAGAAGTGGTGCAACAAGTAGCTGAATACTTCAGCCTGTTAAGTGAGCCGATGCGCTTGCGGCTGCTCCACTTATTACGGGATGAAGAAAAATGCGTGCAAGAGTTGGTAGAGGCAACACAGACTTCTCAGGCAAATGTGTCAAAACACCTGAAGGTAATGTGGCAAGCAGGTATCCTTAGCCGCCGCAGTGAAGGAACTTGCGCCTATTACCGGGTGGAAGATGAAATGATTTTTGATTTGTGTAATCGGGTTTGTGATCGCCTGGCCACAAGGTTAGAGGAGCAAGCCCGTAATTTTCGTGTGTTAAATAGCAAACGTTAGTCATTTGTCATTTGTCCTTTGTCCTTTGCTAATGACCAATGACTAATGACCAATAACCAATGACCAATGACCAAGAACTAAAGCTGATAATTTTTCTCAAAGCTTTCACGAGTTAGTGGTTGTTGTAACTCTACGCCTTCACCACCTAAAACATCCAATGGTTTGCCGTTCACGTCAATGTAAACCTTGGCTTTAGGATTTAAACTTGTCGCAGTATAAACAACTTGTCCGACGCGACCCATCATTGATGTGCTACCACCACCACTGGTAAAATCTTCAGATAAATTAACGTGAACTTCGTCATTTTCTGATTTCAGTCCCAACAGCTTAGTTCCTTTGGGGATAGTTGTGGAATCTGTTCCTTCTGTCGGCCCTGCCAATAAACTTTGGAAAGCTGCTTCTAAAGGCTGGTTGGCTCGTATAGAAGCGACTTTAACTGGTTGGGGAACCAAAGCAACACTTTTGTCTTTTGGTCTGAGCCAATAAACATTAGGGGTTTGCTCGTTAGCTGGCTGCCTAGTTGATGGCTGTGCTGGTTGAGCGATGGGCCCAGAGGGATTTGATGGTGTGGGAGGATTGCTGGAGTGTGTAGTAAACCAAGCCACACCGCCACCCACCGCTACAACCACTGCTGAAACGGCTGCAATTGCGCCTGAAGAAATGCGATTAGATCCTTGTTGGTCTTTCATGTTCAAAACCTTCCTGACTGAGGGCTGATATGGTCATTATGTGAGGAGCAGCCTGGTTAAAGACGATACTTACAAGTAGAGAGTTTCCCGAAACCTGGAGGAGACTTTATGCCTCTAAGGGCGATTATTTTTAATTCCGCAAGTCCCTTTTTCAATTTTAGAATTTATATTTCTAATCCGTCACCTACCAAATTATGTAAATTTCATTCTTTTTGGAGATGATTAATTTACAAGGCAGAGGAACGCTGAGTAAAACGCAGAGGAACACAAAGTAAAATATTGATTCCTCTGCGTAAATGTTGAAGTTTAATTTTTTACCTGAGTGGCGGCGGTAATCCACTGTTTGAGTGTGGTTGTAACTTCCTCTATGACAATTTCTTGAGAGTTGCGGGTGGCTCTTTCTACAACTTCGACTTTGCCATTAGCGATCGCGCGTCCGGTTACAATTCTATAAGGGATGCCAATCAAGTCAGCATCTTTAAATTTAACTCCAGCCCGTTCGTCGCGGTCATCTAGTAGGGTTTCAACTCCTGCTTGATTGAGTTCTGTGTAAAGTTTTTGGGCAACTTCGATTTGTTGAGCATCTTTAATGTTAGGAATCGTGATGATCGCGTGGTAGGGTGCGATCGCAACGGGCCAAATAATCCCATCTTTATCATAAGATTGCTCTACGGCAGCTTGGGCTAGTCGTGATACGCCTACACCAAAACAACCCATAAATAACGGCTTTTCTTCACCCTGTTCATTGGTATAAGTTGCTCCCATCGCTTGGGAATATTTAGTGCCTAATTGGAAAATATGACCGGCTTCGATTCCACGGGCGCTTTGTAAGGTTTGTTCTGGGTTATGGATGGCGCGATCGCCCGGTCTTGACTTGCGAATATCTACTACTCGCTCTGGTAACTTAAATTGCTCACCCCAATTAGCACCAACTACGTGATAACCAGCTTCATTCGCACCTGTAACAAAGTTTTTTAAATCAACGGCTGTCTGATCCACCAAGCGTAAAAACTTGGGATGAATCTGTTTATTAGCAGCAATATACTCATCTGCGATGTCTGGCGCAATGTAGCCTAAAGGTAGAGATTTGGCTGTCCACGTTTGCTGTGCTTCTACATTTGGTACATTCAAACTAATAATAGTTTTAGCGCCATATTCAGAAGCTAATTTGGTCAATTCATTTTGCAATTTGACCTCATTAACTTCCTGCTCGCCTCGAATGTTCACCAGAACTAACACGGTTATACCATTATCATAAACCGTCTGATAAAGGACATTTTTCACCAATTGAGTCGGAGAACAGTTGAGGAGTTGACACACCTTTTCAATCGTCTCTGTTCCAGGTGTATCCCGTTTTTCGTAAGTTGTAAACCGTGAGATTTCCGCATCAATTGGTAAAGAAACAGCCTTTTCTACGTTAGCGGCGTATTTGCCATCCTCAGTGTAGAGAACTTCGTCTTCACCAGCTTCCGCCAAAATCATAAATTCTGTGGAACCAGAACCGCCAATTGCACCAGAATCAGCTTCCACTGCCCGAAAAGCTAAACCAGAACGTCGCAGGATGTTGCTGTAGGCTTTATACATATCCTGGTAAGTTTCTTTGAGGCTGGCTTCATCGGTATGGAAGGAGTAGCCGTCCTTCATGATAAATTCGCGTCCGCGCATCAAACCAAAGCGGGGACGAATTTCATCGCGGAATTTAGTTTGAATTTGGTAGAGATGCAGTGGTAACTGGCGATAAGAGCGAATCATATCACGAGCGATCGCTGTGATTACTTCTTCATGAGTTGGGCCTAATCCTAATTGTTGCTCACGGCGGTCAATTAGGGAAAACATGATCCCCTCAGCTTTGGTGTAAGTGTCCCAGCGTCCCGATTCTTTCCATAAATCAGCCGGTTGTAATTGTGGTAGGAGACATTCTTGTGCGCCTGTAGCGTTCATTTCTTCTCGCACAATCTGGGAAACTTTTTGCAGTACCCGCCACATTAACGGCAAATAAGCATAAAGACCACTACCGATGCGACGAATGTAGCCTGCACGGAGTAATAATTTATGGCTAGGAATCTCAGCATCAGCTGGATCATCCCGGAGTGTAACGAATAACATTTGTGACAGTCGCATCGTTTATAGCCTTTCTTTGATCGCTAATTTCTATGTCAACTAAAGTATGAAGTATTAAGGATGAAGTACAAAGTACACAGCGTTATTTATTTTTCATTTTTACTTATAGCCTTCCGCCTTTTTCGATCGCAACTTTAGGAGAAAACTACCTTGGCAGATGTAATTTATCAAGCACAGCCACCCTTAGAATTTATTCCTCCGGCGTTTAACCCCTTATTTCTACGAGTTGTTCATATGTTGCTACCCAGTTGGATAAACTGGCAAACACCTATTACCCAAATTGAAGCAGACAACGTAGAGGTGCTGGTGGATCTCTATCGCCAGTTTCACGAGGGTAAGATCCGTTTTATGCTGGCATTTCGCCATCCAAAAACAGACGATCCGTTTTGTTTGGCTTACTTGTTATCTCAACTTGTACCAAAGATAGCGCGATCGCAAAGTACAACACTACAACATCCCATTCACGCTCATTTTATCTACGATCGCGGCATTCCTCTCTGGGCAGGTTCCCACGTTGGCTGGATTGCTTCTCATTTAGGTGGTACTCCAATTCAGCGAGGTAAAGCTGACTGGACGGGGTTACGTTCGGCGCGTGACTTGTTCGCCAATGGGAAGTTTCCGATGGCGGCTGCGCCAGAGGGTGCAACCAATGGTTTATCGGAGAATATCAGCCCCTTAGAACCTGGTATTGCCCAATTAGGCTTTTGGTGTGCTGAAGACTTACAAAAAGCTGAACGCCCTGAACAGGTTCTAATTGTACCAGTTGGGATTAAATATAGTTACGTTGATGCTCCTTGGGGTGCGATCGCAAATCTTTTAAGTGAATTGGAAGCGGCTAGTGGTTTACCTGTGAATTCAGCAGAAAATGCTTCTATAGAGTCGCTTTATCCTCGGTTGTTGGCTTTGGCAGAACATTTACTTTTGCTCATGGAAGAATTTTACACCCGGTTTTATCATCAGAAACTGCCAGATCCCAAGATTGTCAACGGGCAAATTACAGATAGAAATGAAGCGTTAGCAGTTCGTTTACAAGCGTTGTTGAATGCAGCATTGTTAATATCAGAACAGTATTTTAATTTGCAATCAAAAGGTAGTTTGAGCGATCGTTGTCGGCGGGTAGAACAAGCAGGTTGGAATTATATATTTAGAGAAGAATTTAAGGATGTCAAAGGAGTCTCTGCTGTAGAAAGAGCTTTAGGCGATCGCGTTGCTGAAGAAGCGAATGCGCGGATGTGGCACATGCGTTTAGTAGAAAGTTTTGTGGCAGTTTCTGGTAATTATATTCGTGAAAATCCAACAGTAGAAAGGTTTGCTGAGACGACTTTAATTTTATGGCAAATGATTGCTAAAATCAAAGGCGATAAAGGTTTACAACGCCCACAATTGGGTAAGCAAAAAGTAAAAATTACTATTGGTGAACCCATATCAATTTCTGAGCGTTACCCAGCGTATAAGGAAAATCGGTTAGGTGCTAGACAAGCTGTTGCTGATGTGACAAATGATTTACAACATGCGTTGGAAAGTTTGATTTAAATTGGTGTCCAACGTAGACGCACAGTGAGTTGCAATTAGATATAGCCTTTTATATATTAACCGGAAATACCTTAGATAAATCCAGAACTAAATCAGAAAAATATGGCAAATTAACTGACTCATTAGGCAGAAAAATTAACTTACGACGATAACCAAATTTACCTTGCAAATCTTTATAAGGTTCACTGTAAGATTCTAGATAGTTATCTAGTAAATTAAATATCCAATAGTCGGGAATACCAGCTTCTGCATAAACAGATAATTTTACATCTTGGTCATATTTCAAAGTGGAATTAGAAATTTCAATTACTAGCAATACATCAGATGGGCTAGGATGAGCTTCTAAATAGTCATCAGGACGATTTCGCACAATGACTAGATCAGGTTCTGGTTCACTATCATTAGGTATAATAATTGGTTCTTGTCCTCGAAGAATCGCCTCTTCTAGAACCAGCTTGAACAGCTCCCGATATAAGCGGGTGCTGCAAACAGAGTGTGGTGTACCTTTTGCTGCCATCTGGATTATTTCACCCTTAATTAGCTCAACTCGGTCATTCTCCTCAAAGAAGCCGAGTTCAGCTAGACGGTGATATTCAGCTATAGTAAAGCGTTTAGCAGTGATAAGGCTCATAACAACTACGAGAATGCAGAGTTATTTCTATATTAATATAGCTGTAGCTGATTAAACTTCTGCGATAGAAGATGATAATGTGTTTGGGTCTTCTTCTTTATAAGCTTCTGTAGTTTCTTCTATAGTTGCACCATTCTGAAGAAAGTTGAAATATTGTTGATGAACCGTTTTTAATTCCTCTATTGACTCTTTGAAAAAGAATTTAATAGCAGATAGCTGGTCTTTTTCAGATAAAAATTCTTGTAGGCTTTTTCGATAAAATATAGCTGACCATGCTGGCAAAATGGTTAAATTCTCAGGAGTCCATATATTGGGTTTATCGTTAATTACTTTCTGCATGGATTCAATAATTTTTGGGCGTTCTACAAAACCAGGGGACACCTCCAAAAATATACCGATAGATGGATAATCAGTTAAATTATCTGGATTTAAATTGAAGTATCCAAGACCACACCATAAATCCCCTTTTCTGTTAGATAAGCTAGTACCTATTATATATCTATTTTTAGATTTCCATTGATACAAACCATCTATATCGTGTTTATTTATACCAGCGAAAGATTCCTTGAGTTCTTTTTTAACTTCTTCACTAATGGTTGATTCCATAAGCTTGAAAGTTTTGTTAAAGTTCACCATTGTCAATAAGTCAACTGATGAAAATTGATTTGTGTAAGACATTCTATTATTCCTCATGAAAGTTAATATTTCTTGGGTTAAGATATCAGATGCGCGTTCTTTCAAGAAGCTATAAAACTGATACCACCTCAGTTGGAAGAAATTAATCTTGGGTGATAACTTAAGGCAATACTCTTTGATTGTCAGTTTTGGCTCACAATCATCTTGTTTGATTTCTTCTTTTGGGTCATAATCACGAGTGATGTAAATTAAAATTCGATGTCTAACATTTTGTAAATTACTCAAAATATCAGCATATTTTTTTAATTGTCCTGGTGTTTCTGTAGAGCCAACTTTTGATTCAATAAATATTACATCTGTATCTAAACCAGTTGAGAGTTCAACCACAATATCAAGTCTGCTATCCTCTGTATGGCTTTCAATTCCTTTGTGTTCTTGTTGGGTTGAAATCTTTATGCTGGAATAATTATCATCACTAATGATTGAGTGATGTTTTAGCCAATCAATTAAAATATCGTTATTCAGGGATAAAAAATAAGCAACAATCTCTGTAAAAAAATCTTCAAGCGGCTTGTTTCCTGAATGTAGGTTGAGTAAATTGCTAAACAAAGACATTGATTTTTAGCTATTTAAGATATTTGCGGAAAATTTATACACAATAACTAGGGTTGTAGTTCTGATAGAACAAGACTACAAAAAATTTTATAAGTTATGTTTGTATTCGATATTACAAGCGTTGCAGCAGTTATAACTTAGCCGATCGCAGTTTGACAAGATTACTGTATGATACTTACAACAAATAGGGGTAAAAATTTTACCCCTACAAAGTTGTGTATTGTTTTAAGAAAAGCTAGCGAAGGTTACTACTATTGAGTTAAGTGACTTTCTAACAAAGTTGCGATCGCTTCAGGATGAATATTCTTGTATTTCTTTTTACCAAGGTGTAAAACACAGTTGGGAGCGCTGCCACAGCATTTTTGGCAACTTGTATGTTCAATGGTAACTTTGTCTAACAAACCGCGATCGCACAAAGTTTTTTCTAATTCTGATAATAACCCTTTACCACCACGTTTCAGGCAACCACCCTTTTGACATACCATAATCTTGGCTTTGCTTTGAGGTGCTAACTCTTGCTTTGGACATGTATCAATTGGTGTCACTCGATAGGCTTTAATTTTAATTTTACTTGTGCGCGAGTCTATCTTACTATGGCCACAAACGCGAATTTGCTGGCCAGGAATTAAAGATGAACTTAGTAAACGGCGCAACTCTTTAGGCAGTTTAATTTCCACATTTCCAGATGGAACTGCCAATTGCATATATTTATATTTTCCTGGTTCACCACCAACAAAACCTAGTAACTGTCCCTCAAGATTTAATTCTGATAACGTCAAATACTTGTCACCCATAATTGATAAAAAGTTAGGAGTGGGGGATGAGGAGTTAAAAGTGAGGAGTTAGGAGTGAGGAATTAGGAGTTAAAATTTATAACTCTTAACTCATTACTCCTAACTATTTTTACGCGAGGCGTTTAGCTTCTACTGTTTGAGGTAAATTTGCTGTGTCTGGCAAATCACGAAATTCTAATTCCCAACCGTTTGCTAGGGTAAGAATCTTGCCATCATTTCCATCGGTTTGTTTGACGACTTCTTCTTCAAGGTCTTTTTTAGCAACGTAAACTACTAAAGTACCGGCATCATTCATGCGTAGCATTACTTTCATGAGATTCCTCAACAGATTCTAGTTCTTTTTTCTTACAGCCGACGACGAATCCTGTTTCCAAGAAATGCACAGCATATATATAGGAAGTCTGCAAATATGTTCCTATACTGGCTATGTAGCCGATATCTCCTTTGTTCACTAAAACTTGCCCGACTTCTTTACCAGGAAAGGTACCATCGTTTTTGAGCAGTTTCCGAACTCTGACTTTTTCACCAATTTCAAAAGCAGGTGGCAAGTTTAGCTCTAATTCATCGCGTTGCATGAGAGTACCTCTGTTCTCTGACCAAATTCAATAGTTCTTCTGTCGTCAGGCTGCGTTTTTTCTGTACCGATTGATGGCGCACTGCATCTAAAACAGATTGGGTTTCTTGGGAGTTCAAGAAAATTCCATGCTGTTCTAGCAAGTTTGAAACCAAATGCCGTCCAGAATGTTTACCTAATACTAAACGCCGTTCCCAACCAACCTCTTCAGGAGCAAATGGTTCGTAGGTAATGGGGTTTTGCAATACCCCGTGAGCATGGATGCCAGATTCGTGAGCAAAGGTATTTTCGCCAACGATCGCTTTCCAAGGTGGTACGCTAGCTCCTGATGCGGCTGCAACTAGTTGAGACAGTTCCAGCAAACTGGGAGTGTCGATGCCTAAATCAACGCCATAGATGCGTTTAATTGCCATGACAACTTCTTCTAAAGCTGCATTTCCCGCCCTTTCACCTAATCCGTTAACTGTGGTATTAACTGATAAGGCTCCGGCTTTGATACCCGCAAGGGCGTTGGCTGTTGCCAGACCAAAATCATTGTGGGTGTGGATTTCTAGGGGAATCATCAAAGCTGAAACCAGCCGTTTAACCTTGGTGTAGGTGGTGAAAGGGTCGAGAACTCCTACGGTGTCGCAGAAGCGGAACCGGGATGCACCCCATTCTTGGGCATAAAGCGCTACATCTAAAAGGAAGTTTTCATCAGCCCTGGAAGAATCTTCGCCGCCGACTGCTACCCAAAGACCTTGATCGACGGCGAAGCTGATACAGTCTTTGAGCTTTTGCAAACTTACTCGCCATTGACCGTGGAATTTGGCGGCGATTTGGATACCAGAGACGGGAATGGCGATATGCACCCGGTTCATACCGCAAGCAATAGAAGCCTTAATATCTGAGATGACGGCGCGGTTCCAGCCGAGGAGTTTTGCTTGTAAACCCAAATCAGAAATTGCGGCGATCGCCCGGGTTTCTTCATCACCCATTGCCGGTATACCGACTTCTAATTCGGGAATACCAATGGCATCGAGAAATTTAGCGATCGCAACTTTTTCTTCTAGGGTAAAAGCAACACCTGCCGCTTGTTCACCATCACGTAGTGTAGTGTCATTAATTATGATTTGATTCATTGCAAATATCCCTCTCTTGGAAGTATTCTTAATATCCTTTCTCTCTACAATCCCCAGCGATGGCAAATGCTAAAAATATCACAATTCATAATGTAGGATACATGATCCTTAATTATTGACCTATTAGCAGCATCACATCTGTATGACAGGGAACTAAATCAATGTATAATTTACTAATCGTTTTTACCGATGTCAGTTGAAACCTCTTCGAGTAGCAATGAACTAATATAACTATTAGCAAATCCTGAACAAAGTAAAACACAGAATCCAGCAATTAAGGATGTAATCATCTTAGTAACCTCAGATTTTCTAGAGCATTAGTGTGTACTTTAGGCAGGTAATGGGACTCAAAGCTACAAGGTACAAATTTGCTAACTATGTTCTGCTAGCCAATCAAAAATCTTTCCTAGCTGCTCCAAATCAACTAAACCATACTGCCAAAGGAGCATCGGTAGTGGCCCATTTTCTAATTCACGGTGTCGCAGAGCTACAGCAATATCGGCATTTGAAAGTTCAAGTTCGTTGTGCAAATAATTGAGGAGTTTTATATCTCTGTTCCGAGTCGCCATAAGTGATTGAACTTTCAATTTCTTAATTTGGGAAAAACTTAAAAATCAGAAATTCCAATTTTTATTTGGGAATTTCGCATTTTTAATTGTTGCTATATGTCAGGAGAAATTTAGATTTAGCAGAAGAAACAAAATCTAAACCTCATCCAATCCATCTCAGTCTGCAATAAATTCTGCAAGCATACAGTAGCTTCAAACTCTAAAGCTATTTAAGCTTTGTGCATCCATGAACAAAAAGGATAAAGTTCAGTGATTGCGTCATGAATTCAAGATTAATGAGAAGATTCATGATTCATCGCTGTAATGCCAGCAACGCTCTAGCCACTCTAATAATTCCTGGCGAGAAGCGAGAAATTGCATAACTGTACTGCGAATTAGAATCGCTTCTAGCAAATTGTTCACTTGCACTCGTAAAGAACCATCGGGGGGACAAGAGCTATTTATTTTTAACTCTTGCAATCGGTGATAGATTCGCCAGCGATCGCTCCGAGGAATCTGCAAAACGTGATTTGTCATTTGTCCTTTGTCCTTTGTCAGTTGTCCTTTGTCATTTGCAAATAACCAATGACCAATGACTAATGACTCTTAACACCTAAAGTTTGCAGTTGTTTTTCGAGTTCTTCAACACGCGAGAGCAAAGAACGAATCACGGTTGCTTCCATATCGGGTAGCTTTCCATGTTCTAAAGGAGAAAGGCTGGCGTTTTCATTTCGGGAAATAATTCGACCGGGAATTCCCACAACTGTGCAATCGCTGGGGATATCCCGCAAGACAATTGAACCTGCGCCAATACGAACGCGATCGCCAATTTGCAGATTACCCAAAACTTTCGCACCCGCCCCGATCACTGCATTTTTGCCCACTGTGGGATGACGCTTACCAGTTTCTTTACCAGTTCCGCCAAGGGTAACGCCCTGGTAAATCAGTGTGTAGTCGCCCACGATCGCAGTTTCCCCAATGACAACACCCATTCCGTGGTCGATAAATACGCCTTGCCCAATCTCTGCACCTGGGTGAATTTCAATTCCTGTCAAAAATCTCCCCAAGTGAGAAATAAATCGGGGAATAAAACCGACTCCTCGACCATGTAACCAGTGAGCAAGACGATGCAAACAGAGTGCGTGCAATCCGGGATAGCAAAACACTACCTCTAGCCAATTACGTGCTGCGGGATCGCGCTCAAAGATAATGCGAAAATCACTCAATAATGGCTCAAAAAAACCGCCAGAGAGAAGATTTTTCAGCATGGATGTATGTGCAGAATCCTGCGTTTTGGTACTGGGGGGATCGCTAATACTGTCTAAAGACTGTTGCATCGGTAATGTCTATCTGGTAAATAAGTCATCTGCTATTTTTATGCTTATATCAGGTGACATCCAACTCGATAGGAAACCCAATGCTGATTGGATTTATTGGATTGATTAAGGTTGTACTCAAACGCCGAAACCCCGACTTAACATAAAGTTAAAATTTGTCTGGGGTTAGGGGCGCTAGTATTTAACGATGGGGGTACTAGTATTTTTGGGGCGGGGGTTAAGAATTTCTGTTCACGCTACAAGAAACTTTACCCGTAAGCCTTTGCTAAGATTTCGTCAAGATATTTTGCAATATATTAAGTTGTACTCAGATGCACTCAAACATCAGTTAGATAAGCCTACAAATTGATTTTCTGTATATGCTACTACTATTAGTATCCTATTATTTAGTTGAGCGAAAGACAGGTTTCTTTATTTTCTTTTAGGATTTGCTGTCTGTATGCAGATATACGTTTCAAAATATAGTTATCGCTCATTGTGACTGTTTTCTTATTATATAGATGTGTGGGAATAGCGATCGCCAAAATTTTTATAAATCTCGTTTCCAGATTTAAATCTCGTTCCAGGTAGAATTTAGAAATGTACTTCATTGCGCCTCTGCCAGGGATTTGTGAGGTAGAGGCTGCCAATAAGCATTTTCAGCCATAGACTGGGCTTTTGTCGCCCATTTTTACTAACTTACGCCGTTCTTCTGTGCTGAGAGTAATCAGAAACGGCATCTTTTTTTGGACTGTCTGTAGCGCGGCTTTAATTTCTTGGATATCTTGTGGAGAAAGGGACGCTGTAATATTTTGATAAGCCATTATATATTTACCTTGGGAGTTCTAAAAGTGAAGTAGCAATAGTTGCTAAGTATAGAATTCCCATTGGTGGATGCGATCGCACATCATAACTTATTTATTTATCTGTTTTAGCGCTGATGCTGAGGGATACTGACCAGATGCAATCAAAGCTTGTCGTTCTATAAGCCTTTCATCACTGTTAAAATCTAGAATACGTGCGGTGACTTCACCGATATCTGTTTTATGCACAATTACAGCCTTATCTAGTCGAAAATGATCGCCCCAAAAGTCTCTGCGTGGGTTAAAAAACCGTACAAGTTCGCCAGTTTGCCAATTAATTGAGCCTAAATCCGTCCCTTTTTGCAGGTTACAGAAAATACAGGCATAGCAGAGATTATCTGCTGTTGTAGCGCCGCCGTGTTTGACACTGATTATATGGTCAACTTGACAACCCGATGATCTGTCTACTTCAGAAACGAGACAATACTCGCAAATATGCTCGGCGCGATCGCTAACTAAACGCCGCAATTCTGCATTAATATATGGACGAGACACTTTGAATACTCACTCCGCGCTGATGTACTGATTAGCTCTTGCTTTTGCCAAAGTCATGATATGCTCTAGCATCAGAAAATGATCTAACTCTCGCTTATCACTTCCTGTAAGACCTTCAGTTTTTGCGCGGTAAACGAGATCCTCTAAACGGTCTTTGGCTGCATCCGAGAGTTTGAAATCGATAACACTTTGGGGAGTGGTTCCAGCAGCAATAAACTCTATAATTTCATCGTAGACTTTGGCTGTATTTACAGATGTGTTCATAAGCTACCTTTTTAATTCATAAATTTTATGCAACTTTCAAAGACTTTCCTAGTGTCTTAGGCTCCGGTAAAGGTTCACCGTCAGCCAAAGATGATTCAATCAGCATCTCTAAAACTTCCTGAGCATTTTTAAGAGCGTCTTCGTAAGTCTCTCTGTGAGTGCAAGGCTGCATTATATGCGTAAACTCAGGTAGCGAAACCACACAACATTGATCTTCTTCTGACCATTGAATCACGATTGTATATTTCATATTTATTCATAAGCTTCTCGTCGATGAGCAATAGTAGTTACCATAACTTGATTTGTTGCATCATCAACTTGATAAATTACTCGATAGTTACCAATGCGATAGCGATAATAACCTGCAAAGTCACCTTTGAGAGGTTTAACATTAGGATGAAACCGAGGATTTTGTTCTAGTTGCTCAAAGCATCTAGCAACCTTTTTGGCTAAAGCTTGGTCTGCTGTAGCATAAATCTCCTCGGCTTTGGCAGATAACACAACGTCATACATCAGACCGAATTGTTCTCCAGTTTTTTACCCGACCTTCAGCAATATCTTTTTTACCTTCTTCAAATGATTCAATAAATCCAGGGATATCAAGCAACTCTTGGGTAGCGTCTTCACTCTCCTTATCTGCTAGATACGCTAAAAAGTCAGCAACCAGTTGTAAGCGTTCTGAAGATAATACATCTAAATATTGGTTGATTTGCTGACGAACTTCTGTGTTACTCATATTTTTGCAACTCTTCTACTTCTCTAATTGTGCCAACTTCTTCTGAGCAAATTCCCGCACCTGCTCATCTGGGTCATTTTGTGCGCGATCGCGCAACAGTGGTAAAGTCTGCTCATGCTGAGGAAATTGCTTGATAATTATCTCTAGTGCAATGCGCCGAGGATTAGTTTCATAATCTTGCTTGCGCTCAAAGGAATCATCAACAGCGCAGTTGTAGTAGATGTCAAACAACTCAGGCTGATATTTAAAGTATTTAGCTAATTTTTGAACTGCTGCACCTCGCACATCTTCATGATTATCCTGGGTAGCGCGTTCTTTGAGCCAGGTTTTGGTGTAGAGGTCATCTTTGAAGTTGTCCGCTAATTCTCTAACTGCTGCACTTCGCACATCTTCATGATTATCCTGGGTAGCGCGTTCTTTGAGCCAGGTTTTGGTGTCGGGGTCATCTTTGAAGTTGTCCGCTAATCCGTAGACTGCTGCACTTCGCACATCTTCATGATCATCCTGGGTAGCGCGTTCTTTGAGGATGGATTTGGTGTCGGGGTCATCTTTGAAGTGATTCGCTAATTCGTAGACTGCTCCACTTCGCACAAAGTAGTAATCATCCTGGGTAGCGCGTTCTTTGAGGATGGATTTGGTGTCGGGGTCATCTTTGAAGTGATTTGCTAATTCTTCGACTGCTGTATATCGGACATCTTGGTGATCATCCTGGGTAGCGCGTTCTTTGAGCCAGGTTTTGGTGTCGGGGTCATCTTTGAAGTTCTTTGCTAATTCTTGGACTGCTGCACGTCGCACATAGTTGTCATCATCCTGGGTAGCGCGTTCTTTGAGCCAAGCTTTGGTGTCAGGGTCATCTTTGAAGTTCTTTGCTAATTCTTGGACTGCTGCACCTCGCACACCCCTGTTATCATCCTGGGCAGCGCGTTCTTTGAGCCAGGTTTTGGTGTCGGGGTCATCTTTGAAGTTCTTTGCTAATTCTTGGACTGCTGCACGTCGCACAAAGTAGTAATCATCCTGGGTAGCGCGTTCTTTGAGCCAGGTTTTGTTGTCGGGGTCATCTTTGAAGTTCTTTGCTAATTCTTGAACTGCTGCACATCGGACATCTTGGTGATCATCCTGGGTAGCGCGTTCTTTGAGCCAGGTTTTGTTGTCGGGGTCATCTTTGAAGTTCTTTGCTAATTCTTGGACTACTGCACATCGGACATCTTGGTGATCATCCTGGGTGGCGCGTTCTTTGAGCCAGGTTTTGTTGTCGGGGTCATCTTTGAAGTTCTTTGCTAATTCTTGGACTACTGCACATCGGACATCTTGGTGATCATCCTGGGTGGCGCGTTCTTTGAACCAGGTTTTGGTGTCAGGAGATTCTTGCCAGGTCGTTGCAATTGCTGTGACTGCTTGAGTGCGAATTTCCTTAACTAGCCTAGTTTCTTTTCTATATGGCTTAGGGTCGTAATAATACCAGAGGTCATATTTAGTTAAGTCTTTTAGCTTGTCAAGTAATTGAGTAGCTGTTGACGCGATCGCCGAGCGATTTCTCACCTCTATAAGACACTTAGCCGCTAAAAAGATATTAACAAACTTTTCCTCTTCGCCATCTTGCGCCATTAAATAATCAAGAATCTCTCCAATAAATCTTGGCTCAATCATTCCTGCAATTAGCAGCAAAACTTCATGCCAAGTTTCATCCTGCCAGTGTTCGCCAAAAACTTTATTCTTAAGTTCCTCAATACTCAGCGTTTGCGTTTCTTTAAACTGCCAGACAAACTCCCAAGCACAGAAATATTCTAAAAATGTCCGATGCACAAAAGCATAATAATCCGCACCCAGAAAACATAACATAAAGTTGCGAGTCCGTAGTTGATTAATCATCACCCGCGCAGCTTCTCTGGGTTTATCAAATTCTATGGATTTGAGATAATCAGTCAGAACTTTGACTAAATCATTTTCATTAATCAAATTACCAGCCAAACCTTTCTCACCAGTTTGCATAAGATAAGCAACCTGACGCAGCATTGCTTGTTTATCTTTATAATCAATCGTCTTCGGGTCTAACCTCTTATCTTCTGTCAAAGCGCGTTCCACATCCCATTGATGCAGCAACACCCGCGATGCTTGATCGTAAAGTGTAGCTCTATCTCTTGGTAGCTCTTGATTACGATTAAGAATTGCCATCATCGTCAACAGCAGAGGATTTCCCGCCAATTCTGCAATAGATTTGGATGCTTCAATTCCTCTTTGTAGCCGTTCCCATTTTCTCACTTTATCTACTGCATCGGTAAAAGTTAACTCATGCCAACGGTAGATAAAATCCTGAATTTGTTCTGAGTCTAAATCTTGTAATATAAAGTGGCGAAACTCAGCATTAAGCAATCGTTGCGGTTTATAGCCAATAATCCGAGAAGTGACAATTACCTGCACATCAGGATAGTCATTAGTAAAGCGATGAATATCAGTAATTACATCTTCTCGCTTACCAGGGTCAAATACCTCATCCAAACCATCAAACATCACTAACGCATTACCAGCTTTTAATTGTTTATCTAGTTCAAGCTGATTGAGATGATGAACAGCACCACTACATTGATGAAAAAACTCTAGAAAATTATTGCACTCTTTATCTTCCCGTCGCCGCATATAAGTGCGTAATTCAATTAGCAACGGAATTGGTAATGAGATAACATTCTCCAGTGGTGACTCTGCCCAATTCAAAGCCAGAAATTGCAACAATGTAGACTTACCTGAACCAGGATCGCCCAAAATCACAAGATATTTATAATCTTGCTTTTTATTGACAACATCTAAAACTGAATGTATCGGCTGTTCAAAATAAACCCGTTTATGGCGTTCTAATTCTTCTAATTCCACTTCTGCTTCTACTTGGTCACTTTCTCGCAGCCGTCTAAGATGTTCTTTAGGCAGTTCGTGAACTTGCGCTAAAACTTGATGAGTTTCCCGGACATTTTGAGCAGTAAAAATCCGCCATAATTTCAGTTCGTTATAGGCATAGCCGCTAGTATCTAAGCTATCTAACTTAAGATTGCCATAACGCTCGCGGATTCCTTCTTGATATTTAACTAAATTAAAATCTACAATAACACCAGCAATTTCTTTGGTATTTATTTCAATATCAGATAACTTTTGTAATTCGAGGAGATGGTGTAATTCTTTTGAATCTAAAAGAAGTTCTTGGACTTGTGTAAAATACTGTTCTGTAAGTGATTGCCAGTTAAACTTAGATGGCAGAGGTTTTAATTGCAGCCTGTTCCAACTATCTTCTAGGGTTTTAGCGTCTAGAGATTCACAATTAATATCAAAAGCCTGACCAAGAATTTCTGTAACCGACTTATCACTGATAAATTTCTGGATGTCTTTGGTGTACTCTTTAATCTCAGCTTCAGCAAGTTTGCAACGAACCTTTAACTGCTGCTGCATGAGTTGCAAAAATTCCTTTAAGGCTTTACCAGCAGCAATTTCTATGTCTTCCTTCTTAAGTTTCTGCACAATCTTGCCAGGGATGCCTTTTAATAAATCTTTAGCCCAATCTTTAGCAGCATCCTTGGCTAAGTCTTCCAGAATGGGTTTAAAAATCAACCCGGCGGCCTGAGTTACACCCCACATAGCTAACCAGTCCAGCATAATACTCGCTTCTGTTGAGATTTTGATTACGAGTATATCCACTAGCTGGAGTAATGTTTCCAGATTTCAGGGTTATTGCAGAAATATCACAGGTATTTGAAGAATCTCTCTCCTAAAAGAAGAGAGACTTTGAATTTTTCCCCGTTTCCGCGTCAGGAAGGGAGGTTAAGTTTCGCCTTGGTTTTTTAGATCAATTGCTAACTGCGCGATCGCAATTTTCCCCACTGCACATTCACTTGCGCTATAACCACGAGCTGCCACTAATTATACCAAGGGATATGTGCGCTCAATTACCAAACGGATTTCATCAGGCTCAATCAATTCTTTGAGAAAAACCAAGTGTTGAACGCTTACGGTTTTTCAAATACCAATTTGGCTTATTGATATGGAAATAACGCTGTAAAGCTCTCTGCACAAAGCTTTATGGTATTTGCAATGATGATAATTCCGTTGATTTTGAGGACTATTTTAGTTGAAAAGAGCGATCGCTATGCCTTTATTTGCAACTCTTGATTCACCCATTTTTTGATGAGTTAGGAAAGATAATAGTATATGCACTATATAAAGATATTTAACGAAGTATTTTCAAAAACAAGTACCCTGAGTATCTTTGTTCTGACTCTCGGAAAAATTCGGCTAGCCGAGAGTTACGTGTGAGATACATCACTACCAGGCTAGAGAAAAGTTAAGAATGGTTATGTTTTCCCTGAACCAAATACCAATGCTCAAACGCATATTATCTGCGTCGCTACTTAGTTTGATCCCTTCAGTTGCTAGTTTATCCCTAGAGGTTTTTTCCCCCGCAGCGTTGGCCCAACCGCCTGCGGCCTCTGTTGAAACCAAGCTGAAAGTGCCTAGTAGCATGAACTATGCACCCTTCAATATTAACCGTTACTTGAAAGTACCCCCCAACTTCTCCATCGCTGTTTATACTCGCATTAACAAAGCTCGCTTTATGGCAGTTGCTCCCAATGGGGATCTTTTAGTATCACAACCCAGTGGGAATAAAGTATTAATTGTCCGGCCAAATGGCAGCAAAGACCCAATTATTTCTGACTTTGTGACGGGTCTACGCAAGCCACACGACATTGTGTTTCATAAGATTAACAACACCACATACGTTTATATCTCTGAAACTCATCAAATTAACCGTTTCATCTACAACTCTGGAGACTTAATCGCAAAAAATCGTCAAATTGTTGTAACTGGTTTACCAGACAGCAGCACAAGTGAACTCAAAGGCGCTTATGGTCACGAACTGAAAAACATCGCCCTTGATGCCAATCACAAACTGTATGTGTCCATTGCCTCTACCTGCAATGCCTGCAAGGAAGATACTATCAGTAACCCAGTCCGTGGTGCAGTTTACCAGTACAACGCAGATGGAAGCAATCGACGGCTGTTTGCCCAAGGCTTACGTAATGCCGAAGGATTAGCATTCTTGCCTAACACAAATGACCTTTGGGTAGTTGTTAATAATCGAGATAACATTGCCTATCCCTTCAACGATGGCAGTGGCAATTACGGTAAGATTATCCCTTCCTACGTGGACAACCACCCACCAGAGGAGTTTACGCGAGTTCGAGATGGCGGTAACTACGGTTGGCCATTTTGCAACCCCAATCCTGATACTTCAAATGGCGTGAACAATATGCCCTTTGACCGCGACTATGAGTTCAATGCTAATGGCAAGGTTAATTGCAATGCAATGGACAGGATTAACAAGGGTATCCAAGCCCATTCCGCTCCCTTGGGACTAACATTCCTACAAAATACCAACTTTCCCAGCCTGTACTCAAATGGGGCAGTGGCGGGGCTGCATGGTTCATGGAATCGACAGAAGAAAACGGGCTACAAAATAGCTTACTTTCCCTGGAACAATAGCACAAAGGTTCCAGAGCAGGAGATGGATTTAGTCAACGGTTGGCTAGTTGCAGGAACACAAGAAATCTGGGGGCGACCCGTAGATATGGTAGTCGATCAACAAGGTAATTTGTTAATTTCGGATGATTATAGCGGCACCATCTACAAGCTCTCCTACACGCCGTCAGCAAAGGTGGTTAAGGTCTACAGAGATGCTAATTTTGCTGGTTCTTCCCAGTCTTTTCCTATAACTCCAGGAGTATACAAAGCCAACCAAGGTGGCTTAAAGGTTGTGGGAAACGACACTATTAGCTCGTTAAGTGTACCACCAGGTACCGTAGTACGTGTCTGCCAACATGAAACTGGTGGTCGATGCCGTGAGTTTAGCGCTGGTGATTATAAATCCGTTGGGGCTGACTTCGATAACATAATCTCGTTTATAGAGGTTAAGTAGCACCACTCGCCGGATTTGAAATTTTCCCCCTTCCCGACGCGGGAAGGGGTTTAAGTTTTTTGCTAAGGTTTGTAATGAGCAATTCAGAAAATTCATTGCGATCGCTCAATCATGTTAGATTATAGTTTGTTGTTTCTCTTAAACACAAAATCCGACAGTTTCTTACCCATCTCCTCATTGCGGGAATGAAAAAAAAGGAGTTAAAAGTTAAGTTTTTTGAAAATTATGTGCAGCAATATATCTATTTCCGTTGCCTCATATCGCTTATCAGATAAGACTTAGAACCACAATTGAATATCATTGTCAAAGCAAAAATTAAATAAATATGAATTGCATTTTTACCCTGAAAAAAATGATATGTTAGATACAGAATTGAATTTCGCACGTTTCTGGAGTAGAACGATGTAGACTACTCCAGTTTTTCACCCTCAAACCCTTGGCATTTACTGCTTTTGACGGAATTTGAGGGCAGTCTGAGTACACATTTAAATAACCCAAACCCAGTTACAAGTAGATTAAATTCCTTACTGGGATTGGGTTTTGGCTGAGTACAAAGAAATCCTGAACCCCTATCTATAAACACTAGAACCCCAACCAAAAAATACTAGAACCCCTACCTGAAAAAAACTTTTTTAATTCTTGTAATGCTTGAAGAATTAGGGTTTTTAGTATTTGAGTACAAAAGTAATAAATCCAATAAATTCTATCCTAGAGAGACGCAACATCTGGCTGGGAGACGGCTGCTATAAATCTTATATCGCCAATCACCTAACGCTCTGAAACAAAACAAAGCGAAAAGTGAGTGGAGGGATGACATAGCACCATGCCTGAAGTGAAGAGAAGTCGCGGCTGTAAGCACAAATTCTACCCAAGAACCGAACGTTGACACACACCAGCCGAACATCAGATATCTATCGCCTGCCTGACTTGAAAACAAGTCGCTCTCACCCAAGGGTTTGCAGGCAGTGTGGAAGACGCGACTTCAATTCTGGGCATGAAAGAGTAGCAACAACATCTCCCACAGTGGCAGCCAAGTCCACCGACCTTTTGCGAAACTCAATGACATCACCGTCTACACGACTCCTCAACTCCAACGCTACGGAATCGCCAACCCAAGCAAAATCAGGTGGTTGCGGCTGTGACAGCACCACCAGCACCACCGTGGAAAGGGACGAAAAGCTCCAAGAACGCATTGCTAAACATCCCTGCTACAGCGAAGACGCTCATCACCACTATGCCCGGATGCACGTTGCAGTTGCACCAGCTTGCAACATCCAATGCAACTATTGCAACCGCAAATATGATTGCGCTAACGAAAGCCGTCCTGGAGTAGTTAGCGAATTGCTAACACCAGAAGAAGCCGCACACAAAGCTTTGGTCATTGGTGGTAAGATTCCGCAAATGACAGTTGTGGGAATTGCTGGCCCTGGCGACCCATTGGCGAACCCAGAAAAGACCTTCCGCACATTTGAGTTGATTGCAGCACAAGCACCAGACATCAAGCTTTGCTTATCAACCAATGGTTTAATGCTGCCCGACTACATCGATCGCATTAAACAATTAAATATAGATCACGTAACGATCACCATTAACATGGTAGATCCAGAGATCGGTGCTAAGATTTATCCTTGGGTTCACTACAGACGCAAGCGTTACAGAGGTCTTGAAGGTGCAAAGATCCTCCACGAAAGACAAATGGAAGGATTGCAAGCCCTGAAAGATGCTGACATCTTGTGCAAAGTCAACTCCGTGATGATTCCCGGAATTAATGACCATCACTTAGTTGAAGTGAATCGAGTCATCCGTGAGAAAGGTGCATTCTTGCACAACATCATGCCATTGATTTCTGCACCAGAACATGGCACACACTTCGGTTTAATCGGTCAACGCGGCCCCACACCCAAAGAACTCAAAGAAGTTCAAGACAACTGCTCTGGTAACATGAAAATGATGCGTCACTGTCGCCAGTGTCGTGCCGATGCAGTCGGATTGTTGGGAGAAGACCGCAGCCAAGAATTTTCTAAAGAGAAATTCTTGGAAATGGCTCCCGAATATGACATGGAACAACGCGCTACTGTTCACGAAGGAATTGAGAAGTTTAAAGAAGAACTTAAAGTAGCCAAAGATAAAGCGCTAGCTGGTAAGAAAATTGCCAACAGTCCGAAAGTTTTAGTTGCAGTAGCAACCAAAGGCGGCGGATTAGTTAACCAACACTTCGGTCATGCGAAAGAATTCCAAATTTACGAAGTGGGTGGAAACGAAGTTCGCTTTGTTGGTCATCGCAAAATTGACCAATACTGCCAAGGTGGATACGGCGAAGAAGCTTCTTTTGAGCATATTATGAAAGCGATCGCAGATTGCAAAGCAGTTTTAGTCTCCAAGATTGGTAACTGTCCTCAAGAAAAATTGCAAGAAGCTGGAATCAAGACAATTGAAGCTTACGACGTAATTGAAAAGGTTGCTTTGGAGTTCTACGAGCAATACGTTAAGGAATTAGGGAATAACGAATAGGGAATAGGTTACAGGGGACAGGGAAGAGATTATTACCTATCACCTGTCACCTGTAACCTCTCCCCTGACTCTAATGCCCCATTCCCAAAAGGAGAATAAATCATGGCTTACCAAATTCTTACTAGCCAGTGTATTTCCTGCAATCTCTGTCTAACGGTATGTCCCACAAATGCAGTTAAAGTGGTTGACGGACAGCACTGGATTGACCCTGAACTTTGTACAAATTGTGTTGGTAGCATTCATACCGTGCCTCAGTGTAAAGCTGGTTGTCCCACTTGCGACGGTTGCGTTAAGCAGCCTAGCGATTATTGGGAAGGCTGGTTTACCAATTACAACCGTGTAGTCGCTAAATTAACAAATAAACAAGATTACTGGGAACGTTGGTTTCAAAGCTATTCCCAGAAATACTCTGAGCAGTTGCAAAAGCGTCAATCCCAATCAGTGGGTTCTGAAGCTTAATTAAATAATTCCTAATTTGTAATTGAAGACAACAATGCAAAATAACTGCATCTATCTTGATAATAATGCTACCACTAAGGTAGACCCAGAAGTTATAGAGGTAATGTTACCTTACCTCACAGATTATTACGGCAATCCCTCCAGTATGCATACCTTTGGTGGGCAAGTCGGTAAAGCAGTGAGAACAGCAAGAGAACAACTTGCAGCTATCCTGGGAGCCGATGAGTCAGAAATTGTCTACACAAGTTGCGGTACTGAGGGAGATAACGCGGCAATTCGAGCCGCACTGTTAGCGCAACCAGAAAAGCGACACATCGTCACCACCCAAGTTGAACATCCAGCAGTACTCAATGTCTGCAAACAATTAGAAACCCAAGGTTATAGTGTTACCTATCTATCAGTAAATAATCAAGGGCAGCTGGATCTAGATGAACTAGAAGCTTCCTTGACAGGTAACACCGCCCTGGTGACAATTATGTATGCTAATAACGAAACCGGGACGATTTTCCCGATTGAACAAATTGGATTGCGCGTCAAAGAATATGGTGCTATCTTCCATGTAGATGCGGTGCAAGCAGTGGGAAAAATCCCCTTAAATATGAAGACTAGCACCGTCGATATGTTAACCCTGTCTGGTCACAAGCTGCACGGGCCGAAAGGGATTGGTGCTTTATATATTCGGCGCGGGGTTCGGTTCCGTCCCTTCATTCTTGGGGGACATCAAGAACGCGGACGTAGGGCGGGAACTGAGAATGTTCCAGCAATTATCGCCTTGGGCAAAGCTGCGGAACTGGAAATGTTACACTTAGAGGAAGCGACGGCAAGAGAAAGAAAGCTGCGCGATCGCCTCGAACAAACTTTACTAGCTAAAATTCCCGATTGTGTAGTCAACGGTGACGTTACGCAGAGATTGCCAAACACCACAAATATCGGCTTCAAGTACATCGAAGGTGAAGCAATTCTACTGTTATTGAACAAATACGGTATCTGTGCATCATCCGGTTCTGCTTGCACCTCCGGTTCTCTGGAACCCTCCCACGTCCTGCGGGCAATGGGCTTACCCTACACAACTTTGCACGGTTCTATCCGCTTCAGTCTTTGTCGCTACACCACCGAAGCCGAAATCGATCAAGTAATAGAGGTAATGCCCGGTATTGTAGAACGTCTACGCGCCCTCTCACCCTTCAAAAATGATGATGCAGGTTGGTTGCAAGGACAAGAACAAGCACTAGCGCATCGTTAGGGACTGGGAAAAAATGGGAAAATGGTAAAGGGTAAAGGAATGATTTTTCCCCTTCCCCCTGCCCCTTATCCCCAGAGGGGGCCCCACCTTCCCCATTACCCCTTCCCCAATCCCCCACTCATAACTCAGCACTCAGCACTTAGCACTTAATAATATGTGGGACTACACCGATAAAGTATTAGAACTGTTTTACGATCCCAAGAATCAGGGAGAAATTGAAGAAACGGGCGAAGTTGGAGTTAAGGTTGCAACGGGCGAAATCGGTAGCATTGCTTGCGGCGATGCTCTGAGATTGCACCTGAAAGTGGAAGTAGAATCTGATAAGATTCTAGATGCTCGCTTTCAAACCTTTGGTTGTACTAGTGCGATCGCATCTTCTAGTGCATTAACCGAAATGGTCAAAGGTTTAACTTTAGATGAAGCCCTGAAAGTGTCCAATAAAGACATTGCAGATTACCTGGGTGGTTTGCCAGAAGCAAAGATGCATTGCTCTGTCATGGGACAAGAAGCCCTAGAAGCCGCTATCTACAACTATCGTGGCATACCTCTAGCTACCCACGATGATGATGATGAAGGTGCATTAGTTTGCAGTTGCTTTGGTATCAGCGAGTCAAAGATTCGTCGTGTGATTCTAGAAAATCATCTCACGGATGCCGAGCAAGTAACAAATTATGTAAAAGCTGGTGGCGGATGCGGTTCCTGTCTGGCGAACATTGATGATATTATTAGATCAGTTCAACAGGAATACGCCTCACCTGCTCTCAACAATTACGGCGTAAAAGTTGCCACAGAAATTGTTACATCTAAGGAACGAGCGCTAACAAACGTCCAAAAGATTGCTCTAATTCAAAAGGTTCTTGATGAAGAAGTCAGACCCGTACTCATTGCAGACGGGGGAGATGTAGAACTCTATGATGTAGAAGGCGATCGCGTTAAAGTTGTACTGCAAGGTGCTTGCGGTTCCTGTTCTAGTAGTACAGCAACTCTGAAAATTGCGATCGAAGCCAGATTACAAGATCGTGTCAGCAAGAGCCTTGTAGTCGAAGCAGTTTAGGAATTGCTGTAGGACTTAACGTATTCTACAAATACGCTCTAATATGCATTCAGCCAGGAACAGAAAGTAGGATTTGAACCATATAATTGTCTCCACATCAATGCTTCAATCCTACCGACAACCGATAGCTAAATTAGCTATGACGGCTAACAGCATATAGGCAAAAAGATTAAGCGCCTACTTGCAAATTTCATCATCCAACTCGCTTCAAAGGAACAGGATATGAGCACATTGTACGACAACATTGGTGGACAACCAGCTATTGAACAAGTAGTAGATGAACTCCACAAACGCATTGCCGCAGACAGCCTCCTCAATCCCATTTTTGCTGGTACAGACATGGCAAAGCAACGCAATCATCTAGTTGCTTTCTTATCTCAAATATTTGAGGGGCCAAAGCAATACGGCGGTCGTCCAATGGACAAAACCCACGCTGGAATGAACCTACAGCAACCACACTTCGATGCGATCGCCAAGCATCTCGGTGAAGCAATGGCTGTGCGTGGCGTGTCAGCAGAAAACACCAAAGCTGCACTAGATCGCGTCACAAATATGAAGGGCGCTATTTTGAACAAGTAATAGGACTTATGCATTGATTGTTGACAAATAACGACATCAAGTCCTATTGAATCTTGCAAGCTGAAACACATTATGACGTATTTGTAAATCGCGTAATTTTCTTTGTTCTTTGTCAAAACAAATGACAAAGGACAAAGGACAAAAAATCAAAAGAAAAAAATTTTAACGAGGAAGATCGATGAACTTACTGTCAATAATTTTGGCTGTGGAGCGATCGCCCCCAGCAGGCATTTATGCCAACGCTACCAACGATGCTCTACACGCGCTCACTACTGTCGCTCAACTGGCGTGAACGCAACTGACAAACGCACAGACCCACCAACCAACCAATTGCAGGGAAACACGAACAATGACAGACGAAAACATTAGACAGATAGCTTTCTACGGTAAGGGCGGTATCGGTAAATCTACCACCTCCCAAAACACCTTAGCAGCTATGGCAGAAATGGGTCAACGCATCCTCATCGTCGGTTGCGACCCTAAAGCTGACTCCACCCGTTTGATGCTGCACAGCAAGGCTCAAACAACCGTTCTTCACCTCGCCGCAGAACGTGGTGCAGTAGAAGATATCGAACTCGAAGAAGTAATGTTAACCGGTTTCCGTGACGTTCGTTGCGTAGAATCTGGTGGGCCAGAACCCGGTGTAGGTTGCGCCGGTCGTGGTATCATCACCGCCATCAACTTCTTAGAAGAAAATGGTGCTTACCAAAACCTAGACTTCGTATCTTACGACGTATTAGGTGACGTTGTGTGCGGTGGTTTCGCAATGCCTATCCGTGAAGGCAAGGCACAAGAAATCTACATCGTGACATCTGGTGAAATGATGGCGATGTATGCTGCTAACAACATTGCTCGTGGTGTTCTTAAGTATGCTCACACTGGTGGCGTGCGCTTGGGTGGTTTGATTTGTAACAGCCGTAACACAGACCGGGAAATCGAATTGATCGAAACCTTGGCAAAACGGTTGAACACCCAAATGATTCACTACGTACCTCGCGACAACATTGTTCAACACGCAGAATTGCGCCGGATGACTGTTAACGAGTACGCACCAGAAAGCAACCAAGCTAACGAATATCGGACATTGGCTCAGAAAATTATCGACAACAAAAATCTAGCTATTCCTACACCCATCGAAATGGAAGAACTAGAAGAATTGTTGATTGAATTCGGTATCCTCGAAAGCGACGAAAATACTGCAATGCTAGTTGGCAAAAGTGCTGCTGAAGCTCCTGTAGTCTAAGTCGCTGCTAAGAAATAACGCTTTAGCACAAGGAAAAAGGAAAAAGGAAGAATCTTACATTTGACCTTTTACCTTTTACCTTTCCCTCTAATCTCCCCCCTAATCTTAGAGGGGACTCCTAGTCCCCCTATGCCCCGATCCTTACGAGTCACAGAGGCTAAATATGACACCTCCAGAAAATCAAAACATCATCGAAGAAAGAAAAGAACTAATTAAAGAAGTTCTAGAGGCTTACCCCGATAAAGCTAAGAAAAAACGGGAAAAGCACTTAAGTGTATACGAAGAAGGTAAGTCCGACTGCGGCGTTAAGTCTAACATCAAATCCCTTCCTGGGGTAATGACCGCTCGTGGTTGTGCTTACGCCGGTTCTAAGGGTGTGGTTTGGGGTCCTATTAAGGACATGATTCACATCAGCCACGGGCCTGTAGGTTGCGGTTACTGGTCTTGGTCTGGTCGTCGTAACTACTATATCGGCACCACAGGTATTGATACCTTTGGTACCATGCACTTCACCTCTGACTTCCAAGAACGAGATATCGTGTTTGGTGGTGACAAGAAACTTACCAAGCTCATCCAAGAACTTGATGTACTTTTCCCCCTCAACCGTGGTGTTTCCATTCAATCAGAATGCCCCATCGGTCTAATTGGGGATGACATCGAAGCTGTTGCTCGGAAGACAGCCAAAGAAATTGGCAAGCCAGTTGTACCTGTGCGTTGCGAAGGCTTCCGGGGTGTTTCCCAATCTTTGGGACACCACATTGCTAACGACATGGTTCGTGACTGGGTTTTCACCAGATCCGACCAAGCTAAGAAAGACGGTACACTCAAGTTTGAAGGTACTCCTTATGATGTAGCCATCATTGGTGACTACAACATCGGTGGAGATGCTTGGGCTAGCCGCATCCTGTTAGAAGAAATCGGCTTGCGCGTAGTCGCTCAGTGGTCAGGTGATGGCACAATCAACGAAATGTTGATGACCCCCAATGTGAAGATGAACCTCATCCACTGTTACCGGTCGATGAACTACATCAGCCGTCACATGGAAGAAGCTTACGGTATACCCTGGTTGGAATACAACTTCTTCGGCCCCACCAAGATTGCTGAATCTTTACGGGAAATCGCTTCTAAGTTTGACGAAACAATCCAAGCAAACGCTGAGAAAGTTATCGCCAAGTATCAGCCCACAATGGATGCGGTAGTTGCTAAGTACCGCCCCCGCTTGGATGGTAAGACCGTTGCCATCATGGTTGGTGGTCTACGTCCTCGCCACGTTGTCCCAGCTTTCCAAGATTTGGGCATGAAGATGATTGGTACAGGTTATGAGTTCGCTCATAATGACGATTACAAACGTACCACTCACTACATCGAAAACGGCACCATCGTTTATGACGACGTTACCGCTTACGAATTCGAGGAATTTATCAAAGCGCTGAAGCCTGACCTAGTTGCTTCTGGTGTGAAAGAGAAGTACGTCTTCCAAAAGATGGGTCTTCCTTTCCGTCAAATGCACTCTTGGGATTACTCCGAACCTAGCGATCGCTCTTCAACATCATATAATACAAGGTTTTTTCGCGGCGAGAGAAAAAAGAGCCTATTTCTAGCCTAAATGCCAGTTGCAGCGTTATCTAAGAACAATCTGTTTTGATGCTTTAGATAGTATAACTCCTATAGAATCTGGTTTTTAGGATTTGCTGGCATTTTGTTCAAAGAAAAACTGTAAAATGAAAGACTATTTTTAACGACGATTTTTTAGATTAAATGGTGCGTAGTAGCTAAATTGAGCAGCAGCAGATAAAATTTTTATTCACACTATAGTACAATATTTTTTCCATTTGCTCCATAAAGTTTGCTCCATAAAGTGTTAACCTGCTAGACTGAAATGATTGGACGCAGAAAAGACGGATAAATAAGCTCTGAAGGTTTCCTTGAGTATTATACAAACTGCCACTGAGAAAATGCGATCGCTGCCGCCAGAGAAGCAACAAGAGGTCTTAAATTTTATTGAGTTTCTGCAAAATCAGCTAGTACAGGACGGCGGAAATAAACCGAGTATTAAACAGCCAAAACTTTCCCCTTATATGTCCACTTGAAAGGTTTAGCCATTGTTTGATTAAAGTAGTCAATAAAAGCAAGAATTCTAGTTTTGAGATCATCCTGACTCTGGAAACTGGCTCTTCTTAGTAACTTCCGTACCAAAATACTAAACCAAATTTCAATAAGGTTTCGCCAAGAAGAATGTAGTGGTGTGTAATGGAAAACGATTTGATGTGTGGGGTCACTTAAAAAAGCTGCACGAGATTTCATTGATTTGAGGATGCCACTTTTACCCTTAATGCCAAGGTTGATGTTTAAACCTTCAATTTGTGCAACAAAACGAACTAAGGACTCCGATTGATGAGTGTTCAGGTAATCCATAATTAAATGCCATTTTTTCGCATTGGGGTCAGTGGCAATAGTTTGATGAATATGAAATATGAAAGATAAAATCAACTTCTGTTCTGGAATCTCCACAAGTTGGTCTGATAATTTGACCAGTGGCAACATCGAAACTGGCTATCAAGGTTTGCGTACCGTGACGAATATATTCAAATTCCCTTCTTTCAACTTTGCCCGGTCGCATTGGTAAGTCTTTTTCTATGCGCTCAGTAGCTTGAATACCTGTCATCTCATCAATAGATATTGTGCGTTCCCCCTTTAGATGACGGTCAATCGCATTTAAATACAAATCTGTAATATCTTCAACTTTTGCATCAAATTTTTCATCCAGGGGGGGGAGTCAGCCAGTACCGACTTTGGTGTGGCTTCAATTGAGCTTCTTCTAATAGTCTTCCCACATGGCGAACAGATATACTTTCGATAATCCCTTGTTTTGTAATTTCATCTGTCAGTTCTCTAGATGTCCAGTGACTTATTGTCCGACCGTAATCTTCTGGCGGCGAACAGGCAAGCGCAAACAACTCTATTACTTGTTCCATGCTAAATTTTACTGGTGCGCCAGTACGCTCTTGATCTTGTAATCTTTGAAAAGCTGATAATTTTGCTCCCTCTGTCTCCAACCATCGCTTTCGCCATAAACGAGTCATATCTAGACTAATCTCTAATATTCGAGCAATTTCGCCGTTATTTTTCCCTGATGATGCCAGAAGAATAATTTTGGCTCGGATGACGATTTGCTGTGCTGTCTTATGTCCCTTTATCAACTCTTGTAGTTCATTCTGCTCACTATCACTCAAACTTAATTCTTTTGGAGCTAATCTTGCCATACCCTGATTCTTTGTCACCAAACAAAGCTTTTCATCTACTGACTTAATTATCCCATATAATACTCGGCTTACTTCCGCCGTCTTGTACTAGCACCAAAAAATACAATCATTGAACAAATTGAGCCTATTTCATTTTTGGCAGCATCTCAAAGATTTGCTGGTTGTGTCGATGGTTGCCCCGGTGATTAGGCGACCAACAAACAATATCTTGAAGGTTTAGGAACTGAATGAAACAGCGAGTCATCCAAGTATGCAAGCTTCTAGAAATGCCCCTGATTTAAAACATTTTCCATTGATGGACTTGTATCGTCAATTAGAGTTTGGATCTTATCGATCATTCTTTGAAACACATCATGGTGGTACTTAGAAGAATCCAAAAAATCCACATATTCTTGCCTATGAAGCTGTCTTTCATTTGGTGTTCGATATTCTTGCCTAATGTTAGAAGACATACGCTTACTTTTCCGCACAATCAAAACATGATCAATTTGAGTTGAAATTATTGAGATTGGTGTCATATCAAGAAATTCACAAATCAGGAAATATAAAGATCCAGGAACAGCTATTTTTAAATCTCTACTTGTTGCCACCGCTTCTTGAAACATCGCCTTATCTAGATTGGTCTTGCATTCCGCGCACACATATCCCAGATGTGACTCAATCAACTTGTAATCTTTAAATTCTGGATCAAAAGATGATTTTAGATATAGCTTTTTGCCAAGTATAAAATCTTGATCCTTAGTTCTAATGCTCGGTTCACCACCTTGACCAAGATTACCAATAGAAGATAAGAAACTCAGTCCAGAAAACGTATTTCTTGGGCCTAGTTCAAAAGAATCATCTATTCCTCTTAAACTACGGTAAACCACTTGTGGTAAGAATTCTTCTAAGATTGTATTATCTAGTTTTAGCTGACCCTTTTGCCTATACAAAAAATTGTCTGAGCTATCAAATATTAGGTCAAGCTCAATAAAACGTTTATATCGGTTAGTAGCTTCAACTAATTTTTCTACTGTATCTGTTTGACCACGCTCAATTGCCTCCAGTTCAGCGATCCACTCATGGTATTTTCTAGTAGCTTCTTCTAACCGTTCTTTATCAGCTTCAGGTAGCCGAGGGTTCTTGAGACATGCTGTTAGTTTTGTGTAATGAGGATGAGAGAGTTCAGGCATAGCTTGGATCTATTTGTAAGGTGTAGGATTTGCTACTGCGACAGACTGATACGGTTGGTAGATATGGTATCTCTTATCTAATGTAATAGTTCTTTCAATGTCCTGAGCTTTTTCAATTGCATCTTCTAAATATTTAATATTTTTTGAAGAAACCAAAGTAAGACCATTATTCAGTACCTCGAATGCTATTTCTCTTGCAATTTGTTCAGTTATTTCCCTATGACATTTATATTTTAAATTGCGAAAATTAATTATTTCTTCTCTAATAATTTTCCCAAATTTATTTTTAAATTCTCTAGTTTGTCTCAAAGCTTCTTGAAAAAGACCCGATTTTACGGCAAGCTTTTCAATAATATCGGCGTTGTAAAAAGGCACTTCAAGAACATTTGATTCGTGTCCTACAACAAATATAATTCGAGCATCATATTTAGTCACTCTTGAAAGCTCTCTTAGAATATCAGCCATATCTAGGCAGTATTGCACTACTGTATAGAAGCGATTTCCTCTATTAGCTCTGTTAGACCCAATTTCCGATTTTGCTATCTTTAATAAATCCCATCCTAAAATCTCAGCAGATTTCCGGTAGTTCTGATGATAGTTAAATACATTTATGTAAGGTGGAGATGTCACAACAAAATCTATCTGATTGTCTTTAAGAGGGAGACAACGGGCATCAGATAAACCAACTCTTATTTTTCTTGTAGAATAAGGAAACTTTTCAATTAAGTTTATTAAATCAGTGAACTTAGTTTGGATAAAATCATTGGTAATACTATTGTTTGCAATGTCAAGAAGAATCACTAAAGCATCAAATATTTTTATTGATTCTTCATCTAATTCACTTTTTATTTCTCTGACAATCTCTGCTAAATCTAGACTACTATTTTCAAATATTTTGACCGAAAATTCTCTATCTATTTTATCTCGAACCTTTTTGATGACCTCTGTTCTTTGAGAATTGTTTATGAACTCATATGTTCTGCTAAGAATCCAAGCTGCTGGATTAATTTCAAAACCATATGCCTCAAATATGAAAGTACCCGCCTCTAACAAAACAGTTCCACTACCTGCAAAAGGATCAAGAATAACTGAGTTAGGTAGACAATATGAACTTAATATGACTTCAATAAGCTGTGGTGAAAACTGACCACGCCAAGCAAATAGGTTAGATCTGGTCTTCTCAACAATGTTGAGACTTGCTTGTGGAATGGGTTTATCAAATTCCTTCAATTGCCAACCTTCCTTATCTGTCAACCTATTCTCATAAGACTCAGTGTAGTGTAGCACTGATCTTTGAACATCAAAAACAATGCTTGTTAATTTATTATTAGTGCGAGCTGCACCGCCCCAACTCGACAACACGCAACTGCATATTTAGAGATTGTCTGTGAGATGCACAAGAAGTAGACTGTTGTTGCGATGTCTGCGACGGGCTACGCCTACGCCCTCACTCGACAACATGCTACTGTATATTTATACTGGGTGAAGTTAAGCGATCGCCCCAACTTGACAACATACCACTGCATATTTATAGATGATATGTGCGATGCACAGAATTTAGATATCGCTCTGAGTGGCGATTGCGATCGTTCAATACTGAACCTGCATTATCAACCAGATGGATTGGCAACTCCCACAAACCCACATTTTGTAATGCAACTTTGCAAAAATAGGAAGACCCACTACTAACCCCATTCGAGATACAATATTGATGTATTGTGTTTTTTAACCCTAGAAGGAAACTTATGGCAAAAATAAAAAACAATGCACAGCTAACTTTCAACGAAGTTGAACTTGAAGAACTCTCCGATGCAGAGATGAAATGGGTGATTGGAGGGGCATCGGTGGCTTCAGTGCCGCAGTTTAAAGTACCGCAGTTCCAAATTCCGCAGTTCCAACTCCCTCAATTTGATTTCCAACTGCCTCAATTTGAATTCCAACTGCCCGAGTTCCAAATACCGCAGATTCAACTGCCCAAGTTCCAAATGCCCGAATTTAATTAGTCTCTGCTTCACTTGCCTGCACTTTGATTTCAGCAATTTGTCACGAACTTTCATACTTAGGGCTTAAATCTTAGTTTCAATAGTATCAAAATCATAAGGCTCGATAAACTTCAATTAACTTCTGTCACTTCCGGCGTTCTATACTTAGTATTGTTTTCAAAGCAATTGCTCTCAATCTATGTAATTGACTAATTTTCGACAGAACTATCCCCAGAATCAAAATTGGTTTGGAGGAGAGCTATAGGCGATGTCTACGACGGGCTACGCCTACGCAACACCTATAGATAACGTTTGCCATATTCAATTATTAGCGAGAAGTTGTAGCTCAATACACTTGAGGGACAAAGAACTGCTCATTACGAGGAGCGCGGACATAATCCTCAGCCACAGGTCTAGAGGGAAGCTCTAACGGAGGAGGTGTCATATCTTCGTAAGGAACTTTGCTCAACAAATGATGAATGCAGTTGAGCCGCGCCCGTCTTTTATCATCTGCTTCAATGGTAAACCAGGGGGCTTCTGGAATATTCGTGTAAGCAAACATGGTATCTTTGGCTTTGGAATATTCTACCCAGCGATCGCGTGATTCCAAATCCATTGGGCTAAGTTTCCAGCGCCTTGCTGGATCGTGACTGCGAGAGAGAAAGCGTTCCTCTTGTTCATCATCGCTGACGGAGAACCAGTACTTGATTAAAACAATGCCCGATCGCACCAGCATTCGTTCAAATTCCGGGCAAGATTGCATGAATTCTTGATATTCTGCTTCGGTGCAAAAACCCATCACCCGTTCAACTCCGGCTCGGTTGTACCAACTGCGATCAAACAGAACAATTTCGCCTGCTGTGGGAAGATGTTGCACATACCTCTGAAAATACCACTGAGTTTTCTCGCGATCAGAAGGAGTTCCCAGAGCAACTACACGACAGCCACGAGGATTGAGTGGATCGGCAATGCGTTTAATTACTCCTCCTTTGCCAGCAGCATCGCGCCCTTCAAATATGACGACAACCCGATAGCCAGTGTGCTTAATCCAGTATTGCATTTTGACTAGCTCAATCTGGAGTTGCTTTAGTTCAGTTTCAAAAGTCTTTTTGGGAATTTTCTTAGCAAAAGCTTCTGTGCTACCATCAAAAATCCGTTTGGATTTTTTAGATTTTTTCTTGTCTTTTGCCTTTACTAGTTTTTCTATTACATCTGTAGCTGGTTGAACTAGACCATTATTTTGCTGGTTTTTCACTTCATCAATTGACATCGTAGCTACTCCATGCTGTTTAATCGGCATAATTATCTATAAGGTATATATTTTAATGCAAACTGAGTGTAAATATACGCCTTTATAGGTATAAAAATACGAAAAATGTAAAATTTTTATCCATCTGCGTTATGGTCAATTTCAATTTTTAGTTTAATCGCAGAACACAGCAAGACCTATCGAAAAGCGATCGCTCACCGCGCGAACCATTTAGCTATTTATTTTGTTGTAGTTGTTTGATTTTTTCTATCAACAGACGAACTTGAACAGGTTTGTTACGAAACCAGTCTGTTGACCAAATGCGGTGAATTTTTCAACCTAGCCTTTCAAGCACTTATTATAGGTTTTAATCCTTGATTTATAGAGCTTTGAGGTTAATTGGCTGATATGTCTATTGTTAGATTGCTGACGCTGCTCTATTCTATTGACGCTCACGTTCTTGAGCTAGAGTCTTTCGGTAATCAACAGCCTCAGCGACTTTCGTAAAAGTTATCTCCGATCTACAGATTTTAAGTTCTGCATCTGTTTCTCGTACAACTTTGACTATTTCTTCTAGCGAAACTCGGAAAAACTCTTTTCTCTTATTCTCTTTATTCATTCTTCTAGCGTGAAAATACTTATGCAAGCGAGATTCAAGCTCTGGAGCATTTTCACAAAATATCATAGCGTGAACATCAAAAGGGAAAGGAACAGAAGCATCACTTAGCTCTTTAACTCGCTCCATTGGTTCAAGCCTGCGTGTCATACCGATCTTATAGACATCTTCACCAAAGGAACCAATGTTTGAAATGATGTAGATGTGTCCAGATTTAGTCAGTTGAGCTTGAGAGATGGCCCTCTCTTTATTTGCTTCTGCCTCTGCAAGCCGCTTTTGTAACTCTTCGATTTGGCTAAAGAGTTTCTGCTGAACCTTTCCTGTCGCTGATTCTATGTCTCTACGGGCTTTTTCCAGCGCCTCTTCATAACGACGCTCCTCACGTTCAGCCTCCTGTTTAGCTTTCTCAAGATCGCGTAATGCTTTTTCCTCTTCACGCATTTGTTCACGAATAGTACGCTGTTCTTCCTGTTCCTGATATTTTTTCTCTTGATATTCGTGGGTTAACCAAAGTTCTTCTAATTTGATATCTAAGTACCGTGGTGCAACCTCACAATGTGTAGTTTGAGACAGCTTATTCAAGTCTCCATAGGTTTTTCTAATGCGATTCTCCATTGTTTCGACGTTGCTGTACTTGACTTTTGCTACAGAGGCATCACATTCGCCATTGAAAGCGCGAAGAACCAATTTGAGAAAATTATCGGTCATTTTTTTGCCTTCTTTCACGCTACCACCAACCGACCATTCCGTATGACAGACAGCAGCTTGCTTATCCTTAATCATCTGTTTCTGCTGGGCACGAATCTTGTCCAAGCGTTGCTTGTACTCTTCAGCCTCTTGAAAATCATACTTGGATTCGTAAAATCCGAAAGCTTCAAAAATTTCTTGCTCTTCAAGTCCTTTAAGTTGTGCCCTAAGCCCTGAGATTTTGACAGATAGTTCTCGCTCTTCCGTCTCTGCCTGTTTGTCAAGTTGTTTAATTCGATCTGTCAGGACAGTGATTTGCGTGTCTAGTTGCCTAGCAGTATCTTCTCTGGATATAAGTCCTCCATATTTCCGATCTGCTTCTTGTAATCGCTTGTCTGTTTCCTTTAATCTCTGTTGAGCTACTGTATAATCGTTTTTGCGTTGCTGTAGCTTTTTAGCCACCAAAGTAAGTGCAGTGGCTAATCCAATGGACACGAAAAATAATAGATATGTCATTTAATTTTTTATAGATTTATGCAAGTATATATACTGAAGGGTTCACCTAACCGGAGACAAGCAACTTTTACAAGTTCGATTAGGCGCGATCGCAAACATTTTTCATAATTAAATTCATCGATATGCGATCTAACCCAACTCTCAATGTTTAATAACTAAATCATTGCGGATTCATCCGAATCAAGTCTGTTAAAATACTATCCAAGCTGCCGTTAACTTGAATTCGATCAATCTTCTCTGCAATCCGCTCTAATACTTCCAGTTCCTTCAAACGCAATGCAACAGGGTTATCTTCCATAACTTTAGCTGTGTTTAGCATACTGCGAGTAGCAGCAGTTTCTTCTCTACGTCTGACTACGTTGGCTTGAGCGGCTTTTTCTGCTTCAACTACTTTACTCAAGATAGTCTTAATCTCACCCGGTAAAATAATATCTTTGACACCTACAGAATCAACTTCAATTCCATATTCTGCGGCTTTCTGGCGAATGTATTCAGAGATACTTCTATCAATTGCGCCTTTATCTTCCAATAAAGCATCTAAGTTACGTTCGCCGACTGCACCACGCAAAGCAAACTGTAATTCTTTGTATAAGAAGCCGGAAATATCTGACAACCCGTTTTTTGCCCTCAATGGGTCTTGGATGCGGAAGCCAGCAGTTAAATTCAACCGCAGAGGTACTTTATCTTTAGAGAGGATATCTTGACCAGATACTTCCATATTTTGGAGTCTCAGGTCAATGGTTTCGGTTTGAAAAGAGCGGCCAAATAACCACCAAGCATGTACCCCTGGCGATCGCAGTCCTTGAAATTCTTGATTAATGTATACTAGTCCAACGTGTTGTGCTGGCACTTGGCAAATATGCAAACAGTTGCGACTGAGCAATTTCACTTCTGTTGAACCCTCAACCAACTCAGCCACTAAGTTAGGCTGTAACTGAGCATCTGCGCTGATATCGAGAATTTCTACTGCAACGCCTTGCCAAAATAACTTGCGGCTGGTGGGTGGCAAAATAGAAATCACTTTCCCTCGATAGCGCACAATTGCAACTTGTGAAGTCTGTAATTGCACGGTTTGACAGTAGGCAGCAATAAAGTCGGGATGTTTTTCAATGAGTACATCTTCTAGGGGAAAGTCTGGGTTAGGGATAATCCGGCTGAGAATTCGGACTGTAACATCTCTATCTACCGACCAAAAAGCATACTCTCCTGGTTCTAGAGGTCGCACAAAATTGTTTTGCAGATATAGTAAACCAATTTCAGACTCTGAGATTTGGAACTTTTTAAGTCCATTCAATGCAACTGAGCGCAATTGCTGTACAAAGGAAGCAGGCAATTCTAAGCTTTCCTCCAAGTTGAATAGATGAGACTCTACCTCAATAAAACCACGCCAAAAAGCAATCAATTTATTTGGTGCAACGCTTACCCAATTCTGACCATAGCGGACTAACGCAACTTGGTTGAATAGGGTTCTGATAATCAATAAATGTTCTTGTAGTTCGGCCTCATGATTTCGCAACAACAGTTCTAGGTTTTCAATTTGAGCTAATGGCTGATTCAGGTCATAAATTTTTACTTGCCAATGGCGACCAAAATATGTGTGTGTCCCGGGCTGCAAAATTTTCTTAAAGTCACTGCGGTGATATAAGATGCCGATTTCGTTAGGTTTGATATAAAACGTTTCCCACATAGTAATTTGCATAAATAATTTGTGTGATAGTTTAAGTAAACTAGGCGATCGCAACTAGCTAAGAAGATTAGAACAACACATTTATAACCTTGCTTGAACTCAAATACCACCGATGTCTCACGGCACTGGAGTATAGAGAATTTATCTAGGGTTCTTTAGGCTTTACAACCCTTTAAACAAAGGCTAAAAGATTAGTTTTAGCAGCTTGTACTACTACATACTACAAAAGATTTGTTTACTCTGCCATTGCAGGTTTTTACAGTTCCGGTGCGGGCAAAAGCTTCTCCAAAGCTGGATTAAGATTGCTGTTACTTTTCCCAAATTGCTCAATGGCAATCTAAAAAAAGAGAACCGCGCTCAAATATGCCGTTCGCTTTGCCAATCCAGAATCCCCAAAGGAAAATCAGATGTAGGAAAAGAAAGGAACATACTCAAGTTAGGGAGAGATACAGTTGCGCTAGCTCTTTTACTGTTATAAATACCTGCATGACAGAGTAGAAAAAACAAAAGAACAAACGAGAAGTTTTTTTGATTGAGGTTTTTTGAACACCCAATACATTTGTGTAGCCATAAGGCTGCCTTGTCCCTAACAAGGTGCCCGTACCCAGGGCGAGGGTTTTGGTGAAAGTATAGGAATCGAACCTACAAATAATCGGCGATACACCGATCGCTCTACCAAATGAGCTAACTTTCATGGTGAAATAGTTGAAAGTACTGGGCGGTATACGCTATTACCAGAGGTTAGCGCACCAGTCGGGTATACAGAACCCAAACTACAGCTTTGTGACTTTGTTACTATCCCGGTTCAAATCTAGCACAGCAAAAAAGTTAAAAGAGTGAATTTCATTCGCGTTGGCTATTATTGGCTGAGGTACACCTAAATAAGTCTTTTCTAGCTAAATAAGCAGCTTTAAAAACGTACTTCATCTGTTTGGGAGTCACCATATTTCTGCTTGATACGTTCCACGCTTGATTTGAATTCTGAACCTTTTTTTGGGTTAATCATTGCTACATAATTTGCAAACCCGGTAATTGCGGCAATTAAATTAGTTGATTTTCCCCAACTTTTTCCTGATAAACCTTCTTGTTCTATTTGATATAGAGTTGCACGAAAGGCTTTTAATGTCTTTTTAGATATATTTAATTGCGTATTTACAATAACACCTGTTACTTCTTGCTGCACTGATTTTCCAGAAATTTTGGTTTTATTATCATTCACAGTAAAACCTTCACTAGCAATAATAAATTTAGTGTTTTTAATCAAATTAGATATTTTTGATGATACATCCTCAGAAGCAGAAAATGTTAAATCGTCAGCGTAGCGTGTATAGCAAAACCCAAGATTTTCAGCGATCGCAGTAAGACGACTATCGAGATTACGGCAAACTAGATTAGAAATAGCGGGACTTGCAGGCGAACCTTGAGGTAAATGGCGGTTTTCTGAAGCTGTATAGTTAATTTCTCCATTTATAGCTATTTCAGCAGTCGTACAAATCAACCCGAAAATTGTCGCTGTAGATTCTGAATAACCAAACCCAGAAAATAATTCTTTGACACGTTTGTAAGAAATTGACTGAAAAAAATTCTTTAAATCAATATTGACTATTACATTTGCACCAACATGGGGTTTAGCATTAGTTACTATCGAACGATTTTTACAAAAGCCGTGCGCTGCATTGTGAACTTCTAATTTCTCTAAAATATTCTCTAGAATCCACCTTTGAGCAGCTTTCAGTTCGGGCTTTGGTGCAGAAATAATTCTTTCTCCACCTGTCTTTTTGGAGATTTTGAAAGGTAGGTAATGTCTAGTTAGGGATGTACTAGTTGTTAGAGAGTGCAGTTTTTCCAGGCTTATCCCCATCGCCAAGGCTATTTCTTCAGCAGTATTATATTCAGCTAAACCGTGCGATGCCTGCGGCGGGCGTAGCCATCGCAAAAGTGCTAGATTATCAGTTTGCGACTTTTCTAGATTACTTTCAGCCGCTAATGGGGTAGTGGTTAAATTTTTGCTGTACATAATGCAAAATATTTTTTAACTCTGCAAGTGCAAGTGTTTACAGTTCAGGTGTGGGCAAAAGCTTCTCCAAAGCTGGATTAAGATTGCTGTTGCTTTTCTTCGACTGCTCAAGGCAATCGACAAAAAGAGAACTGCGCTCAAATATGCCGTTCGGTTGCCAATCTAGAATCTCAAAGAAAAACTAGATGTGGAAAATGAAGGGACATACTCAAGTTAGGGAGAAATGCAGTTGCGCTTGCTCCTTGACTGTGGCTACCGAACATCATCCTTACGAATAATGACCGATAGCAGAACACTTGCACCGCAGAGTTGAGAAAATGAGGGGTCTCGAATCTGTTGAGATTCGTACCATATTGGCTACCTTGGAAGGGTATTGTCTTTTAACCCGGACAGGGTTCTGGGTGAAAGTATAGGAATCGAACCTACAACACATCGATTATGAGTCGATTGCTCTACCAGTGAGCTAACTTCCTGGAGTTTGATACAGGAATCGAACCTGTGACCTTTCGATTATGAGTCGATCGCTCTACCAACTGAGCTAATCAAACGATGGTATAGTTTAAAGCACTCTGCGGCATACGCTTATAACAGAAGTTGGCGCACCAGTTAGGCTTATAGAACCTAAACTATAGCTTTGTAACTTTGTTACTATCCCGCTCCAAATGTAGCACAGGTATTCATTACTAAATATCCTTTGGTAAACTACATCATTAAAGTTCAATAAACTTTAATCTGCTTGATGTCTGATGTTTATAAGGATATGAGTTAAAACAGCTATGAACTAGCAATAAAAGTAATTATTGAATTATGACTTAAGTAATCTCTAATGTTAGGGTTTTAAGATTTGAATTACAAATGAAGTCTATCTTACCCGTCCCTTGTTTTTTGGGGCAGGCAAGATGCCCGCCCTACAAGTTACCTCCAATACAATGTCTGTGCTGGGTTACGCCTACGCCTCAATTTAATAGATGCTTACGATTTATTCTTGTAACTCAGTCTGGGAAAGCTAGACCAGTCATTGGGTCACGGATATACAACCCTAGTGTGAGACTACGCATCGCTTCATCCCAAACGGGTATTAATTGTTCTGCTTGATCTGCCCAATAATCGAATGTAATTAAGCATTGAACATTCGACCCCAAACCAATGCAAGTCCGCGAAAAAGCTTCCCGTGGTTCTTCTTGAACATCAATAAACTTCATCTCTGTCCAGACAATTCTGGCAGTTTGGCGCTTGATGGTAACAATTTCTCCCCTAGCAATGACGTTGCGACTGTCGTCTTCCAGGACTTTTTTTAATGTAGATTTTAGGGGAAACTGGCTCCAGTCATTGGGTGGCAGACGATTGAAAGATACTTCTAGACAGCAATCATCGTTAGGCGGTTTTTTATCTAGGAATTTGAAAGATTTGTCTTGTGGCTCAAGAATCCAATCCTGGGGAACATTGAAGCGAACAGCGCCTCTATCTGCTACAAATATTTTGTAACCTGATGGAGATTCCCAACGATGGTCAGGTTTTAATTCAAGCGTTTCTTTTATCCACTGAAGATTGCTTTTTTTACGCTTTGCCATAGGGTTTCTGCATTTCCTGCTAAAGAGAGCAATGTGGAATAGCCCATTGTAGACATTGCTCTTTTTGTTAATGTTATCAAATTGCTAGGATTTTGAATAACTATTATATTAAATTCATAAGATTTTAGGGATTTTATATCAAGGAATCCAAGGTAACTGTAACGTTGTGATTAAAGTTTCAGCTTTTAGCATTAAAATCTTAGCCGCAGTATTCATGGTTATGGATCATGTGTGCTATTTGCTAATGCCTGAGTTCAGAATTTTGCACTTTATTGGACGATTGAGTTTTCCCCTGTTTGCATGGCTTTTGGCTAAAGGTGAAAAACATACCCAAAATGTATACCGCTATGGGAGCAGACTATTAATTACAGCAATTATATCTCAGCCTATCTATAGTGTTGTTTTCCAGAGTTTATCACTTAATATTCTCTACACGCTTGTTCTTGGACTTGTGATGTTACGCTTAGTAAGGCATTATTCACAATTATGGCAGCAATTAATAATTACTGGATTGAGTGCAGTAGTTGCCGAGAGTTTGGGTGTTGAATATGGAGCTTATGGGATTGGAGTAATTTTCTTGATGTCTCTAACTGACAAACTCAAGCCTAGGGTATGGTTGCTCTGCTGGTGCATTTTTAACTTTATTTTAGTAACTCTATTTATAGGTAATATATTTCAACATTGGGCAATTCTTGCAGGATTCATTGTTTTTCAATTCAATGGTAAACAAGGCCCACGAGCTAGATGGTTTTATCTGTTCTACCCGGCTCATTTAATTATTTTAGGCATAATAAATTATTTAATACATTCCAGATATAGCAATCCGCTTTGATTTTTGTATCCCTCACGGGAGCGTAGCCATAATTATTTGCGTAGAACGCAGAGAAAATAAAGAGGGATTTTCGCCAATGATTTAGGATTGCTATAGATGCTATAGCAATCTTAAATCATTAATATCTTACTTTAGAGGGAGATACTTTCCTCAAAAAAAATATAAACCTATAAATTTAAAAAATAATAGTATATACATTTAATTCAATGATATTCATTAGATAAATCTTAGTCTTTTGTTAACGTTTACCAGCTATGATGCAAGAGTAGTGAATCATAATAATTTGGATTTAGATATCTAGGGATAATTGTGTCATTCAAAAAAAAGCCCTAGATTTATCTTCCAAGTTACAAAATGTAGCCGAAAGTAACTATTCAACAGGTAAATCTTTAAGGTAACAAGCATGAATTATACTATCGAGTCTGCACGCAACATTTTCTCTAGCACTCAAGTGGCAGATGCTGTTCCAGCCACTACAGCAATGTTTGCTGAACTCAACATTGATGATCAGTTGGCATTTCTCTGGTATGCCTACGCTGAACTAGGTCGTACAATTACTCCAGCTGCTCCCGGAAAAGCAAATCTCCAATTAATGGAAGGTATATTCAACGAAATTAAGCAGATGTCTCATGAAGAACAAACGCAATTAATGAGAGATTTAGCGAGTAATGCTGACACTCCTATCAGCCGTTCTTATGCATATTTTGGTGTCAACGCCAAGCTAGGATTTTGGTGGCAGTTAGGAGAGTGGATGAAAGAGGGTATTGTCGCTCCGATGCCAGTTGGCTATCAAATGTCAACTCAAGTTAAAGCAGTGCTAGAAGCTGTTCAGAAAATTGATCAGAGTCAGCAAATTACAGTACTACGCAATACTGTAGTAAATATGGGGTTTGATCCGTCTCTGGCTGATAAAAAACAGGCAGAAGTCATAAACTTTAAGTTCCCACGCACATCCTTAAGTCCCCAATTTACTATTGAGGGAGTTACAGAACCAACAGTGCTGAAATACATTGAAGCTATGAATGCAGATAACTTTGAAGCTGCTGTTGCTTTATTTGCTAACAACGGGGCACTGCAACCACCCTTCCAAAAACCAATTGTTGGCCGAGAAGCTATCACTTCTTATCTACGAGATGAGGGACAAGGGTTAGTGATGAAGCCAACCAAAGGCGTTTCGGAAACTATCGAAGATGGTTACACACAGCATAAAGTTACTGGTACAGTCGAAACTCCTTGGTTTGGAGGTAATGTTGGGATGAACATTGCTTGGCGATTTTTACTTGATCCTCAAGGTCAAATTTATTTCGTGGCTATTGATTTACTTGCTTCTCCCAAAGAACTGCTTAATTTAACTCGCAAGTAAAATTCATTTGCCTTGTTACAAAGTAATTGTGCTTGTTGAAGATGATGTTTTAAAAGTTTTTTGCTCTCATTGTTAGGAAAGCATTGCATCTTATACCAATTCTGTATAAAGATGCGCCAAATTATATTGCTCGGTTCACCTAAAACCGAGCTTTAGTCATGTTTTAGCAATTTCTAGCAGTTGTTGGGATTGCTCCCTTTAAGCAGTATGTTTTGCGATCGCACTACCATCACAACGATCAAAACTAGCCATTGCAGCCCAAAAATATAAATAAAGTCAAATTTAGTTAGCAAAAGCAGCTTTTACTTACTCAAACCCCAGTTTGCTTTCTCATTTTGGTGTTTTCCGCAAGCAAAAGCAGCTTTTACTTATTCAAACCCCAGTTTGCTTTCTCATTTTGGTGTTTTCCGCAAGCAAAAGCAGCTTTTACTTATTCAAACCCCAGTTTGCTTTCTCATTTTGGTGTTTTCCGCAAGCAAAAGCAGCTTTTACTTATTCAAACTCCAGTTTGCTTTCTCATTTAAGTAGTTCGCGCAATCTGCTGTAATTATCCCTATGTAACAAAAGCTATTGCAGATTTGCCAGAATTCTCTCAGGCTGATTAATACGTAAGTTCTTTAAGGTAAAGAATATTAACCGTACTGTATTACAAGGTGTAGATCATGGCTAGGAGAAAAAGAACTTCCGCAGTATTAGAAAGAGCAGTGCGTCGTGCAGCTAGCATAAACTCAATTGATCCAAGTTTAGATTTAGGCAATGGACTCACTTTACCTGCCTTCTCAACTCTGATCGAAATGATGCGAACTAGAGAAAATGCATATAACAGTGCCCTTTCCAGCTTGGATAAATTGTATCGTGAAATGCTGGAAACAGAAGACAAGTTGGGAGATATGACAGAACACATGTTAATGGCAGTTGGGACTCGGTATGGCAAAAGCAGTGTGGAATACGGTATGGCGGGAGGAGTCCCTAAAAGCCAGCGTCGTAAGGGATTGCGAGGCGAGTCGCTAACTCCTAGTAATGAGCAACCGTCATTTGTTGCCAGTGTGGAGAGCAAGAATGGAAAGACAGCAGCAACAAGTTAGTATGTGTGCTATTACTCAAAATTTGGTCTAGTTTAAATAATTGCGTAGATGCATACTCTTAGGTCGAAGCAAGCTACGCAAAGCCTCTGTCTGCGACACGCTGCGCGAATGTAGAGAAGCAGTTTGTCGTAGACATCGCTCTTTGAAAAAGAGACGTAGCAGTGCTACTAAGCGATCGCATTCACAATTACGCTAAATGTACTGAACCTCTATATCCTTATGAATTAATCAGCGTGTCATGTCCTATCTGGGTAAAGCTAGGCTTAACCCGGTAACTAGACTAAAAAAACTAAACAAAGGTGAGTATGTGGGCATCTTGGGAATTATAGAAGCAAATCAAATTAGCACAACCTCCAGCTTCCAGCAATGAAGATTCCCTATCCCCGCAAAGGTAAAGCGTTCCCCTTACAGATTGTTCTTGTTGTTCCCTTCCTGATCCAAATTTTTGGAGCGGTCAGTTTAGTGGGTTATTTGTCGTTTAAAAATGGACAAAGGGCAGTTAACGACCTAGCAGAACAGTTGATAGATCGCACAAGTGAGGTAGTGGATGAACATTTGAAGTCTTATCTTGCCATTCCACAAACCCTTAATCAGATCAATGCAGATGCCATCCGCAGGGGAATATTAGACGTGCGCGTAGGCGAAGCCCGCCTTAAGCATCGCCAAACCCTTGGCAAGTATTTCTGGGATCAGATGCACGCCTCTGACCTGACTTATATTGGTATCGGGCTAACGACAGGTGAGGGTCTTGGAGCCGCTCGTTATGACGGCAAGACGATCACCATTGATGATTGGACTGCCAAGCCTCCCAATAATACTTCCACTTATGCCACAGATAATCAAGGTAATCGAACTCAGGTTAATGCTCGGTGGGATTGGAACAATTTCAAGGAATCTTGGTATACTCAACCCATCGCTGCTGGTAAACCTATTTGGGCAAAGATTGTAACTGGAAATTATCCTACTGGCCCTTACATAGCTGCTTCTGCCAGTCGTCCCATTTATGATTCGCAAAATCGCTTACTAGGCATGATTGCCTGCGATATCCATTTGTTAAAACTCAGCGATTTTTTACGCAATTTGGATATTAGTAAGTCTGGGCAGGTATTCCTTTTAGAACGGGATGGCACATTAATTGCCAGTTCTGGTACAGAAAAGCCTTTTGTCCTCGTCAATCAAGATATCCGGCGATTACGAGCGATCGACAGTTCTGACCCAATCATACAAAACATTGCCAAACACCTCCATACCTCTGGGTTTGCATCTATCACCCAAGACACAGATTTTCAACTTGAGATACAAGGAAAACGGTATTTTGTCGATGTTGCACCTTGGCGTGACAAGTACGGCTTGAATTGGCTGATGGTAGTGAGCGTGCCAGAAAACACATTTATGGCACAAATTAACGCCAATACGGGCATCACGATCGCACTTTGTTTTGGTGCATTAGTCGTTGCCTCTGTGATGGGCGTATTTACCTCCCATTGGATTGTACGACCGATTCTGCGCCTAAATTTGGCAAGTGAGGCAATGGCATCGGGCAATTTAGCTCAGACAGTAGAAACTGGCGTTATTCAAGAACTTAATACCCTGTCTAACTCGTTCAACTACATGGCAGGGCAATTATATGAATCGTTTACTGCTTTAGAGAAAAGTAAAGAAAAACTAGAAGATCGGGTAGAAGAACGTACTACTGAACTCAAAAATGCCTTAGAGGAATTGCAGCGCACTCAATCTCAAGTTATTCAAAGTGAAAAAATGTCTAGTCTGGGACAACTAGTTGCTGGAGTGGCACACGAAATTAATAATCCAGTCAACTTTATTCATGGCAACCTCATCTATGTGCAGGAATATACTCAAGATTTATTAGCGTTTGTGCAATTGTATCAGCAGCACGATCCCAACCCTGCGGCTGAAATTCAAACCGTTGCCGAAGACATCGAACTAGAGTTTTTGCAGGAAGACTTACCAAAAATGTTGTCTTCCATGAAAGTAGGCACCGATCGCATTCGCCAAATTGTACTGTCGCTGCGAAACTTCTCCCGCATCGACGAAGCGGAATTCAAAAGTGTTGATATTCATGAAGGCATCGACAGTACCTTGATGATTTTGCAGCACCGCCTCAAAGCTAAACCAGAACAACCTGAAATTGAGGTGATTAAAGACTACGGCACTATACCTTTAGTAGAATGCTATGCCGGACAACTCAACCAGGTATTTATGAATATTTTAGTAAATGCGATTGATGCGTTAGAAGAAAATAATATTAAGCGTACCTATCAGGAAATTGAGGAAAATCCTAGTCGAATTCAGATTCGCACATCTGTAATTAATTCAACGTGGTTAGAAATAGCGATCGCTGATAACGGAGTCGGTATATCTAAAGAATTTCAGCAACGAATATTCGATCCTTTTTTCACTACCAAACCCATTGGCAAAGGAACTGGAATGGGTATGTCCATCAGCTACCAAATCATCACAGAAAAACATGGCGGCAAACTAGAGTGTTTCTCAACTCCTGGAAAAGGAACCGATTTTATCATTCAGATTCCTTTCCAGCTAAAGGTTAATGAAGTGGTTTAACACTAATTTGGAATTACCAAGTTACTTAGTGACAATTACGCTAGTCAAGCTTTATAAATATTATGATACATCAGATAGATGGTTGAAGTCAGTAGTTCTATTTATTAAGGAACCTATGCAGATAAATCAGGTAATTGAAACCTACGATCGCGGGGCGGTAGATTATGACGCAATTATGAAGCGTTATTGGCACATTGAACGTGAACCCTTAATTGCTTCTTTGCAGCTTCAGCCAGGACAAACCGTGCTAGATGCTGCGGTAGGAACAGGTCTTAATCTTTCAGCTTATCCAGAAGGGGTAAATGTTGTGGGTATTGATTTTTCTGAGAAGATGATGGATGAAGCACGTAAAAAACGCGTATCCGCAGACATCACCTTCAAGGTATCGGATCTCTGCAATCTTGATTTTCCTGATAATAGCTTTGATGCAGCAGCATCGGGATTTACCCTCTGTGTCGTTGAAGATCCAGTTCTTGCTCTTAAAGAAATCCTACGAGTTACTAAACCTGGTGCATTGATTGCCATTCTCGATTACTGCAAATCGCAAGATCCAGAGATTCAAAAATGGCAAGAGTTAATAGCTGATGGTAGTTCACAGCTAGGTTTTCCCACTGGCAAAATTAAGTGGGATGCATTGATGGATTATGACGAATTGATTTACAACAGCAAGCTGACTATTGAAGTGCTGGCGGACGATCGCACAGACAGTCCAAACCCATTTTTATGTGGTTGTCAATTCCTGCTTAAAAACTCAAAAGGTTAAAGACAACAGTATTGCAGTCTTGTAATTTTATTTTGTAGTAAACCTTAAACTGTAGGGTGCGTTATAGCAATGCTTAACGCACCAACATATTTAGTGTGTTACGGCTAATCATGACTTTCTCAAACTCTCAAATCCTTGCATAGACGTAACAAACTCTACTTAATATTTACTTTCTCAATAGACTGTCAACAATGTAGGACTACATCATTTAGTTTTACAAGTGATTTTGAAACAGTTCTAGAACATGTTGCCAAGCATCAGGAGCAGCTTCAGGATTGTAACTTGGGTGTTGTTCCATAAATGGGTACTTATCTTTGAAAAATCCGGCAAAGAATCCATGTCCGGCATCGTATCGAAATACACGATGATTGATTTGATATTTCTTTAATTCTGCCTCAATTTGCTCGGTTTCCTCCTGGGAAATTAATGTATCTCTTGTGCCAAAAAAGGCATAAATAGTACCTTGAATTTCCGAGATGCGATTAATAGTTGGAGTCTCTTCGCCATAACTAGACGTGGTAATCCCAGCACCGTAAAACGAAGCTGTTGCTTTGATATCAGGGAAAGTCGCAGCGATGTAAGCAACATGACCGCCAAAACAGAAACCAATGACACCGATCGCATCATCTTTGACATTGGGTAAAGTTTTAAGGTAAGTAATGGTAGCTTGAATATCACTTAAGATATCTTGATACTTTACTTGTTGATAGTATTCCAACCCCAGCCTATAGCTTTCTGGACTAAAACCAACATCTTCAGCGCTAAAATCAGCTTCAAAACCGGGAGCAATACGTTGATACATCGCCGGGGCTATTGCTACATAACCTTGTTTAGCGATTAATTCAGTGATATCTCGAATATTGCTATTGATTCCAAAAATTTCTGGAAAAACTATAACCGCTCCAAAAGTTCCATTTTCTGCTGGTTGAGCCAAGTAAGCATCAATTTCTAAGTCATTGTTAGGTACTTTGACTTTTGCAGTATTAATTTTGATGTTTGTTGTTTCTACCATATTTGTTTCGCCTGCTTTTATACCAACTCATTTATTCTGACGTTTTTTGACACCAATGGGCGATGTCTACGAGTATTGCTCTACTTAATAAGCATCGGGTTAAATTAAATATGCGTTATCCAGAACCCTTGTAGAGAGATAACAGTGCTACGTATCTAAATGCAGATTAGAAAAATTTCTAACTTTTGAATAGATGTCATCTCAAACTTCTGGAAGATTCCAAGGGTTTTTGATTTGTGCGACCTTTATAAGGTAAGCATAAAAACTCAAAATTAATAACCACAAGAAAAACAATGCCAGATCAAAGTTTTAGAAAAAATATTCCAGAAGTTGACCCAACAGAGATCGAAGATACTCGAACTGCGATCGCTGATGAACATCACTCCTTTCTTGAAAAGGTTATGGTTAAAAGCGGATTTGCAGATTTGTATGATGCAAGAGACTTTACCGAAGTTGTGTTTCGCGTCATGCGCGACTTAATGACCACAGAAGCAAGCGATCGCGTTGAGTCAGAATTGCATACAGAGGCAGTGCCTACAGATGAAAAAGCACTCCAGTTTGAAGTGGCTGAACTCTGGAAAGACACCAATCCGATTGTGAGATTTTTAAGTCGAATCCGTCAACCTTTAAGAGGCCCGGCTCCCATTGGAATTGATTCCAATCTATTTCTGCGGCGGGTTGCTAATGAAGGAGGGATTCCAGGAACAGTTGACGCAGAACAGGCAGTTAAAGCGGTATTTTCTGCTACCAAAGACGAACTTTCCCAAGAGCGGATTCAGGAAATTGCTGGCTGGCTTCCTGACCGTATCCGTGAGCTTTGGGAGCAAGCTTAAATTAGAAAGCTAGAAAAAGTTAAGTCTGTTTGCAGGTAGCGATCGCAAACAGGCTTTCTATATCTTTATAATAGATTTATTAATTCCCAACCATTAGCGATCGCTTACGAACTATGATTTCTACCATCTCGCGCCGCTACAGCTTGGATGAATATCGTGCGATCGAAGAAAAAGCCGAAGGACGCAGCGAATATCGAGTTCCTAGAAGGAATTAATAAAGTTTTTTGGGCTACAGGTGAATTTGGTGAATTCAAAATTTGGATACATGCATTTGTATCTAGGAGGTAGGCCATTGAATCTCCTCCCGTTCCTCAAAGGGAAGCTGTTCTTGACGTTCAAGCGGCTCGCCTTCCCAACTGCCTATTACTTCTTCAACAAACCTACGAGAGTATCCAGTTCTTCCGGTGTTTTGGTTGGAGACTGTGTGGATTTTTGTATAACAGGTTGAAAGACAATCACTACATCTAATTCTTGGTTGGTAATTTCCGGCGGAAGCTGAATTTGCAGAATTCCATCATCACCAATATATGTTCTAATCTTAATGCTTTCCATAACTGACCTCCAAGTTTATTATATTATCAGTATTTGGGCAAGTTTAACTTTGTTTATAAACCATTTCCATTTTCAACTTTTCAATCTCCAACCTCAACTTGTCATTCTCCATTCTCAACTTAGCATTCTCCTCCCTAATCAACTCAACTTCATTCCTCTTGCTCAAAGCTTGATTAATTGCCAACTTCCGCATATCTAGCGAAAACCAACGCTGATAAGTTTGCGTGTGAACCTGCACACTATGCCCTAAATTATCCGCCGCCGCTTTAATGGGTATCCCCAAAATATGCGCCCGAATTGCCCAAGCGTGACGTAAATCATAAGGTTTAAAATCCAATCCTATCTTGCGAAACCACCAACTAACTCGTTGTGTTAACGCTGTTATCTCGGCATGATTAGTGTTATCTTTTTTAGCGATCGCACTCTTCAACATCTCTAAATATTTCAGATTTCTCAAATCAAAGTCGTCAATCCATTGCCGATGTAATGGTAATGCTTGTCTCTCACCAGTCTTAGAATCCTTATGAACTTTCCATGTCAAGTCTATATTCTCTTGACTCAACCACCAATCAATATCGGGATTAATAAAAAGTTCCCGTGGACGTAAACCAAAAACTGCTAACATTCCATAAGTCCACCGCCAAAGTTGCCAACTATCTTGAAGATTTTGATTAACTTGATTGCCTCTGTTATTTTGATAATCTTCAAACTTGATAATTCCCTCAGATATTTCTGCATCTGTCGGTATATTTCGAGAATTATTCTCCGGCATTTTGGAATATTTAGATAAATCGATGTCGATTTTAAATGTCATGCAAAATGCTGCGATCGCTCTAGCTGCATTATACTTAGCCCATTCCTTATCGATTTGTTCAATTGAACTTATTAGATTTCCAGCAGTTGCCAAATCTTTAGGATTCGTAAATCTCTTGGTTCGGGAAAAGTAATAAAAAAAAGTATGTTCGCTTTTAGTAGTTCGTTTATGAGTTTTAAAATACTCATTCTCAAATTGTTCAAGTAATTCTTCTATAGTCTTAAATTCTTTTTTAATTGCCTCATTACCTAAATATTTATCATTCCATTCAAACGTTTTACGAGCGATTAACTTCCCTAATTCATAGGCTTCTTCCTCAGCCGTTTTGAGTCCATCCAAATTAGAGGGAATATTTAAACTGATATTGTATTGCTTTCTGCCAGTACCATTGCTATCTTTGTCTCCCGGTTTAATTGGTAACGTCGCCCGTAATTGCAGACTTCCATTCGATTCTCTGATTGTCACCTTTGCCTTTGCAGACTTCAAACGCAGATTAACTTTTTCTAATTCTAGTAGTACTTTCGTTCTCATGTGTTCTTTTTGCTGCTGTGCTTGCAGACTTGAGCCAAGAAAACTGCCATCGGTAGATGAAACAGGCTCTAAGTCTGCAAAAGCTTGTTGATACTTGTCTTGACCCTGATTATGCATCGCTGTGTTTTTAGCCTATATTTAGCCTAAAAATAAATGTGTTACCAGCGAACAATGTTTAGAACAGACACTGTTTACTGCAAACATTAGGCTATTTAAAAGAATTAAACCACAAAAAGGATTACTCCGGTCCTTATCACGGTTATGACGGCTTTGCCATCTTCGCACGTGACATGGACTTAGCACTCAACAGCCCAACCTGGGGATTAATTGGCGCTCCTTGGAATGAAAAAGCTCAGGCTAAGAAGGCTGAAGCTAAGGCTAAGGCTGCCGTTTAGGGAAATGGGAGAGTGAGATAAGTAAGGATAACCTGGGGCTAAAACCCCAGGGAGGAGTTGGGAATCCAAAATTCAAAATTGAAAGATTAAAAATTTATTTTGATTTTTGCATTTTGAATTTTGAATCATATTCCCACCTCCCTACTCCCCACTCGCGCCTCAATCAGTAAAAGAATTCAGTAAGCTTGGAGTCCAGAAGAAATGCCTCAGAATCCAGAAAAAATTCAAGATCACGTCGAGTTATTCCACCAACCTGAGTACCAACAGCTATTTGAAAACAAAAAGCAGTTTGAAAATGGTCACGATCCCGAAGAAGTAAAACGGGTTTCAGAGTGGACGAAGGGTTGGGATTATCGTGAAAAGAACTTCGCTCGTGAAGCTTTAACCGTTAACCCTGCTAAAGGCTGCCAACCACTAGGAGCAATCTTTGCTGCTGTTGGTTTTGAAGGTACTCTACCTTTCGTTCAAGGTTCTCAAGGTTGCGTTGCTTACTTCCGCACCCACTTAACCCGTCACTACAAAGAACCATTCTCTGGTGTATCTTCTTCAATGACTGAAGATGCAGCCGTGTTTGGTGGTCTGCAAAACATGATTGACGGGTTGGCGAACTCTTACCAACTGTACAAGCCTAAGATGATTGCTGTCTGCACCACCTGTATGGCAGAAGTAATTGGTGATGACTTACAAGCCTTCATCAACAACTCTAAGCAAGCTGGTTCAGTTCCTCAAGATTTCCCAGTACCCTACGCTCACACCCCTAGCTTTGTCGGTTCCCACATCACTGGTTACGACAACATGATGAAGGGAATTCTTTCTAACTTGACCGCAGGTCATAAGAAAGAAACCAGCAATGGTAAAATCAACTTCATCCCAGGTTTTGACACCTACGTAGGCAACAACCGCGAAATCAAGCGGATTGCTTCTTTGTTCGGCTTTGACTACACAATTCTAGCCGACAACAGCGACTACTTGGATTCACCCAACACAGGTGAATTCGATATGTACCCAGGTGGAACAAAGCTAGAAGATGCAGCAGATTCAATCAATGCGAAAGCTACGATCGCACTGCAAGCACACTCTACCCCCAAAACCCGCGAGTACATCGAGAAAGAATGGAAGCAACCAACCTCAGTTTCCCGTCCTTGGGGCATTAAGGGTACTGATGAGTTCTTGATGAAACTCAGCGAATTGAGCGGTATCCCCATTCCTGAAGAATTGGAAATCGAACGCGGTCGTGCAGTTGATGCCATGACTGACTCCCACTCATGGATTCACGGCAAGCGCTTCGCTATCTACGGCGAACCAGATTTAGTATACAGCGTAGTTGGCTTTATGCTAGAAATGGGTGCTGAACCTGTGCATATCTTGGTTCACAACAGCAACGAAGTATTTGAAGCAGAAATGAAAGAACTGCTTGCTTCTAGCCCCTTCGGTCAACATGCAACTGTTTGGCCTGGTAAGGACTTGTGGCACATGCGTTCACTGTTGTTCACCGAACCAGTAGACTTCTTAGTTGGTAACACATACGGTAAGTACCTGTGGCGCGACACCAAGATTCCCCTCGTGAGAATCGGCTACCCCATCATGGATCGCCACCACCTACACCGCTATGCCACCATTGGTTATCAAGGTGTGATCAACCTCCTCAACTGGACTGTAAACACCCTGTTTGAAGAAATCGATCGCAACACCAATATTCCTTCTAAGACAGATATTTCCTACGACTTGATTCGTTAGAAATTGCGTAGAAACACAACGTGTTAATTAAAGGGTAAAGAAGGGGAGTAGGGAATAGGGAATAGGGAATAGGGAAATATCCAAACCCAATACCCAATCCCCAATTCCCATCCCCAACTCCCCTTTTTCTTGATAGCATTTACCCAAGGAATTTATAAATGGAAACCATCAATCACACTCACGAACATACTCACACTCATCCTCATCCTAATTACCATCCACCTAACCAGAAAAAACGAGGGTGGTTCAACAATCTTCTTAATCCGTTGCGGCGTGTGGTGGATGAAATTCAGGTTAAAAATAATCGCTTCGCTCATCTAATTTGCCAAACAATTCCTTGTTGTTGTCCCTTTGAGCGACAAATTAAATTATTTGGGAAGTCTATTGATATTCCACCACTATGTAAACTCAATCCTTTATATGACGAATTTGTAGGATTGCGTTTCCGCGCTCTATCTTACCTCGCTGATGTATGTGGAGAGGATGTCACAAAATACATTTGCTAATTATTGGGCATGGGGCATGGGGCATTGGTCATTAGTCATTAGTTGTTAGTTATTCAAAGGACAAATGACAAATGACAAAGGACAATTAACAATTAAGAGAAGAGAGATGAAAAGCACCCAAGGCAAAATCAACGAGCTGCTGACTGAGACAGGATGCGAACATAATCAGCACAAACAAGCGGAAAAGAAAAACAAATCATGCGCTCAACAGGCACAACCTGGCGCGGCTCAAGGGGGCTGTGCCTTTGATGGTGCAATGATTGCTCTAGTGCCGATCGCAGATGCAGCGCATCTAGTCCACGGGCCGATCGCCTGTGCTGGTAATTCCTGGGGCAGTCGTGGTAGTCTGTCGTCTGGCCCGCAACTCTACAAAATGGGCTTTACGACTGACTTGGGTGAAAATGATGTCATCTTCGGTGGCGAAAAGAAACTCTACAAAGCGATTCTGGAACTCAAAGAGCGCTACCAACCAGCAGCAATATTTGTCTATGCCACTTGCGTTACAGCCTTAATTGGTGATGATATCGATGCTGTCTGCAAAGCTGCGGCTGAGAAAATTGGTACTCCTGTTGTTCCCGTTATTGCTCCAGGATTCATTGGCAGTAAAAATCTCGGCAACCGTTTTGGCGGTGAATCTTTATTAGAATATGTTGTCGGAACAGCAGAACCGGAACATACAACGCCCTATGATATTAACTTAATCGGTGAATACAACATCGCCGGTGAAATGTGGGGAGTAACACCACTGCTAGAAAAATTAGGCATCCGTATTTTGTCTAAAATTACGGGCGATGCTCGCTACAATGAAATTCGCTACGCCCACCGCGCCAAGCTCAACGTCATGATCTGCTCACGAGCGCTGCTCAATATGGCGAGAAAGATGGAGGAGCGTTACAACATCCCTTACATTGAAGAGTCTTTCTACGGCATCGATGATATGAATCGCTGTCTGCGAAACATCGCCGCTAAATTAGGCGACGCTGATTTACAGGAGCGGACAGAAAAGCTAATTGCAGAAGAAACGGCTGCTTTAGATTTGGCATTAGCTCCTTATCGCGCTCGACTCAAAGGTAAACGGGTTGTTTTGTATACTGGTGGTGTCAAGAGTTGGTCGATTATTTCGGCTGCTAGAGACTTAGGCATTGAAGTTGTTGCTACCAGTACTCGGAAAAGTACTGAAGAAGATAAAGCCAAAATCAAGAAGTTGATTGGCAACGATGGCATCATGCTGGAGAAAGGCAACGCTCAAGAATTGTTACAACTGGTTAAAGACACTCGCGCAGATATGCTGATTGCTGGTGGACGTAACCAATACACAGCTTTGAAAGCTCGGATTCCTTTCCTTGATATCAACCAAGAACGCCACCATCCTTATGCAGGTTATGTGGGAATGATTGAGATGGCGCGGGAACTGTACGAAGCTCTGTATAGCCCGATTTGGGAACAAATACGCAAACCCGCTCCTTGGGAAGAAGAGGAGGAAGTTTAAATGGCGATCGCAACGTTCCTAGATTCGTTGGTGACAACACCAAATTCTCATCTTTTTCTCTCTGTGGACACTGCGTCCTCTGTGGTTCAAAAAAATCATTTTTCAACCGCAGAGGCGCAGAGAACGCAGAGTAAAGAGCTTGCAAATGAGGAGGTAGTTTAATGGCGATCGTTACCGCTTCTAACAAAGCACTGACAGTTAATCCCCTCAAGCAAAGTCAAGCTTTGGGCGCAACTTTAGCCTTTTTGGGATTAAAAGGGACAATGCCCTTATTCCACGGTTCTCAAGGTTGTACTGCTTTCGCCAAAGTTGTCCTCGTGCGGCATTTCCGGGAAGCGATTCCCCTTGCTACCACAGCGATGACGGAAGTCACTACTATCTTGGGTGGCGAAGAGAATGTGGAACAAGCAATTCTGACTCTGGTGGAAAAGGCTAACCCAGAAATTATTGGTTTATGTAGTACTGGGTTGACGGAAACTAGAGGCGATGACATTGAAGGTTTTCTTAAAGAAATCCGCGATCGCCATCCTGAATTGAATGATTTAGCGATCGTTTTTGCACCCACCCCAGATTTTAAAGGTGCGTTGCAAGATGGCTTTGCTGTTGCTGTGGAAAGCATAGTTAAGGAAATTCCTCGCGCAGGTGGACTCAGAACTGAACAAGTCACGGTTTTGGCGGGTTCTGCTTTCACACCTGGGGATGTACAGGAAATCAAAGAGATAATTACATCCTTTGGATTAGTGCCGATCTTTGTACCTGACCTTGGTGCTTCTCTAGATGGACATTTAGAGGATAATTATAGTGCGGTTACAGTCAGTGGGACTACCTTAAAACAGCTACGAGAAGTAGGTAGTTCTGCCTTTACCCTGGCATTGGGTGAAAGTATGCGGGGGGCTGCCAAGATTCTGGAAGAACGCTTTGGCACACCTTACGAAGTGTTTGGCGAACTGACGGGATTAGAACCAGTAGATGAATTTATCCAAGCATTGGCGATTCTGAGCGGTAACAGCGTACCCGAAAAATACCGCCGCCAACGTCGTCAGTTGCAAGATGCGATGCTGGACACTCATTTTTACTTCGGTGCAAAACGAGTTTCTCTCGCACTAGAACCAGATTTGTTGTGGTCAACTGTGCATTTCCTGCAATCGATGGGAGCGCAAATTCATGCAGTGGTGACAACCACGCGATCGCACCTCTTAGAAAAACTCCCAGTTAAAAGCATTACCATCGGCGACTTAGAAGACTTTGAGAGTCTAGCAGGCGGTTCTGATTTGCTGATTGGTAACTCCAATGTGGGTGCGATCGCAAAACGCCTCTCGATTCCTCTTTATCGTTTAGGATTGCCCATTTATGACCGCTTAGGTAATGGTCAATTTACTAAAGTTGGCTATCGAGGCACGATGGAGCTTTTATTTGGCATCGGCAACCTGTTTTTAGAGGCAGAAGAAGCGAGAGTTAAGCAGTTCCAAGAATTCGGAATTGTGAGCGCTGAGTTTTGAATTTTTCTTCAAGAATTCAGGAGTCAGAATCCAGAATTCAGAATGCTTTCTATCTAAGTTGTGAAAATGACTGTTTTAACGAACCGCAGAAGCGCAGAGAACACAGAGAAAAGAATCAACAGAAATTTTCACAAATGATTCAGGACTGGTATAAATATGCAGATTTAGTTTTGCCAGTCAAACTCTAATTACTTCTGAATTCTGACTCCTGACTCCTGAATTCCTTCTTTCCAATTCAAAATTCAAAACTTTAGAGAGGAGAATTACAATGAAAATAGCCTTCACGACGAGCGACCGAGTTCATATTAATGCTCACTTCGGATGGGCAAAAATGATTGATGTTTACGAAATTTCCGATGAGGGATATCACTTCGTAGAAACCCTCAATTTTGAAGGCGAACTCAAGGAAGATGGGAATGAAGACAAAATCAACCCAAAACTTCAGGCAATAGGCGACTGTACGATTGTTTATGTAACAGCAATTGGTGGTAGTGCCGCCGCTCGGTTAATCAAGAAAGGTGTCACCCCAGTGAAGGCGCGATCGGAAGAAGAAGAAATTAGTGAAGTGCTAAATAAGCTAGTGAAAACCCTCAAAGGTAATCCTCCACCTTGGTTGCGTAAAGCTTTACAGCCAAAAACTACAAACTTTGCTGATGAAATTGAAGACGAAGCAACAGTATGACCGCAAATAATAGTGTTAACGGGACCGCTACAACTGAAGTCTTGAACTCGCCTTTTCTGAAGGTATTAATCAAACAAATCCGTGGTCAAGACAGCTATGGAGTTTATCGTACTTGGTCGGATGAGTTGATTCTCAAACCCTTTATTGTCACCAAACAAAAGAAACGGGAAATCTCCGTTGAGGGCGAAGTTGATGCAGTAACTCAAGCCCGGATTATGGCATTTTTTCGGGCTGTAGCTGCTGGTATTGAACAAGAAACAGGTTTGATATCCCAGGTTGTAGTTGATTTGAGTCATGAAGGATTTGGCTGGGCGCTAGTTTTTTCTGGTCGTCTTTTGCTAACCGTGAAAACCCTGCGAGATGCTCATCGCTTTGGCTTTGACTCGCTAGAGAAGTTAGCAGAAGAGGGAGAAAACTACGTCAAAAAAGGTCTTGATTTGGCGAAGCGCTTTCCTGAAGTTGGCAAAATTTAATTAGTCATTGGTCATTGGTCATTGGTCATTAGTAAAAGACACATGACTAATGACAACAGACGAGGGACAAAGGACAAATGACAATTGAGGAAATACAAGCAAAAATCAGACGGCTGAACAGCAAAGCAGGTCAAATGAAGATGGATCTGCATGATTTAGCTGAAGGTCTGCCAACAGATTACAAACAACTTATGGATGTTGCCGCCGCAACTTATGAAATCTATCGCCAGTTAGATGAACTTAAGCAACATCTGAAACAATTGGAGAATGCTAAATGACTGGAACTATTGATGAATTCAAGAAGCTCGTAGATGCAGAAGAATTTTTTCAATTCTTTAATATGTCCTACGACTTAGAAGTTGTGAATGTGCATCGTCTACATATTCTGAAAAAGTTTTCTCAACACATGCAGGAAATTGATGATAATTCTCCTGACTTGAGTCAAGAAGAGAAATTAAATCAATATTCTTTGGCTTTGCAAAAAGCTTATCAGTTATTTACCGAATCGACAGCTTATGAACAAAAGCTGTTCAAAGTGTTTAACGACAAGCCTAAAAATGTAGTCACACTGACAGAAATCACTTCTGATTAGGAGGTATAAATTGGTTAACCTAACGCCTACCGAATTAGAACGCTATCGTCGCCAAATGATGCTTCCGAATTTTGGCGAAACAGCACAGAAACGCCTGAAGTCAGCGACAGTTTTGGTTACAGGTGTGGGGGGATTAGGCGGTACGGCGGCGCTTTACTTAGCAGTAGCGGGCGTTGGGCGGCTAATCCTAGTCCGGGGTGGTGACTTGCGGCTAGATGATATGAATCGTCAGGTTCTTATGACTGATGATTGGGTAGGTAAGCCAAGGGTATTCAAAGCTAAAGAAACTCTGGATGCGATTAATCCTGATGTCCAAGTGGAAATTGTTCATGATTACATCACCCCGGAAAATGTAGATTCGTTAGTGCAGTCGGCTGATATGGCTCTTGATTGCGCCCACAACTTTACAGAGCGCAATTTGTTAAATGAAGCCTGTGTGCGATCGCGTAAGCCAATGGTGGAAGCTGCAATGAATGGGATGGAGGCTTACCTGACAACGATTATTCCTGGTGTGACTCCTTGCTTATCTTGTCTGTTTCCAGAAAAGCCTGAGTGGGATCAGCGCGGCTTTTCAGTTCTAGGCGCTGTTTCTGGAACCCTAGCTTGTTTAACAGCACTGGAAGCTATCAAACTGATAACCGGGTTTAGTCAGCCTCTATTATCGCAATTGCTGACAATCGACCTAAATCGGATGGAATTTGCTAAACGCCGTTCTCATCGCGATCGCTCTTGTCCTGTATGCGGTAATAGTGCGCCTTGGAGACACGCACAATCCAATTCAATGGAACCCACAGCCACAGGTATTGCACAAAATACTTAATTTGTCATTAGTCATTGGTCATTGGTCATTAGTGAATAACAAAGGACAAAGGACAACTGACAAATGACAACCTACACCTGAAATCAGAACAACTAATCGCTACAAATCAGGAGACTTCATGGCCGTTATCTTATCAGAAAAAGCAGAATTCCATCTGCGAGCATTCCTCAAAGGTTCAGCACCCGACGCTGATGGCGCAACTAAAGGTGTCCGCATCTCGGTAAAAGATGGTGGTTGCAGTGGCTATGAATATGCGATCGATATCACCAGCAAACCCCAACCAGATGATTTGGTGAGTCACCAAGGCAAAGTCGTAGTTTACGTTGATGCCAAAAGTGCGCCGTTATTAGACGGAGTTATCGTTGACTTCGTTGAGGGAGTGATGGAAAGCGGTTTTAAATTCATCAACCCCAATGCAACTGATACCTGCGGTTGTGGAAAGTCCTTCAAAACAGACGACGGCACGCCTACTGGTGTACCTTGCAGCTAACATCATTCCGTTAGTGCCAAGTTTGATTGTAGAGGCTTTCCATAGATGCGGTAGGCGATCGCGGAGCGTCTCTAAGAGTTGCCATGCCGCAGGCTTATCGCCTTGCCTTGAGGTAGCTTCTCGTTCGCATTGCATCCCTTACCTCTATAGAGAAGCTGACTAAACTTTGCATCTCCGTAAGAAAGAGGGAAGCAAAAAGTAGGATAGGTTGCTCAAAAACTTCGGAAATTAAACCAACTGTATAACGTTTGAGGAGAATCGGAAAATGGCTTCCTACCAAGTTAGATTAATCAACAAAAAAGAAGACATCGACACCACAATTGAAGTTGACGAAGAGACGACAATCTTGGAAGCAGCAGAAGAGAATGGTATTGAGTTGCCCTTTTCATGTCATGCAGGTTCCTGCTCTAGCTGTGTTGGTAAAGTTGTCGAAGGTGAAGTTAATCAAGACGATCAAAACTTTTTAGATGATGATCAGGTTTCTAAAGGATACGCTCTACTTTGTGTAACTTATCCTCGTTCTAATTGCACAATCAAAACACATCAAGAAGCGTATCTCGTATAAAGTATTACTTTGGTTTCTGCCTTTAGCGACCAAAGAAAAATGAAGGATGAAGGATGAAAATATACTTCCTTCTTTCCTTCAAAATTCTTAATTTATAATTCAAATGTTTACCCCCTTTAGTGTAACTGGCTGTTCATTAGAATTATTGAGAACAGGAGAGCGAGGAATCGTCACCTTCTGTAAAAGTCAGGATGAAAACATCTTAAACAGACTGATATCAATAGGGATAACTCCAGGAACAATTATTACTTTAGAACAAAACTTTCCATCATTCCTTATTAAAATAGAAAACACATCTTTAGCACTAGACACAAAAAGCATCCAAGCTGTTTATGTCCGCATTACTGATAATTAAACTAATTAAAATATACAATAAATAATATCTTTTTTAACAAAAGTTTTTGACTTCGTAATTAAGACCATACATAGCAATTACGAATTACGTTAGCGTAGCGGTAGCGAGTCCGCGTTAGCGCAGTGTCTCGTAGAGAGCGTCATTACGAATTAAATTTACCTCACTCCTGTATTAATTAATTCAAGGAGTGAGGTCATTAAATTGAGAGATATAAATGCAATTCGATATTAGTGATAGAGCCGCTTGCAATAAAAGGCAACTTGCCTATTTTTACTCAACAGCAACTATCACATCTGATGATTTAATCACGGCATAAGCCTCCTTGCCTTCTGTAAGTCCCAGCTTTTCTGCTGATGATTTTGTGATTATTGACACTAACTCTACTCCTGGTGCAATTTCTAAAATTATCTCAGTGTTAACTGTACCAGGCACAACTTTTTTTACAATACCTTTGAGAGAATTACGAGCGCTAATTTCCATGTTTCGTCTGTTTTTTACTTATTTATACTTAAACAAGCTAGCAAATTTGGCTTGAAAAAAGAAAATGTTTTAAATTTCTTAATAAGTCTCAGATGTAGAAAGTAAATCTCAACATCATAATTCAGATTTATTAAACACAATATTCAATGTAAATGTGGCATCAAATTTTAGCAAAACAATGTGCTTTAGACCATTGTTAAAACTAGGGGAACTTACGCAAAAATCTATTTACTATTAGTCTAGATAATGAAATCAGATTGTAAAAAATACTGCATTTTAATTGTTTTTAAATATTTTTTATAGATATATCTAGGGATCTTTATAAATGATTCATAATTCAAACTTATCAGAGTGATAATATATAACTAAGCTAAATTGTTGCTAGTTAACTTAGTACTAAAGCAAACCAAAATCAAATTCCTGGGTGAGGGCAGAGAGTAGGTAGTGGGGAAAGATTTTTTTGTTTTACGAAACTTTTGAATACCTAGCAAAGTTGCTTTGGCAAACAACTGGACTTTAGCTACTCGTATAAGATTTTAAAATAATGGTGGGTAATGCCCACCATTAAGTTTTCCAAGCAATTTTATGCTTGAAAAATACTTAATTGTGTGACGTTGAAAGAATAATTATGAGTCAATTAAACAGACAAGATTTGAGTGAAGCAACAACTCAATGGCTAATAGCAAAAGGCTATAACCCTGGGGATTTAAATCAGCTAGGGGAAAATGGCGATACAGCTTTGATGAAAGCCACAAGAGAGGGAGTGTATGCAGTCGTCAAAGAACTAATTGATGCAGGTGCGGATATCAACGCTCGAAATAGCGATCGCAACAATGCTTTGTGGTTTGCTTGCTTTGGTAATCACTACGAGTTAATTAATTTACTTTTGGCTGTCAACATTAATATTGATAACCAAAATGATAACGGTGCAACCGTTTTAATGTATGCAGCATCAGCCGGAAAAACAGAAGTCGTCAAGTTACTTTTACAACATCATCCTAACTTATATTTGAAAAACTTAGACGACTATAAAGCTATAGATTTTGCCAGTAATGTAGAAGTTTTAAGGATACTTAAAAATGCCATCAAGTCAGATATCGGGTAAAGCTTATCATGAAGCTACCAAGCATTCTTACTTATCGGTACAAATCGATCCAAATTATGTAGATGCCTCAACACAGCCATCTGCATTTAAAGTTTATCCAAAGTTTTATCGGAGAGTAAAATTAAATCTCAATAATCCTGTTCATTCTTTTATCTCGTTAACCAGTGCAATAACACTAGAAAAAGTATATAAAGATGGCCCTTATAAACTGCGAGTGAATCCATCAGCAGGCGCTCTGTATCCTACAGAAGTTTACGTACAGGTTCGTGGGATTGAGGGAATGATAGATGGTATATACCATCTAGAAGTTGAGAATAATTGTCTAACTCTCATCTATGAATTAATCGATGATGGGTTAGAGAATTATATTATACCGGGTAAATGTATCAACGGATTCATCTTTTTAATTAGTTGTGTTTATTATAGGTCTAGCTGGAAATATCAAAATAGAAGCATAAGATATTGCTTTTTAGATAGCGGACACCATTTAGGTGCGATCGCAGCTTCAGCTTTTCTCCACAACCGAGATATACAACTAATTTTCGACTTTGATAAACTTGCTCTCAATTCAGATTTGGGATTTGAGAATAAAGAGTTTATTACTGCTTGTGCGATGTCAGGAGAAGTACAAGATAAAAAAATCAGACGATTAAGGCTGAAAGTTCCTTTTGTTTCTGGTACTGATTATTTTGAATCCAATCAATTTATTGAAGATGGCTATCAAGCAACTACTCTACAAAATAGCCGCCAGCAGCAATTAGAATATCCTCAATTTGACTTCGACAAAGAGAAATTTTCTCAAGTTGTTTGGGATAGACGTTCTATTAGACGTTTCCGGAAAGAGTTTATTTCTCAAGAAGATTATTTATATGTAGTGCAACAACTTCAACAGTCAATACCGACAGAAAACTATGAGGAAATAGAAATTTACTCAGTCGTGCATCGAGTAGAGGGAATGACACCTGGGTTATATAAAGGTACGTATCTGGTTAAGACAGGTAATTTTAGTGAAAAGACAGGTTACTTATGTATTAATCAGGCTATTGCTAAAGATAGCGCTGTAACTTTATTTTTTGTGTCAGATTATTTAAACTATCAAACTGCTATGCAAATAGCTGGTTTTCTGGGACAGAGACTTTATTTAACTAGTAATTATTTGGGAATTCAGTGTAGTGGTATTGGTGCTTATTATGATGATGAAACCCAGGAATTATTAGAGACAAATAAAGATGTACTTTATGGAATGGTGATTGGAAGATAAGTAGGAAGCTAAAGAGAGATGGCTAGAAATATGTATTACTTTAATAGTGATGACTCACATCCTATGCAACCAACATCGGCAGATATTATACTGCGACAGCAATTAGAGGATTCTATTAGTAGATACTTTTATGACGCTTGCGATCGCAATATTCAAAATCTGCTGTCTGATTGCCGGTGGTATGTCACAACCCATGCCAATGCTCTGACATTGGTAATTGAATGTCCCGATCAAGTTATTAATTGGCGTGTTTTACAAAAAATTGTGCCAATGGGGACATTGCTATATGGAATTGTTAACAGTGCTAAAATCCGTGTTTGTCCGCCAGAAAGTCAAGGCATACCTTTTGAAATGAGGGTAGATGAACTTTCTGTTTATCGGGATTGGGCTTGATTCAATTTTGGATTGTTAATTAAAAGTTGATATTCTGTTTGATAAGTGCAGCTACCTCTTCAAAAACTAAATCAGCAGAATGTTTGACAACAGGACTTAATTCCAGCCCCAAAGCAAGATTTGCAGCCTCAATTAAATAAACTGTGACATCTTCAGGAAAGTCATTTTGAAAGATTTTCCGTCCGGCGGCTAAAGCATTATCCCAGCGAAAATCGTGCAAGTTATAACTAGGTTCTGGCAACGCTTCCAGTTCTTTTCCTGGAACTTTAAACACAGCACCCGGTTCTGAACCAGTTGAACTTGCATCAATAATTACTAATTGTTTACTACCTCTAGCTTGAAACATTACTTCCATCCCTGCGGTGCCACAGTCATAAACTCGCACATGAGGGTGAGGGTTTTCAGCTAGATATTTTTGTAAGCGTTGGGCAATGATTACGCCTACTGCGTCGTCATTGCGATTGAGATTTCCACAACCAATAATAGTTAGCATCGAATAATGACGATTACTTGTATGAATCAATGTATGAGTACTGGTATCGAGTAGACTGTAGATCAGATAAACAGTAGTGACTGAAACAGAGGCTTTGACTAATAATATAGACAAAGCCTCTGAAAAATAATTTATCAGCAGAAAACTAGAACTCTACACCATGTTTTTTGGCAACTTCAGTCAGTTTCTCGTACTGATGTTGTGATGCTTGAGTTAATATCTCTTCAGCCTGTTCTTTAGTACTTCCCTCTTTAGGAATTAAATACTTGACATAAAGAGATACAAAATCAGCCGCGATCGCTAAACCGGATAAAGCGTGTTTGTCAGCTTCTTTACCTGCGATCGCAGCCACCAAACCGGCTTTAATTGGGTCTGGTTTAACTTTCATGAACTGCTCGACAAGTTTAGGAACATAGTCTTCTGGTGGCAAATTATCTAACTTACTTTTATCAGGAGTAAAGTTACATTCTGCGGCTTGAGCTTGCTCTAAAACACACCATTCTATGTATTCTTGCAATGCTGCATCAGGAACGCGAGGGAGATAATTATGTAGCGCTAAATCAGACACAAGCTTACCGTGTAAATTGCTGTTTTATGCAAATGCATTAAGGCAAGCCTAACCCACTATTTCTATAAGTTTTAGTGTGGTACGCTACGAGTTTTGAATATCAGGCATTGGGAATAGGACATTAGGAATAGGTTATTTATCCCTCATTTTCCCCACTCCTCACTCCTCAGTTAAAAGAGTTGATGGAGCGATGTCTCCGCCGGGCTACGCCTACGCATTTTTGGTGTTGTCTATTTGTGTAGACAAAGGCACACTAGAAGACAGGTATAAATATATAATTTGTTCATGAAACCTGCTTTACATAAAGGGCAACTAATCACATGGAAGGACGATCGCGGGTTTGGTTTCATACAACCCGATGATGGTAGCCAAGAAGTCTTTCTACACATTACAGCATTGAAAGAGGTTAACCGTCGTCCCCAAGTCGGTGATTTTGTTTGTTATCAACTGACAGCTAGTAAAGATGGCAAGGTACGCGCTTTTAATGCTTCAATCAAAGGAGTTACATTAAAGTCCTCACCTTCTGCTGCACCAAAGAAGTCTATATCCAGAACTGTAGACAAATCTACATCATTAGCATTAAAGACATTACTTCTATCTTTACTACCGGGGTTAGGTTCAATCCATCTTGCACTAACAACTGGCAACCCAATTCCACTAATTCTTTATCCTGTCATGAGTTTCATTACCTTTGGACTATATGCCGATGATAAGTCTCGCGCACAACAAGGACGATGGAGAACGCAAGAAAATACTTTACATCTATGCGAATTTATAGGTGGTTGGTTAGGTGCATTTGTTGCTCAACAGAAGCTACATCACAAAAGCAGCAAAGTTTCTTATCAAGTTGTATTTTGGGTGATAGCAATTCTTCACATCGTATTTTGGTTAGATTGGCTATTTTTTGGTAAAACGTTGATAAATCTGTTTTTCAGTATTGCTTCTAGGGGTAAGTAAGTTTAGTCTGATTGTCATAGATCGCTCAGTTCGATGACCAATCCAGTAAGCTGTAAGTGAGTGTTGTCCATGATTATGATATGAAAACTTTTACTGCGATCGTTGAAAGAGATCCTGATACTAAGTTCTATGTTGGCTATGTCCCTGGCTTTCCTGGAGCGCATTCTCAAGGTGAAACCTTGGATGAATTGCAGGAAAATTTGCGTGAAGTTATTGAGATGCTTCTAGAGGAAGAGGATCTGGTATTCGAGACAGAGTTTGTTGGTATACAACAGATTGTGGTTCAGTAGACCATGAGTAATATTCCTATTCTGAAACCTCTATAAGTTGTACGAATATTGGAGAGCCTTGGGTTTGTGGAGGTACGTCAGAAAGGCTCACACAAACTGTCATACCAGTTACGAATTATGTCTTTTGGGCGATTGCCTCCGGCACGCTACGCGATCGCACAACTCTCAAGGTACAACATTCACGAACCCAAATTGACGAAAGTGATGATCAAAAGTGAATGCCTGAGTTAAATGGAGTTTATTCATCACAACCCGACTGGCGCAGTCCGTGAAACTCCAGTTTTTATCTGAAAACTGACGGAAAACCTGCCAAGTTTGTTGAATATCCTCTTCTGTCAGGTAATAAATGGTCGTCAAATTATCTGAAAAGAATGCCTCTCCCAAGCTGATTGCCCTCAACGTTTCTCCACGGGTTCTCAAAAGGGTCAAGGTTTCATCGACAACGTAATCTGTTGTTAGCAATGGCTGAATATTTTGATTAACCCATGAAGACGCTGCCTGATGCTCAGTATCGGAAGGAACAATACTAGCAAACCAGGCGCTGGTATCTACAAAGATCATGTTGCACTATGGGGAGGATAAAGAATAGTGTCATGATCTCGACCAGAAAATTTATCATTGCTTACTTCTAAGGGCATGGCTGCAATTTGTGCCAAAATCTCTCTAGGAGTTTTGTTTTGAGGTTTAGCCTCAGTTGAAATCACAGTGACTTCAACACGAGTTCCTTCGGCTAATGGAATCGGCTGTAATAACCTCAGTACACCCTGTTCATAAACAGCTTCTATAGTTATAGTCATAAACTTTTCCCTCATGCCATAGCTATTTCTAATCATGGCATAATATCTAACATAGTAAAAAACATAGCTAATGACTAACTGAAAAATAATTAGCCATTAGCTATTAGAAATTAGCATCTTTTAAGCGGTACGAAAACGCGCTAACTCTTCACCAGTTTTCGCATCATGGGCGTGAACTGTACACACCAAACATGAATCAAACGATCGCGCCACATGACCAACTTCCACTGGATCGCTAGAATCGTAAATGGGTGTCCCAATTAACGCTTCTTCAATGGGGCCCCGGATTCCTTCACCGTCACGAGGGCCAATATTCCAAGTACCTGGGGCAATAACTTGGTAGTTCTTAATCTTACCGCCCTCTATTTCCACCCAGTGAGATAAGGAACCCCGCGCTGCTTCCGTTGCACCCCAACCGCGTCCATCTTTTTCTTTGGGTTTGATATACCAAGGGTCGTTTAATTTGAATTCGCGTAAGCAGTGTTCAGCTTGACGATATAACTTGACCAGTTCGTGAACTCGTGCTAACTGACGCACATGAATACTAGCACCACCCATTCGTTTGAAGACATCGAGGATGAAGGGGTCGTAATGTTGCCAAGATTCGCCATGTTGACCACCAGCTACTAATTGACGCGCTAAAGGGCCAGTTTCCAAGCGTCCGAAGTCTTTGTGAAGGACTGCACTCGACCAAGAGTAAGCGTTATCGAAGTCTTTGGTATTGATTGCAGTGGGTTTAGTGGTGCGATCGCTAGGGTGAATATCTGCTGTCCCTTCATCGTACCAGGAGTGAGTTGTATTCTCGCGGGTAAATGACTGATCCATTAAAACATGAGTGTCTGCGAAGCTGTCGTACACTCCACTTTTCATGATCATCGCCGCATTTCGCCCTTCAATAGTCGGCTTTTGGTATTTATCTTCATGGGCTAAATATCCCCAAGTCACATATTTACCAACACCAGCGCCATATCTATCTAAACCGATATCTAAACCCATGCGCCAATAAAAACCTAAGTCGGAATCTCGATGATTTCGGTCTTCATCTAACCAATCTCTAAAGTCATCATAAGTTTGGATTTGTTCATAGCGTTCTAATGAACAACCTAACCACACTGGTTCTAACCAATTGGTGCGGAAGTATTCGAGAATCGCCCAAGCGCGGGTAATGTCTGTTAAGGTTGGGGCGCACATCACGCCACCCGGAACCATGTAGCTGGAATGGGGCCATTGTCCGCCCAATAGTGCATAAATTTCTACGGGTTTAGCGGAAATTGTTATGCCTAGTTCATAAGATTTGCCTGTGAAGGCGGCAAAGCGTCTGGTAGCTTCTTCATAAAAGCGACTATTGCGGTATTTTCTGTTTGTTAAATCAATGGCAAACAAACCATAAAAGTAGCGGGGGATGCTTTGAATTGTCTCGACAATTTGACCAAGATTTCTGGCTAAAATTGCATTGCGGGGAACTTCTGTTTCCCAAGCTGTATCTAATGCCCAAGATGCAGATGTCAGGTGAGAACCGCCGCAAATTCCGCAAATGCGAGGCGTGACAATTAATCCGGCTTGGGGGTCTTTACCGCGTAGGATAACTTCAAATCCGCGAAATAATTCAGCGTGTGTCCAGGCGTTGACTACTCTTCCGTGTTCAATATCAACTCGGACATCTAAATCGCCTTCAACTCTACCGACGGGCGATATATCTAATGATTGAATTGTCATTTGTCATTTGTCCTTTGTCATTGGTCATTAGTCATTGGTCATTGGTCATTGGTCATTGGTCATTAGAACTCTTGCACAAATATTAATAGACCCCCCTTAATCCCAGGGCTGTTTCATTCCATTTCAAACAGGATTTGTCAAGATGGTTAGCGAGAAAATTGTAAGTGAGGGTGACGAGAAGATGAACTTTTAAGCACTTGAACAACAGTAAAATTGTTCATTTTCTTGGCACGCTGGTAACAAAATAATCAATTTTAAATCGCTAGAACCCTTGATATTTAGCGCTCTTTAGGGAATGAAACAGCCCTGCCCTTAATCCCCCCTTATAAAGGGGCGAAATTGAGCTAAGTTTACTCCCTCCCCTTACCAAGGGGAGGGTTGGGGTGGGGTTTTAAGGATTTATGCAAGAGTTCTATTAATCATTAGTCATTAGTCATTAGTTTTTCACAAATGACAAAGGACAAATGACAAATGACTAAACTGTAAAAAAGTCTTCTTCTGCCCAAGGTGGTGCTGCGTCTTTGGCGACCATTGTGAGTAAGGCGTAGTCTTTTTTGTTGACTCCTGGCGGTAATTCTTTGGGAACTCCCATTACTGTTTGAGTTTTGAATACAGTTCCTGGTTTGAGGTCAAAGAAGGGAAATTCTGGTTCTGTGCAACCTAAACATGGCATTCCGGCGCGAGTTTTGGATGAAACGCGGTTCCATAAGATGCGGTTGCAGGAAGAATGAGTCATGGGGCCGCGACAACCCAAGTCATAAAATAGGCAACCTTTACGCTGACCAAATTCGGCGGTTGAGGCTTTGTAAGCAAAGTGGACGTTACGGGTACAACCTGTTTGGGTATAGGTGTTGAAGAAAGTTTGGGGACGATTTAGTTCATCGAAAGCAATGTCTGCTATGCGTCCAGTAGCGATCGCAACTAATATCTGCGTAATCCAGTCGGGATGGGCGGGACATCCTGGTATATTAATTACGGGTAATCCGGCTTGCGATACGAAATCTTTCCCTAAAAAACCGCCTTCTTGACGTTTGAGAAATTGCAAACCTTCTGATTCGCTGGGGTTGGGTGACATGGCGGGAATTCCTCCCCATGTCGCACAGTCTCCTACCGCGACGATAAATTTAGCAACTTTGGCAAGGTCTGCTAACCAATCTTTCATGGCGCGATCGGCAAAGCGATTCCATTCGCCAGTACCGTTGGGGGCATTAACAACACTGCCTTCAAATACCAAGATATCTAAAGGAATTGTGCCAGAAATACAATTTCGTAGCAGTGTTTGTAAATCGTTGCCTAGTTCCAGCCCCAAGGAAGGATGCCAAAGTATATTGATGCCAAAGTCGGCAATTAAATCGCAGACTGTCGGTTCTTCAGCATTGAGAAATGACATGGTGTTGCCTGAACAAGCACCACCTTGTAGCCATAGTACATTAGTCATCGGCTAGGTGTTTTTGTATTGTTTGCGATACGTGACTTAGTAAATAATGCTTGTAGAGTCTCACGTATTTATCAATATTTATTTATTTATATTAGTGGATTTTCCATTGAATTATCTTTTGTTAAATAAAAATTAATCATTGCTAAGAATTTAAATGTACTTAAGATTGCTTACAAGGTTGTAGCAAGAACATAATTTTTCACTAGAACTTGAATAATAAACGAAGCACACTGATTTTAGATAGCTGTTTTAAATCATTTTGAGAGAGTAGTAAGCTCAACTTTTATATATAAATGGGCTAATATTTTAAAGGTGAAAGTCTTGTAAGTTAAGAAATATCACTACTAGCCAAAAAAGGTAAATAGTAAATAAATTTATTTTTAAGTTCAAAGTCAATAGTTATATTTTGATAACAAAGTTAGGTCTTAAATATATAAAATGTTATCAATTCAATATAGAAGAACTGCGTTGTGTTAGGTCATGATACAGAACACCTTATCAAAATATAAGGTGTTTAAAGCTGACATTAATATTGGCAATTTCCCCCTAGAATTTTAGAAATAGAGTGTTTTATAGTAAAAAAATTGATTCACTCAATTTAGGGGATTGAGGATTAGGTATTAGGTATTGGGAAAATTTTCCTAGTCCCTAGCATCATTAATCCCTAGCCTCTAGTTTCAGACAAAAGGGGAATTCCGCCTAAAGGACTCAAAGCCTGCGTAAATCAGTATGGCCCGTGATGAAATGCGATCACGTGTTTCGATTATTCATGGGTGTTGGACTCAATTCCCAATTGGCTAGAGTACGGCAGAGTTATGACCCCCAGCATTACAGATTCAGCAGTGAAGGCTGCGGTAGCAGCTGTTGCATCGGAGTCAGCTTCAGCAGAAGAAAAAATCCAAATGCTGATTGAGATAGCACAGGGTTTTCAAAAAAAGCCCAAAGCTGCCCAAGACTTGCGGAATGCAGTTGGTTTATATTACCGGGCCTATGAGATGTGTGGTGAGGAGTATCCCTTATTGAAAGCCAGGGCCAAAGTGGGCATGGCGGGGACGTTACAGGCAATACCGGATGCTGATTACCAACTGTTGATGCAAGCTAAAGTCGGTTATGAAGAGGCATTACCGATTTTACAACAATTAGCTTTGCCAGAAGAAGTGGCAGAAACGCAGATGAATTTTGGGCTGGTGTTGCAGTCGTTAGTGCCATTCAATTTGGCGCGAATAACCGACAGCATCCAGGCTTATCATGAGGCTTTGCGGGTGTTCACTTGGGAAGATTACCCCCAAGAATACGCGATATTGTATAACAATATTGCGATCGCTTACCTTTCTATGCCCCTAGCATCAGAACGGGAATACTTGCGTCAAGGGTTAGCTGTGCAATCATTTGAGGTGGCGCTAAAGCATATTAATCTGATCGATCATCCCAGAGAATATGCGATGTTGCAAAATAATTTGGGTAACGCTTTGCAATATTTAGTGAGTTCCCATCCTGTCGAGAATAACTTACGTGCGATCGCAGCTTATGACGAAGCGCTAAAAGTGCGTAATCCCAAAGATACACCCCTAGAGTACGCTAACACAATTTCCAACAAAGCCAACGCCCTATTCAACTTACCAGACGACCCCGAAAAGCCAGAAGCTGGTAATCCTCAAAATCTTTTGCAAGCCCGTATCTACTATCAAAGTGCTTTAGAAATATTTACGGAATACCAACAAATTGCACAAGCAGAGGTAGTAGTCCAAGCATTACAAGATGTAGAAGCAGAAATGAAGGGTTAGGAGTTATGGGTTCAATACAGTTCAGATAAAACCAAAACCCTTGTAGAGACGGCGATTTATCGCGTCTTAAAAACCCAAGCGTATTGGTTATGGATCTAAATTGATTCTTAACTCTTTACTTAAACAACGAGGAAAAAACAGCATGAGAGACATTTTAACAACACCAAATCTGATAAATTTTCTCACAAGTTTAGCAGATGGCGATCTTAACATAGCAACAGAATTGGTCTGGCTAATTATAGCAACCGCCTTAGCTATGGTTGGCGGTGCAATTGGTGGAATGCTATTAGCTGGTAAAGATATAGGATATCAACTTTCAGCAATGCTTGGTGCATTATTTGCCCCTGCGGGTGTAATTCCTGCCATCTTCCTAGGGCTTGTTGCTTTAAACTTCTTGACAAATTATTAGGAGAAAATATGTTAGAGATCGGATGGTTATCTGCCAAGTTATTTTTTAAAGGAAAGCTAATACGCAATCCAATATTTTTTCTCAAGCAAACTACTATTGGTATTGCCGTAGGTTTTTCACTGCTAGTGTTACTTGCCCAAGCCCCCATTCCCTTCTACTTACCAATCATATTATCTAGCTTAGTGACAGGCATGATTATGCCGTTTCTCTTCAAAGATTTTAAAACGAAGTGAATTGTCATTGATAAACAATCAATGCCCAATGCCCAATGACGAATGACGAATGACAAATGACAAATGACCAATGACAAATCTTGAAGAATTAATTCAGGAAATTAATCGTTTTGAGGCAATTATATCCGAGTGGGATGAAAGCCAACGGTGTGTAGCAGTAGGTCTAAAAAGAGCAATTGAAGCTTTGCATAAAGCTGCATTGACTAATTTGATTAAAAGCCTAAAACAAGAGTCAATGCCAGCTTTGCGTCATGCTGTTGCAGATGAATTAGTGTATGCAGTGCTACTGTATCACGAGTTAGTCAAACCACCAAAACCACCATTAGCACAGCGAATTGAAACAGCCCTTGAAGAAGTTCGCCCAGGTTTAAAAAGCCATGATGGTGATGTAGAACTAGTAGCAATTAAGCCCCCAGATACAGTAGAAGTCAAATTAATCGGAACTTGCAGCAGTTGTCCGGCTTCTACCTTGACTTTATCTCAGGGAGTAGAACAGGCAATAAAAAACCATTGTCCTGAAATTACTAAAGTTGTTGCAGTCAATAATAGCCCTGCTGTTAAGAACGCGAATTCTGGTTTAATCAGTCCATTCTCTGCAAAAATAACTTGTACGTGGATGAAAGTAGCGACCCTTGATGAAGTTCCTGAATTTAGTGTAGTCGCAGTACAACTTGCTGGTACTTCACTAATTTTACATCGTCAAGGCGTTACAGTTAAATGTTACCGTAATGCTTGTACCCATCTAGGATCTCCCTTAGAAAAAGGTAAAGTTGAAAATGGTATTATTACCTGTCCTGCCCACGGATTCCAGTACAAATTAGAGACAGGTAAATGCTTAACCGTGCCTGATGTTTCGCTTCAGTCGTATCCAGTCAAAGTTAAAGACGATAAGGTTTTTGTGAAACTACAAAAATGATCATGCGAAGGTAAGATTTCAGCAAATATACTTGGCGATTAGTCAATCATGGCTAATTTGCTTTTTTATTTCAGTAGTTCGCGCATTCATTTTAGTTTTTTGTGCAAGCAAAATGCCCGAATGCTTTCTCAATATCCCTAACTTTATTCTCATTTGTGTAATTCAGGTATTGATTTTAGTGTTTTGAGAAAGTAAAAAGGCATATTACTTTCTCAAAAGGTCATTTGACTTATTCAAACCCCAGTTTGCTTATTCATTTTAGTGTTTTCCGCAAGCAAAATGAGCTTTTACTTATTCAAACTCCAGTTTGCTTATTCATTTTAGTGTTTTCCGCAAGCAAAAGGTCATTTGACTTACTCATTTTAGTGTTTTCCGCAAGTAAAATAAGCTTTTACTTTCTCAAACCCCAGTTTGCTTTCTCATTTCAGTAAATCGCGCACTCATGCCAAAGATTCGCTATGTAGCAAAACTTACTAAAAGGTTTTTTGAAAAGTATTTTGCTGTGACTTTAGGCATTTTTACATTCCTTCTAACCCCCCTTTTAAGACTAGAGTGAGTGTACACACATCTTGGCAATGAAAACCCAAACCCTGGATTACCCCCCTTAATCCCCCCTTGGAAAGGGGGGAAACAAGAAAATCTAGTTCCCTCACCTTTGCAAGGGGAGGGCTAGGGTGGGGTAATTCGATAACTTGTGTGTACACCGTAGCTTTTTAAGGGGAATTTAGGGGTATTTAAAACTATTTAATACTGAGAATAGGACTTTTCAAACATCCTCTAAAGGCTATCTTGAGTTTTTAAGCTTGATTAATACAGAAGTTGATTAGAGGTTTTAACTGAATTTGAAAAAAGCATAATGCAAAACCGTTACTGTTGTTACATGCTAATCAACATTAATGTTTTTAAATAATTATCAGCCTCTATCTGCGGTTCATGGATATCCCAATCATAAGTAATCCCATATCACAATTACCGCTAGAAGCAACAGAAAATCCTCAATATTTACCTCTATCACCTCAAGGTGCGGAGGTAATTTTAGGTAACATTATTGAACCCGAACAATTAGTCATACCTGTAGCGCCCAATGCCACAACAATGTTTGGGCCTCGTGGTACTTGTTTGTTATCAGAAACTGGCCCATTATGGGTATCAGATACCGGACATCACCGATTATTAGGATGGCAAAATTTACCCACGAGAGATAGTCAACCGGCTGATTGGGTAATTGGACAGCCTGACTTTTATCATGAAGGACAAAATGCTAAAACTACACCGGGAAGGACAACCTTAAGTGTACCAACAGGCATTTGTGCTTGCGGCGAAGGGTTAGCTGTCGCCGATGCTTGGAATCATCGGGTTTTGATTTGGAAAAACTTACCAGAAGATAATAATGTTCCAGCAGATTTGGTGTTAGGGCAACTTAATTTTACCGATAATGAACCAAATCGAGGCAATCAACAAGCATCTGCTAGTACAATGCACTGGCCTTATGGTGTCTACTATCATCAAGGACGGCTATTTATTGCTGACACGGGTAATCGAAGACTATTAATTTGGCATCAGTTACCAACAGAAAATGGTCAACCGGCTGATTTAGTTTTGGGACAACCGGATATGATATCTCGCAATGAAAACGGTGGTGATTCTCCAACCGCAGCTAGTATGCGTTGGTGTCACGACATCGCTTTTTGGGGAGAAAATTTGGTTGTCAGCGATGCAGGTAATCACCGAGTGATGATTTGGCAGGGAATGCCAACAGAAAATAATACTCCTTGTGCTGTAGTTTTAGGGCAAAAAAGCTTTAATTTTGTGGAAATGAATCAAGGAGTTTATTCTCCTAGCGCTAGCAGTTTGAGTATGCCTTATGGTGTGGCGGTGGCTGGCGATTGGTTAGTAGTTGCAGATACAGCTAATTCTCGTTTGTTAGGATGGAGAAAGCCAGAATCAATTTTATCATTGCAAGGTGTAATGGCAGATGGGTTGGCAGGACAAATAAATTTTCAAAGTAAAGGTGAAAATCGTAATTTCGGACTGCCTAAACGAGATAGTTTAAATTGGTGTTACGGGATAAAAATTTGTGGCAATAGGTTGGTAATAGCTGACTCTGGGAATAACCGAATTTTGCTGTGGCAGTTTAATAATTTGTAATATGATAAACGAACCGCAAAGTACGCAAAGTACGCAAAGAAAGAAATAAGAAGCCAAGGAAATTTGGCGTAGCGTCATTTTTGAAAGTCAGATTTATATGGCGACTGAAGAAATTAGAGTTCGCGGTACTGTTCAGGGAGTAGGATTTCGCCCTACTGTATATCGTCTTGCTAAAGCCTGTGGTTTGTATGGAGATGTTTGTAATGATGGGCAAGGTGTATTAATTCGGGTATCTGGTAGTGAGGAAGCATTAACAGAATTTGTTACCAGATTGCAAACAGAATGTCCACCATTAGCAAAAATTAATCAGCTAACTAGAATTCCTTATGAAGGTAAATTTAACTTTAACAATTTTGTGATTTCTAGTAGCCTCAATAGTGCCATTAAAACAGAAATTGTCCCTGATGCAGCTACTTGTCCACAGTGTCAAAAAGAAATATTCGACCCCTTTAGCCGCTTTTATCGTTACCCCTTTACCAACTGCACTCATTGCGGCCCTCGCCTGAGTATTATTCGTGCGATTCCTTATGACAGATGCAATACCAGTATGTCTGCGTTTGTTATATGTCCCGAATGTGCAAAGGAATACCACGATGTTGAAAATCGCCGTTTTCATGCCCAACCTGTAGCTTGTCATGTTTGCGGCCCTACAGCTTGGTTAGAACGCGCTGATGGGAAATCGGTTACTGCTTCCATGTTTTCCATGCTGGATGATGTGGATGCTGTTTGTACCTTGTTGCAAAAGGGTGAGATTGTCGCAATTAAAGGCTTAAGTGGTATTCATTTAGCTTGCGATGCAACTCAGGAAACCGTTGTCCAAAAACTGCGTCAGCGCAAAAAGCGCTATCATAAACCATTTGCTTTAATGGCGCGAGATATTGAAATAATTGAACAATATTGTAGTGTCAACGCTAAAGAAAAAGAACTATTGACAAGTTCTGCTGCACCAATTGTTTTATTACAAGCGACAGGTAAAAAACTTGTAGCACCATCGGTAGCACCGGGGCAAAATACCCTTGGCTTCATGTTACCTTATACGCCTTTGCATCATTTAATTCTGCGGCGGATGAATCGCCCAATTATTTTAACAAGTGGTAATCTTGCCGATGAACCACAATGTATTGATAATGACGAAGCAAGAGAAAAATTAGGGACAATCGCCGATTATTTTCTCTTTCACAATAGAGAGATTATTAATCGGGTAGATGATTCAGTAGTAAGAGTTATCGGTGAGAAAGTCCAAACAATTCGCCGTGCTAGAGGATATGCACCAGCATCTATTAGCTTACCACCGGGATTTGACAATGTACCGCAAATTTTAGCAATGGGTAGTGAGTTAAAAAATACTTTTTGCTTATTGCGTGAAGGAGAAGCAATTCTATCTCAACATTTGGGGGATTTAGAAAATGCTGCGGCTTTCAATGCTTATCAAGAGACTTTAAACTTATACTTGAACTTATTTGAACATAAACCAGAAGTAATCGCCATTGATAAACATCCTGAATATCTTTCCAGCAAACTTGGTAAAGAACTAGCAGATACAAATCAAATTCCAATTCATCAAATCCAACATCATCACGCCCATATTGCTGCTTGTATGGCAGAAAATGGGATTCCTTTAAATTCACCTCCAGTATTAGGTATTGCTTTAGATGGTTTAGGTTACGGTGATGATGGTACACTCTGGGGCGGAGAATTTATTTTAGCGGATTATCGAAAATTTCAGCGACTAGCAACATTTAAACCAGTAGCAATGATTGGTGGTGAACAAGCAATTTATCAGCCTTGGCGTAATACCTACGCCCAATTAATAGCTGCTAACCTTTGGGATGATTGCCAACAACAGTATGCTGATTTAGAAATTGTAAGATTGCTGAATAAAAAACCACTAAAACTACTCAATCAACTTATAGAGAAAAAAATTAACTCTCCTCCAGCTTCTTCAGTGGGGCGGTTGTTCGATGCAGTAGCGGCGGCTATCGGTATTTGCCCTGAAGAATGTAGCCATGAAGGACAAGCTGCGATCGCAATGGAAGCTATAGTAGATGTTAGTAGCTTAAATAATGATAAAGAAGCGCTAATATACCCTTTTAGTTTTAGCTTTTCAGATAGTATTTACTGTATAGACTCACGCCCAATGTGGCAAGCCTTACTCTATGACTTGCAACAGCAGATTCCCCAACCAGTTATAGCTGCCAAATTTCACAAAGGTTTAGCTAATGCGATTGTGGAAATTGTTAAGCATCTTTGTGAAGAAAATCTGATTAATCAGGTAGCTTTAACAGGAGGAGTCTTTCAAAATTGTATATTGTTACAGCAAGTTAGCAAACGATTAGAAACATTGGGGATAAAAGTACTAACTCATAGCTTAGTTCCAGCTAATGACGGCGGATTATCTCTAGGACAAGCAGTTATTACAGCTGCACAATTAATACATGAGTCTTGATTTTTGAAAAAACTTAGAAATAATTCTCTCTGTGTTCTCCGCGCCTCTGCGGTTAGTTTATCTTCAAAATAAAAAAATGTGTTTAGGAATCCCCGGACAAATTATAGAAATTACCAACGTTAACCATAAACTAGCCCTAGTTAACATTGGTGGTGTGAAGCGCGAAGTAAATATTGCCTGCATCGTAGATGAACAACATCCTCCCGAAGCTTGTATTGGCGATTGGGTGCTAGTGCATGTTGGCTTTGCCATGAATCGAATTAACGAACAAGAAGCAGCAGAAACATTACAACTATTCCAAGAATTAGCAGCAGCAGCCCAAGCAGGGATTAGTACTTAACTTAACGAACCGCAGAGGCGCAGAGGGCACAGAGAGTAGAAAGAAATACTTAACTCAGCCGTATTGACATAAAGCTTACTATTCCCAAATCCTTATGAAATATGTTGACGAATTCCGCGAACCGGAAAAAGCAGAAGCCATACTCCGCGAAATCACCAAATTAAGCCACCAGCTAGAAAAACCCATCAAAATCATGGAAGTATGCGGCGGACATACCCATTCCATATTTAAATACGGTATCGAAGAAATATTACCCCAAACCATTGAACTAATTCATGGGCCTGGTTGTCCAGTATGCGTTATGCCAAAAGGGAGATTAGATGATGCGATCGCAATCTCTCAAAATCATAACGTTATTTTTGCCACCTTTGGCGACGCAATGCGAGTTCCCGGTTCCAAAACCACTTTACTGCAAGCCAGGGCACAAGGTGCAGACATCCGTATGGTGTACTCTCCCTTAGATAGCCTGCAAATTGCCAGAGATAACCCAGACAAAGAAGTAGTCTTCTTCGCATTAGGCTTTGAAACCACAGCCCCCAGCACCGCCTTCACCATTCTGCAAGCAGCAGCCGAAGAAATTCATAACTTTAGTATGTTTTCCAATCACGTCCTTGTGATTCCCGCCCTCAAAGCACTATTAGATAATCCCGACTTGCAACTAGATGGATTTGTTGGGCCTGGTCATGTCAGTATGGTAATTGGCAGTGACCCATACCAATTTATTTCCCAACAATATAATAAGCCAATAGTTGTTTCAGGATTTGAACCCTTAGATATTCTCCAATCAATTTGGATGCTATTGCAACAGCTAACAGAAAATCGTTGCGAAGTTGAAAACCAATATAACCGAATTGTAGAAAAAACTGGGAACACAGTAGCCCTACAAGCCATAAATAAAGTTTTCGCCGTGCGAGATAGTTTTGATTGGCGCGGCTTAGGTGACATTCCCTATTCAGGATTACAAATCAAACCTGAATATGCCCAATTTGATGCCGAACTTAAATTTACCATTCCGAATCTCAAAGTAGCCGACCATAAAGCTTGTAAATGTGGAGAAATCCTTAAAGGAGTCTTAAAACCTTGGGAGTGCAAAGTATTCGGTACAGCTTGTACACCAGAAACACCAATTGGTGCTTGCATGGTATCTTCTGAAGGCGCTTGTGCAGCTTATTACAAATATGGGCGACTCTCCACCATTGCCAAAAGAACTATCACCCAAAAACCAAAAATAACTCAAAAACCTCTTCCCGCCTGCGGTTTTTCTTTAGACTAAGACATTTTTTAAATACTCTGCGTTAAAAAAATCCTCAATTTTAATATGAATATTTCTCCCACCAACTCAGCACAAAATTCCTTGTTTCAAAAAATGGAACAAGTCCGCCGTCGCCAAGGTAAAGTGCGAGATACTCATATAACTCTCGCACATGGTAGCGGCGGTAAAGCCATGCGCGATTTAATAGATGATATTTTTGTCAGCAATTTTGATAATCCAATTCTTTCCCAATTAGAAGACCAAGCCAGCTTTAATTTAGCCAGTCTCATGCAACAAGGAGACAGACTCGCATTTACTACAGATTCTTATGTTGTAGACCCGTTATTTTTCCCCGGTAGTGATATAGGAGAATTAGCCGTAAATGGTACAGTTAATGATTTAGCTGTCAGTGGTGCTAAACCTTTATATTTAACTTGTAGCGTAATTTTAGAAGAAGGATTACCTGTAGAAACCTTACGCCGTGTCGCAACTAGTATGAAAGCAGCCGCAGAAAAAGCGGATATTCAAATTGTCACTGGTGACACAAAAGTTGTACATCGTGGTGCAGCCGATAAACTCTTTATTAATACTGCTGGTATTGGTATCATCCCACGAGGAGTTAACATTTCCGCTCACAATATCCAACCTGGAGATGCAGTAATAATTAATGGTGAAATAGGCAATCATGGGACAGCAATTTTAATTGCCCGTGGCGAATTAGCTTTAGATACTAATATTGAAAGTGATTGTCAGCCGTTGCATAGTTTAGTAGAAACTATTCTCCATGTATGTCCCCAAGTTCATGCTATGCGAGATGCTACACGCGGTGGTTTAGCCACAGTATTAAATGAATTTTCCCTCAGTTCCAATGTGGGAATTCGTCTTTTTGAAGAATCTATTCCAGTGCGAGAAGAAGTCAACGGAGTTTGTGAAATTCTCGGTTTAGACCCATTATATTTAGCTAATGAAGGTAAGTTAGTTGTAATGGTTTCAAAAGAGAATGCTGACAACGTTTTATCAGCTATGAAATCTCACCCAGCAGGCAAAGATGCTTGTATTATTGGCGAAGTTCTTTCTTCACCCCCAGGTATAGTTTTGTTAAAAACAGTTTTTGGTGCTGAAAGAATTGTTGATATGTTAGTAGGCGACCAATTACCAAGAATTTGTTAATTTTTAATAAATTTTATAATATGCACGAATTTGGAATTACCCAAAATATTGTGGCAATTGTGACTGAAAATGCCAAAGGCGCAAAAGTGCAGAGAGTTTTATTAGAAATCGGCAAACTTTCAGCCATTATGCCCGATGCTATCCGATTTTGTTTTGATATTTGCACCCAAGGCACAGTTTTAGAAGGGGCGACATTAGAAATTTTGGAAATCCCAGGCTTAGGGCGATGTCGCCAATGCGGTGCAGAAATTTATTTAGATAAACCGTTTGGAATATGTAACTGTGGTAGCGTGCAATTAGATTTAATTACTGGTGAAGAACTGAAAATTAAAGAAATAGAAATCGAGGAATTATGTGTGTAACCTGCGGTTGTTCTGATGATGGCGAAATAAAAATTACAAATTTAGAAACAGATAAAGCTGAACATAATCATACTCACACTTTATCAGATGGAACTGTCATCACTCACTCCCATAGTCATGACACTCATATAGAAGCACCTCAAATTCATGCCAAAATACATAACACAACGATATCTTTAGAACAGGATATATTAGCAAAGAATAACCTGCTAGCTGCCCAAAATCGGGGATGGTTTAAAGGTCGAAATATTCTCGCCTTAAATTTAATGAGTTCTCCTGGTGCTGGGAAAACAACTCTTTTAACGCGAACCATCAATGATTTAAAACATCAATTATCTATTAGTGTAATTGAAGGCGACCAAGAAACTGCTAATGATGCCAAAAAAATTAAAGAAACAGGTTCTAAAGTCATCCAAATCAACACCGGAACAGGCTGTCATTTAGATGCATCCATGATAGACAGAGGTTTACAACAACTGAATCCGCCACTAAATTCAGTTGTGATGATTGAAAATGTCGGAAATTTGGTTTGTCCAGCCTTATTTGATTTAGGAGAACAGGCAAAAGTCGTGATTCTTTCTGTCACAGAAGGAGAAGATAAGCCGATAAAATACCCGCATATATTCCGTGCTAGTGATGTAATGATTCTCACCAAAATTGATTTGCTACCTTATGTAAATTTTGATGTTCAAAAGTGCATAGATTATGCTAGTGAAGTGAATCCCCAAATTCAGATTTTTCAGGTTTCTGCAACTACTGGTGTAGGATTAGATAATTGGTATAAATGGGTAACTGAAAAGGTAGTAAATTAATTAACTTGATTATCATGTTTAACTATTAGCGATCGCACCATGACTGCTGGAAAAAGCGGAATTAGTGGCAGCGTAAATCGAAATTCAGTGGTCAGATTTGAGTGTAATTTGCCTATGATTGAGGCTCCCCAGGATGACCGATTATAGCAGATAAAGTAGTCAATAAATCTGTCGCTGTGTAAGGCTTAGACAGAAACTTCTCAGCACCAACGGCAATAGCCTTTTGCTCGTTAGCGGGTAAACCACTGGTGGCAATAATCTTAATATTGGGGTTGAACGTTCGCAGGATGGAGATAGTTGTTAATCCGTCCATATTGGGCATGGACATATCTAGCAAAACTACACTAATTCGTTCCTTATACTGGGCATACAAAGCGATCGCCTCAATGCCATCGTTAGCTACAAGGGTTTTGTAGTTATAATCTTCTAAAGTTTCCTGATTGGTTTGTTTTACTAAGTCTTCATCATCAACAACTAAAATCAATTCGCCATTACCTTCAGGTAATTCTGCCTTTGTTATTGTCTCGGTTGCTTTGCCTTCTCCTCTGGGCAAAAACACCTGAAATTGTGTCCCTTTACCTACCTGAGTTGATACTTCCACAAAACCACCGTGGTTTTTGACGATACCTAAAACTGTTGACAGTCCTAGCCCTGTACCTTTACCAACTTCTTTAGTTGTAAAAAAGGGATCAAATATGCGCTCTAAGAATTCTGGAGGGATTCCCGTCCCTGTATCTGAGACGGTAACAACGATGTAGCCTCCGGCTTTCGCGTCCAGGTGCATTCGGGCGTTTGTTTCGTCAATCATCCGGTTTTCGGCATTAATTGTGAGTATACCCTCATTGGGCATAGCGTCACGGGCATTGACTGCCAAGTTCATAAATACCTGTTCTAGTTGGGTGGGATCAGCTTGCACCATCCACAATGTGTTTATGGGAATGTCATTAACAATTTCAATAGATTTAGGAAATGTCTGTTTGATGACTTTGACCAATTCTTGGAGCAAATGCCCAGGTTGCAACAAGATGCGCTTCCCTTCTGTACCACGGGTAAAGGCGAGAATTTGTTTAACTAAGTTCGCTCCACGCTGTGAGCTATTTTCTAGTGTTTTGAATAGTTCTTGAGTCCGCGCATCCACATTTTTGCATCTCAAAGGCAGCAATTGGGCAATCATGATTATGGGAGCAAAGACGTTGTTGAGGTCGTGAGCAATGCCACTGGCTAGAATTCCTACACTCTCCAAGCGTTGAGCCCGGTAAAATTGTTGCTCTAGTTGTTTTTTTTCGGTGATGTCGGTATTGACTGATAAGATAGATTGGCTTTGTCCGAATTGATTGTGTACCAGTGTCCACCGACTAGCAACGATAATTTTTCTCCCAGTTTTGGTGGTTTTTTCTAACTCCCCTTGCCAAGAACCTTGTTCGAGAGTGGTTTTTAAACCTGCTGCTAGTTGAGACAAGGATTCTACCTGGAAAAGTTCATGGGCTAATTTCCCCATGCTTTCCTCTGCTGTCCAACCGTATAAGTTTTCAGCACCTCGACTCCAGAATAGAATGCGGTTTTCTAAATCGCGGACAAAAATGGCATCGGTAGCAATATCAATTAAGGCCGCTTGTTCGGCAATTTTCTGTTCGGCCAGCTTGCGATCGCTAATATTGCGGCTGACGGCTGCTAGACCAATTAGCTGGTCGTTCATGTCTTTGACGCAAGAAACGCTGTAAAGCATCCATAATGCTTCTCGCGTCTGGAAATGACGGAAACGAATTTCTACTTCCGCCCGTCCCTCACGCAAAACACGCGGGAAAAATTCATTGATGATAAAGTCCTGATCTTCGGGAAAGAAAAATTCCCTGACTGGCGTTTCTCTATATTGCTGAGTGTCATTCAGCCCGACTAGTTGCATACCCGCCGGGTTCAAATAGAATGGCACAAAATTCATATCACACATACCGATAAATTCTGTGCTGTTATCGGTCAGAGAAACAAATTTACGGATTTCAAGTTCCGATTGTTTGCGCTCAGTAATATCTATATTCACCCCAATCATCTGGAGTGGCTCATTGGTGGTGTCATCATACAATACTTGACCCTTGCATACTGACCAACCAACTGTGCCATCTGGGTAAATAAACCGGAATTCGAGATTATGGGGTACTTGCTGGTCAATTGCTCGCAAAACAGATTGATGCAGCAATTCGCGGTCTTCAGGATGGACAATGAGATTTAAAAAATTTTCATAGCTGACATCAAAGTTATCAGGAGTTAGACCAAATAAAGTAAACAAACTCTCAGACCAGATAACCTGATTGGTTTTTAGATTCCATTCCCAAGGGCCAATTTTACCAACACTAAGCGCCAGTTGTAACCGTTGCTCGCTTTCTCTGAGGGTTTCCTCAGCTTGTTTATGATCGCGTAGCGCGGCTTGGCGATCGCTCACATCCCGCAGTATTGAAAGATGACGATGTGGTATAAAATTGGCAACCGCCGCAAATTCAGTTTCTCGCACTGTGCCATCGGGACAATATAAGTTAAACTCACCAAACATTTGTCCTTGTTCGTGGAACTGTTGCCAAGCTTGGGTAAAATCAAATTCGGGGGCTGCAAAATCCGCGATTGTGGAACCTAACAGTTCTTCCTTAGATACACCAAACAGCTTACAGGCTGCTGGATTGACCTCTATATAGCGCCCCTCGTCATCGGTAATAGCGATCGCATCAAGAGCATGATCAAAAAGAGCTTTCCACTGATTTTCACGCTGCTGGAGTGCTATTTCAGTCTGTTTGCGCTCCTCAATTTCCCGTTTCAAACGTACATTTGCTTGCAGTAGTTCAGCTGTACGCTCTGCCACCCTTAACTCTAATTCTTGTTGAGCTTGGCGGCGTTGTTTAACTTCCTGTTCTAACTGCTGGTTGCATTGCCTAAGTTTAACTGTTTGTTCCTCAACTTTTGCTTGCAAAACTTGAATTACCCTGTCTATTTCTAGGGGATCAAGCACTTGCAGGAGATTAGTTTGTGTCACCAGTCCTTGCAGTTCGCTTTGTTCTCCAACTACGGTTAATCGCCGCACCTTTCGCTCTTGCATCAACTGGTGAACAGTCCATAAAGATTCAGTGGGAGTGATGCTTAATACAGGGGTACTCATCACATCTTGCGCCTGGGTTTGGGCTATATCTAGTCCCTGTAAATGGAATTTAATAATATCTTTTTCAGTGATCATCCCCACCGGGATCAATTTCGTCTTCTGTTCGGCGACAATTACCACACAACTGATCTGGCGATCGCTCATGATTTGAGACAATTCCAGCACAGATGTAGTCGGGAGAGCATGAATAACTTCAGTTACCATTACTTCCGTCACACATCGCAATTTCAACAGGTGAAGTGGTTGGATAACCTGACGAATTCTGTCTTGGGTAATTAAGCCTACCAATTGCCCAAGATCATCTACTACAGGTAGATGGCGAATACAATGTTGACGCATGAAAGATAAAGCTGTGAGGGCATTTTGAGCCTGAGACAACCCCAGGCTGATGACTGGTTGTGTCATCACCTCTGAGATTTTGACACTGGATAAATCTTTGCCCATCCCAGTCAAGCGGATTACATCCCGTAGAGTTAATATACCGATTAAGTTTGTTTCTTCAACTACTAAAACACAACTACTAAAATCAAACTTAGACTCTACTATACTGCTGTTTACCCTATTCATTAGAGCAATAACATCAATAAGTGGGGTATCAGGTAATACAGTTAAAGGAGAACATTCAACTATCTGCTCTAAAGTAGGTAAATCCACAGGAGAAAGTGAGCGCATTAGTTTAGTCTGTTGGTTAAAGCAATTAAAGAGTTTATTTCAAAAATCAGAGAATGACAAAATAAGCTTAAAATTTATCAATCTTCAAGCCATTTTGACAAAATTTAGCTTTCTGGTTTAATCAAAGTTATGATTTTAAATTTTTGCTAAGGAACCCCACACGAATAAATTACCTTTTTTAATCGCTGAACCCCTACTAATCAAGGTTAATTTTTTTCAAAAGAGAAGTTATTTCACGACTCCTAATGTACTTAAATAGTTTTTTGTAATTTGATAACTTTCTTATAAAAATGTATTAGATTGATTATATAGCCTAACTTGTTAATTACAAAAGTGCCTATATAAGGTAAAGACAAAGATAAAAGCTCTGAGGTTAAGCATAAAACCTTTGCTCGTGACTACATGAATTGATTTGGGTAATTTTTGAGTAAATTTCTTCCAAAAGTGGATGCTCCCGATCTGAATTGTCAGGACAAGCAAAACGGGGCAATTCATTAATTGCCCCCCGTTATGACTATTGTTTGCGTAAGTCCTGAATTAAATCTCGAAGGCACCTAACGCTTTGAGAACATCTTTTTGAGCTATCGTGATTCCTGTTACGCCTGTAATATTACTTCCTTGATAAGGTCTGTCAGGATTCAGTATTTTCAAATATTTACCCGTTTTGGCATCCCAAATCTGAATAGTCCCGTTTTGGCTGCCGTTAGCGATCGCATAATGTTCTGTAGATTTACCAAATGCGATCGCCGATCGCATCGCATGAGGCATGACAGGCAGCACTTTCAGGCAAACTCCTGTATGCCTATCCCAAATTCTCACTGTTTGATCTAAGCTACTACTTGCCAAAATATCACCTTCTGGACTAAAGGCAACTGACCAAACACTATTACTGTGTCCCTCAAAAATATTCAGACATTCACCGGTATCAACTGACCACAGGCGCACTGTTTCATCTTCACTAGCGCTACTGAGAATTTGCCCATCTGGACTAAAAGCGATCGCCTGGACTTCACTCTGTAATTGTTGCGCCAGCTTGATAGAGAGAGAAGTCTTTCCCATCCCACCCATTCCTGACACAGCCACAAGACGACACTGGTCAACCAAAATCCACTGCTGTAACTGAGCTAGTTCTGCTTGTCTTCCGTAGAAAAAATCAACATCGATTGCATCTCCCCAATCTTGATAGCAAGTTTGCGCTTCTGCAACTAGCAGATTATCAGTAAATTTTACTCGCGTTTTTTCTTCAATGTATTGGTTTGATTGTGCCGTCGCCCGCTCGATTGCTGTTCTGAAACTGTTGGAGATCGCTTAAATGAACTCTTGACTTGGCAAAAACAAGAGCGTCTGTAAATGCGAGTGCTTGATCAATATCCATTGCTGCAATTGACAAAAGTTAAATGCACTTTAAATTTTATAATTAGAATGGCATAATTCATTTATCAGATAATAGCAAAAACAATATGCAATATTTTACAAATTCTTTACACAAGGCTTTGCCGTTGAGCATTGAAGAAGAATTCAGAAGTCAGAATTCAGGAGTCAGAATCAAGATGCTCGTTCCGACGCTCGTTCTTCGTTAATGCTATGCTATCGCTACCCTATCAGTAAGAGATTCATACCCAAAACTGAATTGTTGCACCAACAAATTTTCTTGTTTCGTGGAGGTGCAAAAACGCTGATTATTCATCCGTCAGCGATGCACTAAGCCGATCGTTGTGTCATACAAAATTTATTCTGAATTCTGACTCCTGACTCCTGAATTCTGTTCGATAAACCGAGACATTAACAAATTCTGGTGGTTTAAGCTCCTGGGTTTTTCATCAGCAAGTTTTGTAAATATTGTCTTTCTCACTGTTGCAAAACTTAATTACGGATAAAAATTACGAATTATTTTAATATTCTCTAGATTCTGCAAAAATTTTAACTAGTAAAAAACAGTTTTTCGAATGATTCAGTTATTAATTAATCGAATTTGGCAATCGCTTTTACGTTTACTGTTACAGAGAATTACTCTCGTACTCACGCTGATGTTATGTGCAGCGATCGCGATCGCAATTTCTAATATGTCTGCGCTTTCATCGAGCTTAATTGAAGCCCAAGCAGTGCAAAATGCTGCTTTGAATATCCAATCATTAACTCAAGCTTTTGACCTCTACAGCGCCGCCGCCGCCGAGCGAGCTAAACTCGTACCTGGAATTACCGTCACCCACGCTTACCTCAATACCAAAGGTGCAATCCCCCTACCCTCGACTTTTGCGATCGAACTTGGTGAGCAAATTAGTGAAAAAAATGCCGAAATGTCTGTAAGACTATATAGTAATTATCCATATCCTTGGCGCACGAAAGGGGGAGCAAGAGACGAATTTGAGCGCGATGCACTCAACTTCTTGAAAGAAAACCCTCGTCAAAAATTCTATCGCCTTGAGAAGAAAAATGGAAACACCACCTTACGTTATGCACAAGCTAGCATCATGAAAGCAAGTTGTGTAACTTGTCATAACACAGATGCTACTAGTCCAAAGAAAAACTGGGAAGTAGGAGATGTTGCTGGAGTTTGGGAGATATCTCAATCTCTCGATAATTTAGTAACCAAGACCAATCAAAGTCTCCAAGGAACATTCGCCATGTTAGGTGGTATGTCAGTTTTAGGACTTTCAGGATTGACGCTTGTTGTTGGGAAACTCCGAGAAAATAGTAGAAATTTAGAGCATCGGATCAAAGAACGAACTACAGATTTAGCAGAAGCCAACACTGAATTAGAAAAAAGAAACCAATTAATTCGCCAAGTTTTCGGACGATATTTGAGTGATACGGTTGTTGCTAACTTGTTAGAAAGCCCGGAAGGATTAAAACTTGGTGGTGAACGCCGCAAAATTACTATCCTCACCTCTGACTTAAGAGGCTTCACCGCTCTATCAGAACGCTTTCCCCCAGAAGAAGTTATTCACATTCTCAACCTCTATTTAGAATACATGGCAGATGTGATTAATCATTACCAAGGCACAATTGATGAGTTTATGGGAGATGGTATTCTGGTCTTATTTGGTGCCCCAATCGCAAAAGAAGATGATGCCCTCAGAGCAGTTACCTGTGCCTGTGCCATGCAGTTAGCAATGGGTGGCGTTAATGAAAAAATGAAAGCCCTCGGCTGGCCACCATTAGAAATGGGGATTGGTATAAATACAGGTGAAGTTATAGTCGGCAATATTGGTTCCGAAAAACGGACTAAATATGGAATTGTCGGTAGTCAAGTAAATCTCACTTATCGAATTGAGTCATATACTAGTGGCGGTCAAATTCTCATTTCCGAGCAGACTTTTAAAGAAGTCGGATCAAGCATCAAAATTATCGGACAAAAGCAAGTTCAGCCAAAAGGTGTGAGCCAGACAATTACCATTTACGAGGTATATGGTGTGGGTGGAAGATACAATCTTTATTTACCCAAAGAAGAAGAATTATTTTTACCTGTTCCTCAAGAGATTCCGCTTTTATACACTATTTTGGATGAAAAACAAATGGGTAATCCAATCTTTTACGGGCGTTTAGTCAAACTATCAGCAAAAGGAGCTGAATTACAAGTAGATATTCCCAGTAAAGTACCACCGAAGCTAACTAATCTTAAAATAAATCTTTTCATATCTAAAAACTCAGCACAAGTCAGTGAAGATATCTATGCCAAAGTTTTAGAAAAACCGACAATTAAAGGAAAATTTTATATTCATTTTACGTCTGTTCCTCCATCACTCATAACTCAGTTTGATAACCTTTATCAAATAATTTCTCAAAAACCTAATTAAGAATTTTAATTCTATATAGCAATCCGATAGCGAAGCGGTAGCGAGTCAGACGCTCCTGCGTCGCTCTAAGCGAAGCCATGCCGAAGGCTTTACGCTGCGCTATCGAGCGTCTTTGATTTCTAAACTTATTTGTGTAGGAGGCAATAGTCAAGAAGGCTCTTTGAGTTGTACTAAATTTTTTCAGAAATCAAATATGAGTCCTATAGCAGTCTTAAAGTATTTGTGAAAACTCTATTTATTATCTCTCCGTATTTTTTGTGTTCTTACACACTTTTTTTGCACCCCTAGCCTGGCGGCAAAGCTTTCGCGTAGCGTCTCGTAGAGAAGCGCATCTACGTTTAAACTAAAATCTATCATCGAAAAATAAAGTCGCTAATTTACAAAATCCCCCCGCAGGTTAATGAAAATTTAAAGTATGTTTTCTAACATCTAAAATGCATACTTCCATTTTCCTATCTGTGTGTAAATCCTCATGGCTAAAGTTGAAGAATTGACACCCCAGCAACTCTCCGAAACAGACCTAAAACCACGAGGGAGAGTTTATCCGAGTCCTATCAGTTGGCGCGACCAGTTTTTGTACCAATTGGTATTAGATAGATTCAGTGACGATAATGAAAATCAAAGGGAGCTTTTTGACCACACCAATCTTGCAAAATTCCAGGTTAAGGATAAAGCCAACTGGATGGCAGCAGGGACAAAATTTGTTGGTGGTAATCTTAAAGGAATTAAGAGTAAATTAGACTACTTGCAACGATTGGGAATAACAACGCTGTGGATTAATCCACCTTGGCGGCAACGTTCTGAGTTAGAAGCTTACCACAGCGATCGCACTCAAGAATTTTTAGATGTTGACCCGCACTTTGGCACCCGTCAAGATTTAAGAGATTTAATTGATGCTGCCCACGATCGCAGGATGTATGTCATCCTAGATGTAATTTACAGCCAGAGTGCTGATAACTGGTTTAACAGAAATGATGTAATTGCAGCTTTAGCCAGAGTTTATCAATATTGGATTGCTCTTTCTGACTGCGACGGCTTGCGAATAGATAGCCTCAAGCACGTTTCTCCAGAAGATTCCCGCAAATTCTGCACAGCTGTCCGTGAATACGCCGAATCTATCGGTAAAGACAACTTTTTACTGACTGGGGAAATAACCTCCGGTAGTATGGCTGGTGCTTACATAGACATTATTGCTCGCAACCTTAGTGCTGTATTAGACATCGCACAGACCCCTAATGAATTGGCTGCATTCGCAAAAGGGTTAGTAAACCCCAAACAATTTTTCGATTTGTATAGCGAAAACAATCTCGCTGGAGAATACCGCCAAATTGGGATATATCATGTCTCCATCTTGGATGACTATGAGATGTCATCCCGGACTAATAAGCAGCGATTTGCCGCATACAGTAATGTACCTAATCTCTATGAGCAAGTTGCTCATGCTGTTGGTGTGCAATTAACGATGCCAGGAATTCCTGCTATTTATTATGGAACAGAGCAGGCTTTTGATGGAAATGAAGGTTATCACGATTACAGCATAGAAGGCGGAAGGTTTGCGGAAGATAGATATATCAAAGAAGCAATGTTTGGCGGTGCTTTTGGCGCATTTCAAACAGCAGACTGTCATTTTTTCGATATCGACCATCCTACCTATTTGCGGATAGCTGCGATCGCGCGGATTCGCAACAGTCACGATAAAATTGGTAAAGCATTGCGCCGTGGACATCACTACCTACGCGAAACATCCTTTTGTAACTCCCCCTTCTCGATTCCCGGACAAGGCGAATTAGTTGCTTGGTCACAGACTTTATTTGACACAGAAGTGCTGATGGTACTAAATACCAACGGCTTAGAAAATCGCGGTGCAGAAGTCACAGTAGATACTTATATACATCCCCAAGACTCGACCATGACGTTTTTATACAAAAGCGATTGGAGCGATTCATATTTACGCCACCCACCCCGCGACCAAACTGTAGCTGTGCAACATCATAACGACCGTCGCGCAACTGTGCGAATTGATTTGCCACCTTCGGGAATGGTGATTTTAGCGTAAGCAAACACTAGCTTTTGGGCAAAGCTTTGAGATAAAAAACCTGGTTTAAATTTATAACCTTTTACCAGAAGCTTTGCCCCTGAAATTACTAAATATCTATGTTCTAATTTTTATAAGAAGAATTCAGAACTCAGGAGTCAGAATGGGCTAAACCTTAGCTATCCGCTAACAGAATTGAATTCTGTACGAGTGGATGATAGCCCAGCGTAAAGCCTTCGGCATGGCTTCGCTTAGAGCGAGTCTGTGAGCGTCTGAATATTGGTTAAAACCTCGCCCCTGATGGGCGAAAAAAATTAAAATCGCCTTAAAACTCTATCCCTTTATGGGTAGAGTATTCTGAATTCTGACTCCTGTATTCTGACTCCTGTTTTATTAACTGTTTTTAATCTAATACGGGTTAGTGAAATCTAAAATTATTTGTCAAAGTAAATTTGTTAATTAGACATATTTATAGCAAAAAGTTTCGCTAAATACCTCTGAAGATTCATGAAAACCTGGATAAATATATTCCAATATTGAAGACTCAGATTTCAATTAGCAAAATTATATCTCAAAGCAGAGAATTACTATGGAGAATATAATTACTTACAACAATGATAAAGGACTCCTTGCTTACATTCAATTCCTGGCATCTAGTGCCCTAAAATTTGGAGATGGTAATACTGATAGAGTATTTGACTTCGAGGACGCACTCGACCAAACAGAAATGGCACAGCTAGCTGTTAATGAACTAAAAAAAATCCCTGAAGTGAATGCGTTGTTTACAGAACGTTGGCTACCAGCACCTTTCAATTTAGATGATTTAGGTAAACTCCCAGAGGGAACTTTAGGTCATGTTTATGCTAGAGAAATGAAAGCTAGAGGATTCGATCCCTACTTTTATAAAAAAGTTCCTGTTGTTGATGATATTTCCTATCTTAAAATGCTTTGGAGATCCACCCATGACATATATCATGTAGTCGCTGGATTTGACACAAATGGAATTGGTGAAATTGGTCTACAAGCTTTTTTCTTAGCTCAGACTCCAATTCCCATCAGCGTCATGCTTTTGAGTTTTGGCATGGTGATGATTAGCCTTTATCAACCTAATAATTTTAAAGATTTAATGACAGAAATATCTCGTGGCTACAGGGTGGGTTCTCATACTCCAGGCAAGTTAATCGCGCAAAAATGGGATCAACTTTGGGATGTACAAGTCAGCGAAATTCGTGAACGTCTGGGTGTGAATTCTATTTCGTAAAACTGGTATTTTGAAAGCAGCTCTGATAAAAATTGCAACACCCTGCACTTTAGGAGTACAGGGTGGAAGACAGCTATATTTTGTGTGATTCCCAGTTTCTATTTACCTCACCCGGATTTCTCACGATACTGTAGGCAGAGGAGTGTGGGGAGTGTGGGGAGTGTGCGGGGTCAGATTTCTTCCCCATCCTCCCACACCTCCCACACTCCTTGATTTCTCACTTGTGAGAAATCCAGGCTCAAAGCCAATCTCGATAAGCTGATATTTCATTTACGCTGATTTCAAATGGCATCCCTTTTCCAAATGGTGGATAAACGCGGATTTTGCCATTACTAGCAAACCGCTCTAACCTATTACCCAACTGGGCAATATTGCTAACAATATGCCAGTAAGATACTAAATCAGGGCAGTCAACAATTAATGTGAGGATGCTAGCATTTGTTGTGATATACCACTGACAATTAGATAACAGGACTCGCGTAATGCGATCGCAAGCTAGATAAAAGCATCTACCAGTAGACTGTTCTAGCTCCATTTGCAGCATTCCATCCTGTTTCGTTACCTCAGTGGGAGGTAAATCATCGGGAGGAAGCAGGTATAGTTTAGAAGACATAATTTCGCACCTCTTGGTTGTAGCGCGTCAAACTCTCCAGGTTTTTTTGCAAATCCGCAGACGAGGGTTTGAGGGCTAGGGTAGCTAAATTTAATTCGTCTTGAAATTTCTTGATTTTGTCTCGACAAGTCTCCACATCACCGATAATTGAGTTCTCAATCAAATAATCTTCGTCGAAACAAATATTTGTCCGGTCAAATGGTTTTTGGTTGGGGTTTGCACTATTCTGCAATACTTGAGCCGTATTAGCTTTCATTTTCTGGCTAAATTGGCGGATGAAAGGCAATGCCTCACTCACTGCTTCATCAAATGTTTTGGCAACATAAAAAAAGCGTGCCAGCACGAAGTTTTCTGCACCACTAGAATTTAAGGCTCGATATTTAGCAACAGTATCCTTCAATCTGTGTAGGGAGAATGGCGGCCCACCCATCAAGCTGAAGGAATGTTTAGCAGCAAACTCGATACCATCATCGCCGCCAGTGGCAACATACACTGGTACTTGACTCTGCAATGGTTTTGGGTAAATTGTTAAGCGATCGCATTGATAATACTTGCCATTAAATGATACATCAGTTTCATATAACAGCTTGTGAATCAGTGCGATCGCTTCTAGCATTTTGGGACGGGCTTCACTTGGGAGTGTCGCAAAATGTTTATTTTGTTGGGGAAAGGGGCCACCTTTAGCAACTCCAAATAATAATCGTCCATTGCACAGGTTATCCAGAGTGGCGATATCCTCCGCTACCCGAATCGGGTTATGGAATGGCAGTAACACCGCCGCAGTACCCAATTGGATAGTTGAAGTCAATCCCGCCAAGTGCGCCATTAACAGCAACATAGACGGGCTGAGATTGGATTCACTAAAATGATGCTCACTCACCCAGGCTGACTCAAAACCTAAACTTTCTGCCTGTTTTATCAGCGCGACTTGCTCAGAAATGGCACGACGAGCATCTTGGTGATGATTATCGTAATTGCAGAAAATTCCAGTTTTCATTACTTGCTTTGATACTTTGTGCTGGCTATTCTAGTGGTCAATATGTTCGTAGTAAGCACTTTAATGCTTAAATATTTGAGGACTAAAGTCTTCACTACAAACACCTTTACTCCTCTCCATTAATGCGATCAAAAACTAATTTGCAACCCACTGCAACTCCAACCATAGCCGTGGGTTATTATGTTTGACCTTCGACATCGGATCGCGCAATAATCGTTTGGCATTCATGCAGACTACTTGGACTAGACCCATATTGTCTGCAACTTCTCTAAGAATTTCTTTGTGGGCTTGCACACAGGAAATCATTTCGTCAGAGCAATAAATTCCTATATATTGCAACCGTCGAGCAGGTCGTCCCCAAAAACAGGTGATGACTTTCACATAACACCCATCTAGTAATTCCCCAACTTTTGGGTAGTAGTGGTTGAGGACTCTTGTGAATTCTTTGGCTAAGATATCTTCAGCAATCATTGGAACTGATATTTCTGTAGCGTCCATCACGCTATTTAATATAACATAATTTTATCAATTAAATATAACAAAATACCTTACTAGGCTTAAATAAAATATTAAGTATTACATAAAAAAAGAGGTGTACCTTATTTGGCATCACCTCCGATTTGCGTAAAGCATCTTTATATTGAATGAAATATCAAAGTATTGATTTGAATACCTAGATCGCGGTTATCGATACAAAACAAAACCCACCTCTGTGGATTAGTTTTTTAGTCAGCGTGCAAGATTAACCGCGATTTTTCATCGACAGGGATAGATGCTCCCAAATACTCTGATATCAAAAATCATGAATTCAAATAAAATGTATTTAATTAGCACATTTCAATATTGAATTCTAAATGTTGAATTTTTAATTATTATCGAGCATTGCGTTCACAAACTAAGACCTCGGCTATGATATCTGGCACATTTACAAAATCAGTGAATCCTTCAGAACCACGGATTGGTGATATAAATGTATAGTTTGGATCGCAAGCTCCAGTGTCATATACTTGAATAAACCATCTATCAGGAAATCCTTCTACACCTAATTCCACAGTGTACCAACTCTCGCCAATCAGACGAGAGTTAAAGATTGTGAACCACTCCCGATTCTCTTCTGAAATATTCCAATCTGCCATCAGCAGTTCTAAAGCGATTTGTCCCGCATCCGTTGAAGTCAACAGCATTTTTACTCCTTATTCGCAACTTCAGGATTTTCAACTTCGGTATTGGGAACTTCTGGGTATAAACCCAATTCTTTAGCTAGCTCACGCGCCACAAAAAATAAAAACTTGGCACCATCTTGATTGCCTTCATGGGCAAACATCGTTGCTACTTGTAACATTGTTTCTACGAAACCAGAGTCAATTAATTCTGGTTTAGATTCTAAAATTTCTGGTTCTTGACCATTAGGGCATTTGAGCAATTCATCAATCAGATTAAAATATAGTTGCTGGCGTTGTTCTGACATGGTGTTTTGTTTTGGTTGATTTTAGTGAGTTAATTGGGAATTGGTCACTGTTCGATACTTTGTTGCCACAGTCTTTCCAACATTTCAACTTGTTCTTTTAAAACAGCCGCACGATGTACAAGATATCTGTCATAAAAGAGAATTCCTAACCCAACGCAAATAGGGGTTAACAAGAAGAACCATTGCAAGATAGCGGCAAATTTATATTGTTCAGCAACAGTCAGCATTTGATTAATCACATTACGGTCAGAGGATTGGATGCTAGTCTGAGGGGAATGTGTAACCTCTGTCTGGGGAGCCAAGTCGGGAGCATTTTTAGTAGTCTTGTTAACTTCGTAGGCTAAATTCTGGGCTTTTACTAAATCCAGATGTCGCTCCCAAACAATGCCAAATACTACTAGTTCTGGAGAAAGCACTGCTAAAATAACTACGCAAACTGTAAGAACATTTAAAAGTTTGGCTTTCATCTTGGCTCTCCCTTGCTAGGTAGTATGCACCCAGTAAGAAAATATCATTTGCTGTTTATCTGAAACAGTTTTGATATTAAAATATGTGTAAACGGTAATTTTCACAATTGTTAGCTGTCAGTTGTTTTTCTAATTATTACTGACTACTAACCACTGAAAAGCTACTAACATTTTTGCAAAACGTAGGATTATTCAATCAGAAAGAACACGCTTAGATTCTTGAATGTGGTTTCATCTTGCTCTCAAAAGGGAGATTAAGAAGTCCCCCCTAGTTCACTCAGCTTTCGCTCAGGAATGTTGGGGGGTAGAGGGGAATCTCTGCGTAAATCCTATACGATTTATATCAGTCGCTCTCCACAAAACAGTTTACCCCAGCCCTGTTAAGATTATTAAATTCATTAGAATAGTACTCAAAGGCTGTAATCCTCATCAGGTAAGTATTATAAAAAAATATTGGGGTATGGGTGCTAGTGTTTTTGAGATGGGGTGCTAGTGTTTTTGAAGTGGGGTTCTGGTGTTTTTGTACTCAATCTAAAAGCAATGTAGGCAAAGCTTTAGAACTGTTTTTAATGCAAGTTTTAGTAGACAAAATCTGTACTCAAAAGTAAATATCGATGTCTTTTGATAAAGATAAACTAATAAATTCAGAAAATCCATTAAATATTTTGAAATTCAGTTATATTTCCCTAACAAATAAAGAATGATGATAAAAATTATTCATATATACAGAAATATAAAAATTTATCTTAGCCCAAGAGACAATAGTCAGCAATTCTAAATGGTAAAATAAAAGAATGGCAAGCTAGACATCTGCTGAAGTGAGAATCAATGAGAGCATCTGATAAAAGTTCTGCCTAAGCTTTCAGATTTTGTGGTTTAGTTAGAATAGATAGTATATGCACTCATTGGCACTAAACTGCAAATTAAATACACAAAAGCTTATTGTTATAAGTAAATACTCTGTACTAAGATTTAGAATTTTAGGAGTTAAATAATGCGAATTGCTCAAGATATAACAGAACTGATTGGACGAACTCCTTTAGTTCAACTGAACAAGATTCCTCAAGCTGAGGGAGTAGTAGCAAGGATAGTTGTCAAATTAGAAGGTATGAACCCAGCAGCCTCGGTGAAAGACCGCATTGGGTTAAGTATGGTACTTTCAGCAGAAGCGGCTGGCTCAATTGAGCCTGGAAAGACTATTTTAGTTGAGCCTACTTCAGGTAATACAGGAATTGCTCTAGCAATGGTAGCAGCAGCACGTGGCTACCGTTTAATTTTGACAATGCCAGAGACGATGAGCCAAGAACGGCGCGCTATGTTGAGAGCTTATGGCGCGTCTTTAGAATTGACACCAGGCGCGGAAGGAATGCGGGGAGCGATTCGCAAAGCCGAAGAGATTGTGGCTAATACTCCTGATGCTTTTATGCTGCAACAGTTCCGCAACCCTGCCAATCCTAAAATTCACCAGGAAACTACCGCCGAAGAAATTTGGACAGATACAGACGGAGAAGTAGATATTGTCATTGCTGGGGTAGGTACTGGTGGGACGATTACCGGGATTGCAGAGGTAATTAAAAGTCGCAAGAAGACTTTTAAGGCGATCGCAGTTGAACCCAGCAACAGCCCCGTCCTCTCCGGTGGTGAAGCCGGGCCACACAGGATTCAAGGGATTGGGGCAGGATTTATCCCCGATGTTCTCCGCCTAGAATTGGTTGATGAAGTAATTAGAGTCAGCGATGAACAAGCGATCGCTTACGGGCGACGTTTGGCAAAAGAAGAAGGCTTATTATCTGGGATATCCTCTGGTGCAGCTTTGTGTGCTGCTATTCAAGTAGGTAAACGTCCAGAAAATGCCGGACGTTTAATTGTGATGATTCAGCCTTCCTTCGGCGAACGTTATCTCAGCACCCCCATGTTTCAAGACTTGTCATTAGAAACTGCTGGCGTGCGTTAAAGAGAGTGGGGGGAGTGTGGGAAGTGGGGGAAGTGTGGGAAGTGGGGGGAGAAATTGAATAACTGCATATCAACAAATGCTGCATTGCCTCCCACACCTCCCACACCTCCCACACCTCCCACACCTCCCACACCTCCCACACCTCCCACACCCTTCCAGCAAGGAGGTTTCAGCTTTTCAAGCGTGCCGGGTATAACCCTTGTAGAGACGTAGCATTGCTACGTCTCTACTCTTATGTCTAATGTTTACAGTTGCCTTGCTTTTGGTGTTGATGGCTATGATCTTTACCGTGGGAACAGTTTTGCAAATCTTGCTTCAAAAGCTTGTCGCTGATTTCTTGCAAGGATTCATCCACAGCTTGTAACCCAATCCAAGTATCAATCTTTTGGACATCAAATCCTACTTCGCGGCGATCGCCTACTTCTAACAAAGGACGGCGAATTAGCAGTGGTTCTTTCAGCATCAGCGCCAAAGCGGTTTGTTCATCCACTTTTTCAGGAACCACCTCACCAGATTTTACCTTGGGGGCGGAAAGATTAAACCATTCGACTACGGGGCGATCGCCAAAAAATGAGCGCAACCGTTCAGCTGTCCAAGGTTCTTTTAGCAGGTTCTGTGGTATCACCTCATGACCAGCAGCTGTTAGCAAAACTTTTTGCTTAACACCACCTTTACAGCCTGGTTTGCTATAGAAAATTACTCTTGCCATTCAACTATCTCCTAATTACTCTTTAGCGCTAAAGCGCCAAGTACGAACCGATGAAATTAAAAATTCCTAGCTTTATGGCTAACTAAGTCAAACTCAAACCTCTCATTCGGATCAGTTTCGCCATAAATATTAAAAGTCACAGTTGGTTCATCACCCACTGCTTCTACACTGTGAATTGCATCGGGAGTAAAGCTAATAATGTCTCCTGGGAAAAGAGTTACCTCTCCCGTTGCTTCAATCTTGTCCTGAAATTCTGGGCTATTGGTGCGTCGCCAAAAAGTATTTTTCTCCTGGCCTTTTAGCACCGCTACGATTCCCCACGTTCCATGATTATGAATGTTTGAACGGGTTCCCGGTGCAAATGTTACTGTTTGCACAGTCAACGGAAAACCCAATTCATCATATAGGAGTAAAACAGAGTTTCCCGTTTTTGGTGAAGGCTCTAAATGTTGACTTTGTACCCAGTAGGAATTTACAATCAAGCGCCTTACAAGCATCCGAATTTCTGGCAGACAATTGGTTTCATTGTCACTGCCATTGAGAACATCTTCCACCTCAGTTAAAAACCGATAAAGGCGGTAATTTTCTCTCAATAAATCCCAGGATCTTACAGATTTACAGGCTTGATGCTGACCGTCCCCTGTTAGCAGCCAATCCCTACCTTTCATAACTTTTAAATTGATAGCTGAGAAGATTGGATCACAATGATCGGTGAGACATTAGGAATGTTACCTACAGGAAGCTTAGTAGGTATGTTAATAGGAGGGATGATAGAGTTACTATCAGTACTTGCTCCTAATAGAGAATAGGATCTAGTAGATAACCAATTGTTCATGATTTTCACCTTGACTTTTCATTGCTGACTAATTAATCGTCTTCTTCTGGTGGACGTGTCAAAATATCCAGCAGAATTCCAGAACCAAAATCATTCTTTTCGTCTATCTGTTTGACTCTGGTGCTGATCTGTTTTGCTTGCTCAATTTCTCCTAACTTTGCTAGTACTAATCCAGAAGCAGCATAAGCATTTAAGTACAATCGAATTTGTGGATCTTCTTTGCGATTGACTAATATAGGCTGAAGTTGCTCCCAGTCATCAGGAAATCTCTCTAGTTCTTTAATTTTATCTAATAATTTGACCGTTGTTTGTAATGCAAGAGAATAATTATTTTTATAATAGAAAAATCTATATGCTGCTACTAAGACATCTGTATTTTCACCAGTCTGTGCTAAAGCTTGTTGAATATATTTTTCGGATTCAGATGTATTTTCCCAGTTTTGTGCAGCTAAAATTAATAGGTTTTTGATCTCCTCTGGAACCTGGAACCATGAGAATTTGTTGGTATTAGCTTGCATATTGTATTGGGGAATAGGGAATAGGGAATGGGGAATGGGGCAAGGGGGACAAGGGGACAAGGGGACAAGGGGACAAGGGGACAAGGGGACAAGCAGGGCTGTTTCATTCAATCTCTTAGGGATTTTGTCAAGAGTATGAGTAAGGAATTTGCTTGAGTGGGAAAAAGAAAAACTACCACTTCAACCAGCAAATTTAAGTGCGAATACCATTTTCTTGCCCAATCAGATTTTTTAGTCACCTAGTTTTTTTACTTGAAACGCTTGTAAATCAGCGCCTTTTAGGGAATGAAACAGCCCTGCAAGGGGACAAGGGGACAAGAAGTGAGAACTTGAAACAAGTCTTTCCCCTTGTCCCCAATTCTCCTTGTCCCCAAGTCGTCTTCCCAATGCTCCATGCCCAAGTTAAAACAAAGTAAGAACGTACACCAAGGTGAATAATACAATCCAAATAATGTCTACGAAGTGCCAGTAAATTTCTGTCATTTCGATGAAAGTATGATTGGTTGCAGAATATTCACCAGGGAGACGCGATCGCCACAATGCACGTAATATCAATAACAGTCCCACAAAAACGTGCAACCCGTGGAACCCTGTCATGATATAAAAGCAGTTGGCAAAGACGTTGGTAGTCAGTCCGTATCCCAATGTTGAGTACTCATAAACCTGACCAGCCAAGAAAATTGCACCCATGATTGCAGTAATTGCGTACCATAGTTGCATTCCCTTGACGTTATTCTTTTTAATCGCCGTATCACCAAAGTGAATGACGAAACTACTAGACACCAGAATAATAGTGTTAATCGTCGGTACGAGTAGTTCTACTTCACTCCCTTCTGGAGGCCAAACTGGTGTAATACCTCTAAAAAACAAGAAAGTGGCAAAAAATCCCCCAAACATCAGGGATTCAGAAGCGAGGAACGTCAACAGCCCCCAAACTCTTAAATCTGGATGTTCTTCGTGTCCTGCACTGTGATCTTCGCTCGTGGTTGTAGCTATAGTCATAGATTTTTTGACAATACGATCTACTCTGTCTGTTGTGGAAGCTTGAATAAAGAATGAAATCTGAATCAGCAAAATTTCCATTCTTTATCCAAAATCCTTGTTTAGCCAAACTCTTGGCTTGTTCAGTAATTCTCAAAATTCCGAGTTCCGTGTTCTGAATTCGGGCGTTCGTTTATTGAATTCGGGCGTTCGTTTATTGAATTCGGGCGTTCGTTTATTGAATTCGGACGCTCGTTTATTGAATTCGGACGCTTGTTTATTGAATTCGGGCACTCGTTTATTGAATTCGGACATTCGTGTTCCAAGCCAATACAGTTCAGTTAAGCATCTCTTTCTTCTCTCTGCGTTCTCTGCGCCTTGGCGGTTCGTTAAAAAAACGACTTTGGTAACAGAGTTTTAGCCTTAACTGAACCGTATTGGGTTCCAAGCTTGGAGTTTTGAGTTCCCAAATCTAATGACTAGAAATTTCAGTGACTTTGAGTGCGATCGCAATACTGAATTTAGCAACTAAGCACTAGCTTCCGGCGTTGCAGATGGCTGTACTTCAGTACTATGACCATGACCGTAGTCATAAGGCCCATGAGTCACAACCGGCAATACTTCCCAGTTTTCAATTGCAGGTGGTGAGCTAGTTGTCCATTCTAAAGTCAAAGCTTGCCAAGGATTATCACCAGCCAAAGGCCCTTTCAACCAACTGTAGATCATGTTGATGGCAAAAGGAATTACCGATATCCCCAAAACAATTGAACCAAAGGTACAAAGTTGATTGAGGTCGATAAATTGGGGGTCATACATTGCCACCCGTCTAGGCATTCCTTTTAAACCCAACTCGTGCATGGGTAAAAAGGTCAAATTTGTGCCGATGAAGGTGAGGGCGAAATGAATCCGTCCCAAGCTTTCATTCAACATCCGTCCGGTCATTTTGGGGAACCAGTGATAAATACCTGCGTAAATACCAAACACGGAACCGCCAAACAGAACGTAATGAAAATGTCCGACAACATAATATGTGTCATGGACATGAACATCAAAAGGCGCTGTTCCCATCGTCACACCACTTAAGCCGCCCATAACAAACATGGACAACAAACCAATGGCGAAAAGCATCGCACCGGTGAAGCGAATTTTACCACCCCAAAGGGTAGCAACCCAGGCAAAAATCTTCACGCCAGTGGGAACTGCAACGATGAGAGTGGAGATGGTGAAGAACATCCGCATCCAACCGGGTGTACCACTGGTAAACATGTGGTGTACCCAAACGAACAAACCCACAACGCAGATGGCTACACTAGAATAAGCGATCGCTTTATAACCAAAAATAGGCTTGCGGGAGTGAACTGGAATTACCTCCGACATGATGCCGAAGATGGGCAGAATCATTAAATATACTGCCGGGTGAGAATAAAACCAGAATAAGTGTTGATAAATTACAACGTTACCGCCTGCATCTGGTTTAAAGAAGGAAGTACCAAAGTTGAGGTCAAACAACAGCAGAACTAAACCGGCTGCTAATACAGGTGTGGAAAGCAACGCTAGAATGGAGGTTGCCAAGATTGCCCAGCAGAATAGGGGTACTTGATCCCATTTCATGCTAGGAACCTTCATCATCAAAATAGTGATTACGAAGTTCAACGAACCCAAAATTGAAGAAGTTCCCACCAAAACGATCGCAAGTATCCACATAGTTTGAGCGATTGGCGCTGTCACCAAACTCAAAGGTGGATAAGCTGTCCAACCAGATTGCGAACCGCCAAAAATGAAACTACCTAATATGAGTAATCCGGCTGGTGGGTTTAACCAAAAGGCGATCGCATTTAGCTTCGGAAACGCCATATCCCTAGCACCAACCATCAACGGCACTAAATAGTTACCAAATCCGCCAATGGCGCTAGGAACAATCCACAGGAAGATCATAATCGTCCCGTGATTGGTCATGAAAGCGTTATACAGATTGGGGTCGAGTACGTCTGATTCTGGTGTTGCTAATTCCACACGCAGAGCGATCGCCATCAGTCCGCCAATGAGATAGAAGACAAACGCCGTCACCAGGTATTGAATACCAATAACCTTGTGGTCAACATTAAATGTAAAATAATCTTGCCATTTCCACGCCTTCGGATGAGAGGTGTGGCCAGCCACCAATTCCGGTTTATTTCCTTCTGGTGGAGTATTCCGTGGAAATTCTACCTGCGTCATATTTTTGTCCCTTGTCGTTTGTCATTTGTCCTTTGTCTTTTTGTCCGTTGTCATTTGTCCGTTGTCATTTGTCCGTTGTCATTTGTCCGTTGTCATTTGTCCGTTACGAATAACTAATGACCAATGACTAATGACTAATAACTAATGACCAATGACCAATGACCAATGACTAATGACCAATGACCAATGACTCTAGAGTTGCTGCACTGATTCCCATCTCATGGGTGTGAGGTGCGAGAAACTCTGATGTTGATAAGTCGGCTGGATTAACTGCAACGACTTGATTGAGGTTTTGTTGTTGGGCAATCTGGTTTTCTGTCCGCCAGTTCTCATAAGCTTCTGGTGTGTGGACAATTACCTCTGTCCGCATTGAACCGTGATAACCACCGCATAACTCAGCACAAACTACGGGATATGTACCTGGTTTGGTGGCGACAAATCGTAGTTCGGTAGGGATACCGGGAAGTGCATCTTGCTTCAAGCGGAAGTTTGGCACCCAGAATGAGTGAATTACATCTTGTGCTGAAAGGTTGAGTTGGACATCAGCACCGACGGGAATGTGCAATTCTCCAGAGGTAATGCCACTATCAGGGTAATTAAATATCCAGGCGTACTGTATCCCTTTGACATCAACAACTAAATCGGCTGGTTTGTTTAGGGTTTGAGGAGACGCGCCAATCCCGATTGTTGGGGCAATTGTTGGAGCAGCTGTTGCTTCAGAGGTATCGCTTAATGTAGCTGCGATAGCGGTTCCCGACTTATGAGCAACATGAGCGGCTGAATGAGGATGACCAGCAGGCTCAAAACCGCCCATTTGGTTAAAAACATCTACACTGTAGATGCCCAAACCGAGGACAATCACTGTGGGAATTGCTGTCCAGAAGATTTCTAAGGGAACGTTACCTTCTATTGGTAAACCATCGGTATCATCACCGCGACGGCGACGAAACTTCACCAAAAAAATCAGAATAGTTCCTTCTACCACCAAGAAGAGTGCGATCGCAATGGTAAACATGACGTTGAAAAAACCGTCTACCAAAGGCGCTTGTAGCGATGCCTGCATCGGCATGAGAGTGTGGTTTTGACCGATCCAAATACTGATTGCTGTAACTACTATCCCAGCAACCAGAGTCCATAGTGATACAGGAACTTGTTGCATACATGCTACCTGCTTTGTAAACAGTCTTTTATAGGTACTGGGGATTGGCGATTGGGGATTGGCGATTGGGGATTGGCAATTGGTAATTGGTAATTGGGGATTGTTATTTATTCCCTATTCCCCATTTCCCATTCCCCATTCCCCATTCCCTATTCCTTATTCCCCATTTCCTTTTCACTTATTAACTTTCTAACGTGCAGCCATAAAAAAAGGGGGAAAATTCCAGATTTTTTCCATATCCTTCCCCCAGAAAATTACAAATTATATTTCAACTCCTATGAAAAAGTTAGCCCCCTGCTTTCAAAAAAGCTAGTTGTTCCAAGAGGGCACTGTTGACCTAATATTGATTAGGCTATATTAGCAGCAAGTTTAATTTTGTTAATAGCTAACATTTTACGATTTACGGATTTGTTTACTGTGAACTATTTATTAGTGACAGTAAATACTTAGTATTCCCCTCAAGTTACCTTGCCTAGCGCATTTTCGCTTTCTACAAACAGTGCCTCCTTGAATTAACAACCATTTTGACTAACTTCAAATACCTTAATTATTTACTGCAACATGGGTGTAGCAATTCTTCGGACAAATCCGTGAACAAGCTTCACAACCAATACAGTTTTCTGGAGAAGTAACTGCCATTACTTTCCGTTCAATTTCTTCATCATCTTCGTCTTCTACAAATTCACCTTCTTCATTGAGCGCCTTCAAACCTAGCACGTTGTATCCGCACACTTTAACGCATCTGCCACAGCCGATACATTTATCTTTGTCAATTTCCTGAGCAAATTTTGGTGTCCAAGCCTTTCCGCCAAATGTCAAACCTGTTAGTTGCGCCATGAATAAATCCTCGGCATTTTTGCCTATCAATCTGTTTGTGCATTAATCATCATATTATCCTAATCTTTTCTTTTTTTGTATTCAAAACTCACTTTCGCATCATGAAAAATCGATGATTTTGAACACAATGAGAAATCATTTTTTAAATCACAAATAGATGCAAAATATTGCCAATAATAATTGGCAATGCTTAAAATTCTCTCGTTCTTCCGAGCCGTATGAAAAGGCATTTATTAAGTCTCTGACTGGAAGCAGTAGCCCCTAATCAGCCACTCCTATGCAAGGCATAGAAAGGAGAGACGCATAAATTACAGCTTTGAAACCTACCCTTGTCGGTAAAGGCTTATGTAAATGCAAGTATATCGATAAAAGTGATGATATTATTTTTCAAATAGTTTTAGCTTTAGACAAATAAATCTAGATAAACAGTATACACATATACAAATTTAAATGTTCATTAATTACATTTTGATATATGCAATATGTATTTTACAACGCAACAATTTGCAATTTAATTTGATTCAACTATTTATATAAATGATGACAAAATAAATATTGCTTTTCGATTTAAATAAATATAATGAATTTATGAAGGAAACATAATCATTTTATAAAGCAACTGTGATTTTTATGGCAGAATACGATCGTGCCTTAAATATTAAAATTATTAACAAATCAGATGAAGTTCAATTGCACCAGGCTTAGATATGTTCTCAAAACACTTTATGGTTAAAGTTAAAATGTTCATTAAATACGTAATCAAATGAAGATTAAGATATCTTTCTAAGCTCGGTACGAACAAATTAATCATTTTTTTCATGAAATGTATAGTTAATAAATAAGTTTTGTCAGGCTCAGTTTAAAAGCCTTAAATAGCTTCCAATTGGATGCCAAGCCAAAATATGGATGTGGGGAGTGAATATGGTGAGAATAATTTTTTCTCGCCAGAAAGATTATGTGGTAGCGAGTCATGAATAGACAGGACTCATCCAGGGGAGACCTGAGACAGACATCTCAACGATTAGAGTGGGAAAAGAGCCTTATGCCTTATACAATTCCTAACAACAGTTGCGTTGGATGTGACAACTGCCGCCCCCAATGTCCTACGGGTGCAATCAAAATAGAGGACAATGAATATTGGGTTGATCCTGGTCTTTGTAATAATTGTGAGGGCTATTATTCAGAACCGCAATGTGTAATAGCTTGTCCAACTAATTCTCCCATTCCTTGGCAGGCGAAAAAGGGGAGATGCAAGGTTGAACCGAGAGATGCTAGCAGTTTAGACTTGTTTTCTAACGGCAAGAATAATCCATTTGCTTCTGCGATCGCAATTTGGGAAGCTTGTAATGTACTAGGGCAACGCACATCGCTACATTGGGAAACCGATGAAGACGGGTATCTATGTTATAGCCGACAAGTCAATCAAGGACGAGGTGCGATCGCCTTTCACATCCAAGATCCATTCCAAGTTAATGACAAAGCCACCGATATAGCAGCAATTGAAGCGCTTGACATCAGAGCCGCTTGCATACATCTAATTTTTGCAGGTTATGCCACAGCCTTAGAGCAACCTTGGGAGCAAGAATTTGCGATCGATGAGCGACAAATCGAGAAATATTTGGGGATGGAGAAACGCAAAGACTTGAGCAAAGCTGCCAAGCTAGCTTTAATGAAAAATCTTGTCCAGCAAGCTTGCTCCCTAATTATCTCCATTGACTGGCCCCAGCAAGGTCGAATTAACGGATTCTCTGTGACAAACAGCCGCTTATGGCACTTAGTAGATATTCAGCACCACTTTCAAGAAGACAATCATGGATGCAAATATCTGATTGGGCTAACTTTTAAAGTCAAAGCAGGCTTATGGGCGCAATATTTCTTAAACAAACAAGCATGTAAAGAGCGAACTGCATTCTATCAATATGGTAGTCTCCCCAAAACGCTGCTAACCACAGTTATGAGCATTTGGCAGCAACATGAAGGCGCGGTTCGGTTAATGCTGTGGTTGCTGTTTAAAACCAAAATGGGCAAAGAACAACGCATTACCATTCCTACCTTGCTGCGTATTGCTTACGGTGAAGAAAAAGTCGCTCTTGCATCAAGACAACGGGAAGAACGTAAACGTCTGTTGCGAACCTTTGAAAGCGACTTAGAAATTCTCAATCACTATGGAATGAAACCACTTTTCGATCCAGTTACCTATCCGCCAGAAATTCAGCCTTTATGGGCGAAGTTAATCGATCTTCCCGAAGATCCAGATGAAGCATTAGAATTTTGGACTAACGACGGTGGTTCTGAAACTCGCCTCACAGACACAGGCCCCCGTGGTAAGTGGAATCTACTAATGAATGCGCGAATTTTAGCTTTTGAACTTCCACCAGAATGGGAACAGCAAATCTCAGAATCGGAAAAAAAGCAACGGCGAACTGCTAAAGCCAAAAAGAAGCCCAAAGCTACAAACGATTTACTGGGTGAACAGATTTTGCAGGCGCGAAAAAATTTGAATCTTTCCCAAAGAGAATTGGCAAAACTCACAGGTAAAAGCCAAAGCTGGATTCGAGATATCGAGAATGGTCGTTTAAAAGCCAAATTAGAAGACCAAGTTCTGTTACGAAAAGTCTTAAATATGACTTCATCTTGATTTTGAATTTAAACGCATAGGCGCTTCTCTACGAGACGCTACGCCTAGCTTGCTTCCACGAAGTGGTACGCCTTCCCGCAGGGTAGGGGCGCAGAGGGAAACGAAAAGGTACGCAGAGATTTTGTTACGTATTTGTGCAGCGTTATACTAAATACAGCAATACTTCGCGTACCTCTGCGCTTCCCTTTGCGTCCCTCTGCGTTTCAAAACTCTCATCTTTTACGTACTATAACTCATCACCTTACTAGAAGTAATCCAAAGACTACCAACAGCATATTTAGTAACTACCAACTCTCGTGTAGCATTACATGAACTCTTCAGTTGTTGAGTCTTAGTTTCATCTTTAACAAGTTTAGCCTGGTAAGTGTAGAGAGAACCACAAGGTTGTTCAAAACTAAGTTCAGCTAAGATAGTACTATTGTCTAAACTTTGCTCTAAAATTTTGCCTGCAACTTTGTAATTAAACCAATCCCACCCTTTATAAAGAATTAACTCTCTTTCCAAAACCTGAAGTGCAGCAGGTAGAATTCCCCAGCCTCGATAGACTTGATGTAAGCATTGAATATCACCAGTACGAGTCAAAATCGACCTAAATGAATCTTGATCGAGACGACCATAATATCTTCCTTCTGGCAAATCTATAACTGTTGGTGCAAACCGATGTCCACCAAAGTGCGATGATTTCCAAATTCGCACATTATCTAAGCACAAATCAGCATTACTCGCTCTCACATGGAAGTAAAAAGGAGCGCCATATCTCGCACAACACTTATCATGGCTACCGTGGGTACAAACTAAAATATCTCTAGTTCTACTAGCTTCTACTTCAAAATTAGAACTGATACCCCGTAACCATTTTTGGACAACTCCTGCCACTTGCTCAATATTTCCTAGCTTAAACTCTTGCTTATGGTATCCATTACTTAATCCGTCTTCTTTTTGATAAATTAAAAGCGTAGTGTGATTTACTTTGTGTGAGACATCATTAGCAATTAAAAGAAATCTAATCGGTAGTTTAGCACGCTGCACTTCTTCCACCAAAATCCTCAAATTCTGGGGTACCCATTTGGAGTTAAAGGCTTCTGATGTCCAAGGTAAAGGACACTCAACTAAAATATAAGTTTGATAATTAGTGGCACTACCAATAACATCTTCTCCTACTTGCCGTGAATCATCAGAACAAAAAAAAGTATTCATCTCGCTGTACTCATTAGCGTATTTTATGGACAAAAGGTATTAACAAATACATTTGTGTTCTTCACTACAATATCCTTGGCTAAAGGAAATAAAAAAGAACAATATTCATTTCCCTATTAAAACTAGGTAGCCACTTTATAACATCATTATTGATCGAGGTCTTTCCGGTTAATAAATTCTCCACAATAAAGATAAATAGTGTCAAGATAGATTTTTCCGTATGAGCGACGTTAATTTTGTATCTAGTTTTATTGTTCTTTGGTATTTTATAAATTTTCACTTGCTGAAACTCGGTTTTCATTAACTTGCTTTCTTGGGTAAAATCAAATAAATTCAATCTTATAGATAAACGCAAACTTACTTGGAGAGTCACCAAGGATTAACTTGCTGGCAATATCAATGTAGCCGATACTACAACCAAAAACATTGCTGGCAATAAGATACTTGTTTAAAGTTTTGCTGAAGTTATTTATATAGTTAGTTAGCAATCCTGTTTTTACATATAAAAATCTAGTTTGTTGTCTTTCTTTTGAAGAAGATATTCCTAAAGAGCGATGCGGAATCAGCCAATACGAGCTTATGTATCTTTCTCCCCTATCTGCTTTTAATATATCTATAAATTTACACATATTGCAAATAATTCTCAATTAAATTGGAAAAATAAAAACAACCAAAATAGGGGTAAATGCTTTAGTGCCCCATATTTCATGCGCTATAAATCAATGTTGAAAGCTAGTGACCAATTATTAACAGCATCACTGACATCAACATTAACAAACTTGTTATTTACCTTCTTACCTAATCTAACTTCCTGAAACTTATGTCAGAGTTTGATGATAGGCATCTGATTTGACTGTAACTGAACTCAATAATAAATGCAAGTATTTGAGAATCTTTATAGTTTTAATTAAGGTAAAAGGGCATTTTATAGTAGAAATACCTCACTTTAACAAGTATTGATTTTTTCAATACAATAGATAGAGTTTTGCAATTGTGACAAATTCTTGCCAGTAGGGTAATCCAAATATCTGTGGCTATGGCGATCGCATATTTCTACTTCCATGCAGAATTGAATCATTTTTTACCACGGCATCACAAGCAGGTGAAAATATCTCATGTTTTTGAGGAGAAAGCTTCAATTAAGGACATGATTGAGTCGTTAGGTGTCCCTCATCCCGAAGTTGATTTTATAAATGTTAATGGTAAATATGTAAATTTTTCTTACATAGTTTCGGATGGAGATGCTATCAATGTTTATCCAATTTCAGCTAGGAGTGTCATTATACCAAGCATTTCTGTTTTGCCAAAACCACTCAGTATTATCCGCTTTGTTTTAGATATTCATTTGGGGAAGCTGGCGACATCATTACGACTTTTAGGTTTTGATACTTTATACCGCAATGACTACGATGATGATAAATTAGCCCAAATATCTTCTAGCCAAGAGCGGATTCTCTTGACTCGTGATAAGGGTTTATTAATGCGTAGTTTGGTAACGCATGGGTATTACGTTAGAAATACTAACCCTCAAGAACAAATTATAGAAGTACTACAACGCTTCGACTTATTTAAATTAATTGCACCATTTAAACGGTGTTTGCGTTGCAATGGATTATTAGAATGTGTAGATAAGCAATCCATTATTGAACAAGTGCCAGAAAAAGTGCGATGCCAGATCGATCAATTCCAGCGTTGTCAAGACTGCGATCGCATTTATTGGAAAGGTTCCCATTATGAACGATTACAACAGTTTATTGACGAAGTGTTGAACTCAAGAAAAGGTGAGTGAATGACATTAATTTTAGCTCTCGATTTTGGCGGAACTAAGCTTGCGGCTGCATTGGTAAATATTGGTTCGAGAAAGTGGTTGCGTTATGAACGTCGTCTCTCGCCAGTAGGTGCAAATGCTAGCACTGATTTGGAAATTATGCGATCGCTCATTTACTCTCTGCTAGAAGACGCAAAACCTGCTGCGATCGGTGTCAGCTTTGGCGGCCCGGTTGATGCTTCCACGGGGACGGTGCGACTATCTCATCATGTCGCTGGCTGGGAAAATATTCCTCTCAAAGCTTTGTTGGAGGATGAGTTTGGCGTTTCTGTTGGTGTAGATAATGATGCCAATATCGCTGCTTTGGGTGAACATCGCTTTGGTGCTGGGCAGGGATACGATAGCCTGTTTTACATTACTGTCAGCACTGGCGTAGGTGGTGGTTGGATACTCAATGGCCAGCCTTGGCGGGGTGCTGGTGGGATGGCTGGCGAAATTGGACATATCGTTGTCGATCCGGCTGGGCCAGTTTGTTTGTGTGGGAAGCGGGGATGTGTGGAACGTTTGGCTTCGGGGCCTTATATGGCGCAAAATGTTAGGGAAATTTTGGAGAAGGAACCGCAGAGGCGCGGAGAACTCAGAGATGGAGAGGTTTTGAGGGGTTTGGTGGGGGGTGATTTAACGTTGCTGACGGGACAGTTGGTAAGTGAAGCGGCGGCTGCTGGGGATGATTTGGCTAAGGAAGTTTTGCACAAGGCTGCTTGGGCGCTGGGTGTGGGTATTGGCAATGTGGCAAATTTGATGAATCCACAGCGCTTTGTGTTGGGAGGCGGTGTAACGAAGGCGGGGGAGGATTTTTGGCGGGTGGTGCGTCAGGTGGCGCGGGAGACGGCTTTACCGGAGGTTGATTTTGAAGTTGTACCGGCGGTACTGGGGGATGATGCGCCACTGTGGGGCGGTGTAGCGATCGCTTCTATGACAATCCCGAATTTGTAAATGAGTGAGGCGTGGAGTGTATCAGTGCAAACAGAATTAGTTATTTTTGATTGTGATGGAGTGTTAGTAGACAGCGAAGGATTGGGTAATCGCGTTCTTGTGGAATTTGTCGCTGAGTTTGGACTTGCAATGAAACTTGAAGAAGCTATTTTGTTATTTAAGGGTTGCAAAATGGCTGATTGTGTTGCTGTCATTGAGCAAAGACTTGAGGAAAAGATGCCGCAAGATTTTGTAACTCAGCTTCGTACCCGTACTGCTGAAGCATTCGAGCGTGAATTACTTCCTGTAGAAGGAATAGAAGCAGCTTTAGACAAGATTAATCTACCTATTTGCGTTGCTTCCAGTGGCCCACCCGAAAAAATTAAGTTAGCTTTGCGTGTCACTAATCTGTTGTCTCGATTTGAAGGGTGCATCTTTAGTTCGTATGAAATTGGAAGTTGGAAGCCAGCACCTGATTTATTCTTATATGCAGCTAAAAATATGGGATTTCAAGCTCCATCTTGCACTGTTGTAGAAGATAGCGTTTTGGGTGTACGTGCAGGTGTTGCTGCTGGTATGAGAGTTTTAGGTTACACCGAGCAAAGTGAGGCTCATCTACTTGAGGCATCTGGAGCGCATAATATCTTTTACTCTATGCACCAACTGCCTTCTTTGCTATCACACTATTAGACTATCGGCGCTCCATTTTAAATCAAAACCAAATTATCCCGGTGAATAACTGTTTCTACACCGGCATAGCCTAAAATTGCAGGAATTTCTCGTGAATGACAACCACGAATCTTTTGCAGATCATTGCTGTTGTAATTCACAAGTCCTCTGGCAATTTCGTTACCGTTGCTGTCACACAATTGCACAGCATCCTGTGTGTCAAATTCTCCTTCTACTGCCTTAATTCCAGCAGCTAATAACGATTTTCCCCCAAGAGAAATTGCCGCGATCGCACCTTCATCTAAATACAATTTACCCGCAGGTAAAAGTCCGTAAGCTATCCAACGTTTACGCGCCGAAGTTGGTTCAGGTTGCGGTTCAAAATGCGTCCCAATCAGTTCACCTTGAATAATTTTTTCTATATTCTGGGGAAATCGCCCTTGAGTAATTACAGTCCGCACTCCCGCCGCGATCGCAATCCTCGCTGCCGAAATTTTTGTCACCATCCCACCAGTACCCCACTGAGAACCTTGGGAACCTATTTGTAATTCAGCTAGTTCTTTAATGCTACTAACTAGAGCGATCGGCCGCGCATCTGGCACGGAACGGGGATCGGCTGAGTACAACCTATCAACATCGGTGAGCAAAAATAGCCAATCTGCTTCTACTAAGCTAGCAACCAATGCCGAAAGAGTATCATTATCACCAAATTTTAGTTCGTCTATCGCTACGGTATCATTTTCATTGACTATGGGGATCACTCCCAGTCCCAGTAATTCCTGAAAGGTGTTGTAGGCGTTGAGATAGCGGCTGCGCTGTACCAAGTCACTGCGAGTCAATAATACTTGAGCGATCGCCTGTTGCAGGGTAGTAAATAAATCATCATATATCCGAATTAACCTACCTTGTCCAACTGCTGCTACAGCCTGTTTGAGTGCGATCGCTTTAGGACGTTCAGTTAACCCCAACCTTGCACAACCCACACCCACAGCGCCAGAAGAAACCAAAATTACCCTGTGTCCCTGGGTTCTCAAATGGCAAAGTGTTTCCGCCAAGGTAGCAATAGTGGAAAGTGCTAATTGTCCCGTTTCTGGTTGAGTAAGGCTAGAAGTACCGATTTTGACAACAATTGTTTTAGTCATTAGTCATTGGTCATTAGTCATTAGTCATTGGTCATTAGTCATTAGTCATTGGTCATTGGTCATTACTAACTGGCGAATGACAACGGACGAATGACAACGGACAAATGACAAATGACTAAAGAAATTGTAAAGCGCCAATCCCTCTATAGTGAAGGCTGACGCTTTACGGGTGTATATTTACTTAGTATGAGTTAGGGTCTTTTTTGGCTGACCCCATGTTATTAATACTTATGATCCCCGATTTTTGGCTTCCAGTAAGATTCCTTAACTATTTCTTTAGATTTACTTTCCTGACGATTTCTTAACTTTTGTGAATCTTGCTTTTCTTGGGGGTAATAGAGGCTCCTAAGATTTCAGATATCCAAACTTCAAAATTGCGGACGGGATGAGAGCGGAGGGCTGCGTCTGCATGGACAATCGGTTCAACTAGAATGGTAAACATCCCCAGGCGATTACCTGCTATGACATCGGTAAATAAGCGATCGCCTACCATCCCCACTTGATGCACTGGTAGATCCATTGTTCTGACTGCTGCCCTAATTTTGCGTCGAGAGGGCTTGGCTGCACCCAAATAGTAAGGCAAATTGAGCGATCGCGCAATTCCCCCAATTCGTGCTTCACTCAGGTTGTTACTTACCAAACACAATGCAGTACAGGTACGAATTTGTTCTACCCACTCTCGTAGTTCTGGGGAAGCCATCCCTACCGTAAAGGGTACTAAGGTTTCGTCTACATCCAACACCAGCCCTTTAAGCCCGTATTTTTGGATAATATCTGGTGTTAGATTCAACACTGAACCTTCTAAAATTAAGTCAGGTTGCAAAAGGTTGTTCCAGGCCATAGTCACGAGTCAAATTTAAATAGCTCAGACAAATGAGCATAACCCAATATAGTTTAGTTAGTCGAACTGCATTCTGGAATATCTCCCTGAACATTTTGAGATAAAATCCCTAATATCTTATCTATCTCTTTGATGTAATAATTACTCAAATCAATAAATATATCGTTTTCTTCTAACTTCAAAAACTTCCAAATATCCCCTGTAGTTACTGCGCCGTAAATTTTTCTGATTTAATTTCCTTCTTGTTGATTAAACAATTGTGCTGCCAACATTGCGGCCGCACATTGACCTAATCCACCTTTAATATTTTCATTTTTGGCTTCAATAATAACCACTACAGGCACATTAATTGTTAGTTGCTCTTTAGAACGACTGATGATAAAGTCACAGTATCCATTCAGACCGTTTTCTACATCTACATTAAAATCTGTTCCCGAAAATAAACTAATTGGATAGTTAGCCCTGCGTCTTACCTCCAACAAGATCGGAGTGATAATCATTTCTGAACGAGCTTTTTCAGTATTAATTGCTAAAGCCAGTTCTGTAGTTTCTTCTAAAGAATTTTTTAGTTTCTCACTTGCTTGTAAAGGTTCTATGTCGGCACATAAATCAGTTTCTTCATCGATGCGGATGCTGAATGACTTTTTAAATTTACTTAATGTAAAGTCGCTATAAGCCATTTTCAGCACCTCATGGTAATTTTTTATTATTGGATTAAAAATCCTTGCCAAAATGCTTTTTTCAGAATCTTAAACAACACAAATTACCCCAATTTGGTGTCAATGTTTCATTGCTTCCAAATTTAATGGGATATGGTAAAAGGTTTAAGTAGATTTCGATTAAAATAAAAATTCAAAATGAAAATGTAACATTTTGAATTTTTATTTTTATTCTACTTCATTAAAAAGATGTTCCTCTAACAGGGGTTGCACTTTGCGAAACTCCTCTGGAGAGAGTAATTCCGGTTCACCTGTTTTTGTTATCCGTGCAAAAAATAACAGGGGATCGAGGGGTGTATAAATTGCATACTCCTGATCTTCATCATAGAAGCTAGCAAGTAGCTGTAATTGCTCTGGATCTAAATCTGCCTCTTCGTCTTCAATTTCTAAGGTGAAGAGTTCTGATTCTTCAACTGGCGGTAAATCACCTGCAACTGTCAGGGCATAAGCTGTGTTCTTCAATATCAGATTCTGCTCAGATAGTACAGCTTGGGCAGTGGCAAAAATTTGCTCAATGATGTTGTCGTCTTCTACTAGAACCGCTTCTTCTTCCTCATCGTCGCCTTCCCAAGAAAAAATCTCTACAGGTGAGTCTACAGGAAGAAGTAAAACGTATTCTTGTCCATCAACCTCAAGGGAATGCTCTACATAACATTCGAGCGATCGCCCTTTTTCATCGGTTAAAGTGATGGAACCCGCATGAGCGTTATCATTTTCTTCAGGAAATGGAGGAGAAAACATAGCCGAAATGTAAAAATTTAATAAATACCAGCAAGTTGAGAAATCGCTTAACTATTTAATGATATTTTTGTCAACAAAATAGCTTTACACGTAGATACAACTGCTAGCTAATCGTTTTTCAGAATATCATGTTAAAAGGTATCAATATTCAATAGCCGCAACTGAACTGCGGGAATTAGCACGCTTAACATCCAGCCATTGTTGCAAGATCAAAGCGGCTGCCTTGCGGTCAATCAAAGCTTTATGGCGTGATGGAGAGCGGTTTTCAGCAATTAGCAGTTGCTCTGCTTGAAATGAAGTTAATCGCTCATCCACATATTCCACAGGCAGTTTCAGCGCTTTAGTAAGTCTTGTAGTAAATTTTTGAACTTGACGCGCTTGAAATCCTATAGAGCCATCCATTGAATAAGGTAAGCCCATAACTAGGATTTGCACCTCGCGTTCATTAACTATTTGCCGGATTTGCTCGACATCCTGCTCAAAAGATGTGCGCTCAATTGTGGTAATCCCAGTGGCAATTAAACCCGTGCGATCGCACCCAGCCACACCAATCCGCTTGCGACCAAAATCTAGTCCCAAGGCTGAAATAAAGGGTTTTGGCTGCTCCTGGGATATCACTAATTCTCCTGCTCTGCATCTGCTGATTCAGAAATCGGCGATGCTTCTATGCTTGGGTTTTTTACCGAAAAGTTAATCGGTTCTGACTTAATTGGCAATGGTTTATCTGACGATGGCAGCTTTCCTGGTTGTATCCATGACATTCCACCTGGTATAGGTTTACGTGCCGGTTGTAAACCTTGCAGCATATCAGTCCACTGAATTCCTTCTAAGGAGACGAATTTAGACTCTCGTAGCTTATGCCACACCGAGCGAGACATAACTAATGTATGTTTTATGCGTTTTGCGCCAATTCGCTCCAAATACTCTTCTCGCTCTGCCTGATAGTCAGAGGAGGCTAGTTGTAACCCTTGCTGAGGAAAATCTTGGGCAATCCGAGCCAGTTGAGATAACAATTCTGGATACAGCCAGGTGTAAGCAGGATGAACTGTCAGCGTTGCAGAGTGAGGAACTTCTCCCTTCCGGTCAAGTTGCACCTGAAAATAGCCAATGGCAGCTTTGCGTTGGGGTTCAAATACATAACCACTGACTACTTCTGTTTTCGTCAGCCATTGCTTCACTGCATCAGTCAGAGCGCCGAATAAACTGGTTTTGAAGTCGCGGGTATTGCGGTCAAAAACTTGACGTACCAAAGGTGGCATAGATGCCGTATCTAGTTGATATAGCAACTGGGCGTCAGCATTACTCACTGGCAAAAGGTTGGGTAAATCTGGCTCTGCTTGTGCCAATTCAGCCAGTAATTCTGGCCCAATTTCCCAATACGTCATTTCTGCCAGACGCTGGAATCCATTTTGGCGATATAGTGCTAGCGCCTCTATGTCATTGATGTTAACTTCCAGTAGCCAAGTGCGAGCTTCCAAAATCGATTCAAAGCAATGACGCAAAAGTTGCGAACCAATTCCTTGTTTATCGACACCACGCTCTAACAGCACTTGATCGATGCGCCAAGTACTGCGTGTCCGGTTAAAGGGTGACACTTGAATCATTCCTAGAAGCATCCGTCCTTGCTCTGCCACATAAGCACAGAGGCGATACTGGAGTGGGTTAGGAAACCAACTCAAAAACTTGAGTAATCCATACCAGCGACGCAGCATGAGCATCTGGCTGATGGCAAAACCTGCTCCCTGGGGAGTAAGGGCTGCGAATGACTCTTGAGTTATGCGCTCAATTCCGTCCAAATCCCGGTATTGGACTGGTCGGATAACAACGCTGAGGTTTCTGGGAAGTAATGAAGTCATTTTTATTCGAGCCGCTATTTAGCCTTAACTAACTGCTCTTCAAAGGAACTGCTGCAATAATATTAACTGCTTTCTGCCCTTTACTAGTGCGTCAAAAGTGTGATTTGAGTAATTTAATACTTAAAAAAGCAGAAAAGCAGACCTTGTGAGAACACCATTGGCGTTAACGTAACAACATCTGCCTTTATTTTATTTGAATTTTGATTAAAATTTGTATATATTTACAGCCCTTGTCGAGAAACTAGCTTTTCAAAGTGGGCTTGGGTTTGATGGAGTAATTGCTGGCGACTATCTACCAGTGTTTGTTTCAGGGATGGAACAAGATTGCGAGCTTGCAGAGTCATGTGAAGTTGCAGGTTGGCAACATATTCACTGAAATCTTGATTCACTTCATCTGCGCCCGCATCTGTTAATAAATTTGATTCCATTGCCACTGTGTTCTCCTGTGTTAATCCTGTGCTATTTCTCTTCATGAGAAAAAATTATCATGTTGTTTGGACTAACTTCTTAATTTGCAATGAAGTTTAACGCTTCTTAGGGATAGCGATCGCAGCAGGGCTTTATTTAGCCCATTAAAATCTCAAACCAACACCACCTTGTACAGAGATAGCTGTACCACCGCTATCACGATAGGCATCAAAAGCAATGATGGCGTTGCCAAAAAGCACAGTATTGCTATTTGGGATCATATAATCAATGCCTGGTTGTAAAGCAAAGCTGATTTTGTCGCCCACGGGAGAAGATCCACCACCACCAGCCAAGACTAACCCAGCACCCAGGTAAGCATCAGCTTGCCAGTTAAGGGGAAAATCGTAAGAAACCGTTGGCACAACTGCCGTATTATTACCAATCAAGACTTGGGCACGCAGTGAAAGCGGTGCTTCCAAAAGCTTGTAGCGCCCAGCTATTACTCCCCCGAATTGGATACCATCAGTAAAACCAACAGTGGGGCCTATACCTACATAACTGCCATAAGCTACTTGAGCTTGTGCTGGTTTCGTACTAGCCAGACTCAAAACCAAGCTAGCTCCCAAAACTGATACCAAATATGGAATATACTTCATAATCGACTCCTCACACCAATTTGTCATTAGTCATTTGTCATTTGTCATTTGTCATTTGTCATTAGTCATTAGTCATTAGTCATTTGTCATTTGTCATTAGTCATTTGTCATTTGTCATTGGGCATGGGGCATTGGGCATTGGGCATTGGGCATTGGGCATTGGTTATTTATTCGCCTCATCTACTTCATCCTCCCCTGCTTCCCCTGCCTCCCCTGCCCCTCTGCCCTGCTCCCCTTCCATTCTACGGGCAACGAGGATGAATGCCCCCTTGAGTACAAATGTATGCTAATTGCTTGGAATCTAAATTTTTGGCTTGAGAAAAATCAACCCCTTGGACTACGGCAGATACTGAGCCTAAATCTGGGGTTTTGACAAATTGATCTGCTGGATCTTCTTTGCTAGGGGCGAGAATTGCCCCCTTAAAATCTGCTCCTGCCACATTTGCTCCCCGTAAATCTGCAAGACTCAGATCAGCATTTTGTAAGTTAACGTTTTCCATCTGAGCAGAACGCAAAACAGCACCAGCTAAACGAGTGGCGCTCAGGTTAGCATTGCTGAGATTAGCACGATCCAAATAGGCTCCTGATAAATCTGCTCCTTGCCAATCAGTGTTAGTTAAGTTGGCAAAGGATAATTGCGTTCCTATAGCAGTGACACGACCTAAACGGGCAGCGTAAAGATTGGCTTCATTCAATTTAGCGTCACCTAAATCAGCCCCAGTTAAGCTGGCTCTTTCCAAAACTGCGTTTCGCAGATCGGCTCCTACTAGTTGGGTGCTGTTGAGTTTAGCGTCATATAGACGCGCATTGGATAAGTTGGCTCTGTTGAGAGTGGCGCGGCTCAAATCGATCCGGTTCATCAAGACGCGACTGAGGTTAGCATCAGTAAGATTGGCTTGCTGTAACTGAGCTTGGCTTAAATCAGCTATTACATCATCGTATGTATCCCAACGCCCATCTTCACCCACACCCCGAAAGCGGCTACCCTTAAAGCTAGCTTGGTTAAGATTTGCAGATTTAAACTTAACTCCTGATAAATCAAGGTTGTCTAGTACTAAGTTGAAGAATGAACTACCTGGAGTACCGCTTTGACCTAATTGGGTGCTACTAAGGTCAACGCCTTCCATTTTTCCGCTATACACAGAGAGAATTTTGTTGATTGTTCTCTGATTTCTTTGTAGCCGCCCTTGTCGCAATTCCCGCTCTTTTGTTGCAGCACTGCCCACAGACTCCAGTTCACTAACCAAAAACTGATTCTTATTTTTTAATTCGGGGATAGCTTGGGGCCCGACAGTTGTCAAAGATTGTTGAATGGTATCCAGGAGGCTGGGGTTGGTTTCGCTAACCAATAAATCCGCCAGAAATTTTATGGATTGTGGATCGTTAAGACCACCCATAGCCAGAATTGCACTTTGGCGTTGCTCATTAGTCGCCCCAGAGTTGGGAGTTAGTTGTTTGACAAGTTCGAGGAACTGTTGGCTATTAATTTGCTTAGTTGCTCGCTGGGATTGTTGAATTTGGATATAAACTTGAGTACCGATTAAAGTTGCCAACACAGCCGTCATACTCGTTAGTCCTACCCCAAACAAAGTCAGGTTAGGATTTTGCTGTATCCGCCGCCACAGGTTGGGAGAGTGGCTGGTTTCGGCTGCCGCTAATTCTTCTTCTTGCTCTTCTGCTTCATTATTACCGTCAGCAGATTGAGCTTGTCTGTTGTTAGCTAAGAGTGAGGATGGTATGGGGCGAGTTGTATCTATTGTATAAGTGCTTGCAAGTTGATCGTGCAGGGCGCGACGACCCCGGCGCGATGGTAAGCCGATCCCTTCACCCACAATCATTAATAAAGACAAAAATGTGAATAATCCTAAGTTAGGAAAAGCAAAGCTGTAGCGCCACAGCAGATAGGCGATGGAAATAGGTACAGTCCAACGTCCAACTCCTTCTCTAATAACAACTGCCCCCAATCCGGGAGGCTTCCCTTGCTCGTTGACAACCCGCACCTTGAACCAACGTTTCGGAATTGTTCTACCAGTTTTAGCCAGCAAATACAATTGCCACCATGAAAGAGTTACAGGCGCTAACAGGGCGATTGTCCACAAAATATTAGTCGGCCATGCCACGTTACGGATGCCATAGCTCACAGGCAAAGCTAGGGGTCTAGCGATCGCTCTTTCTGTAACTACTAGCACAGGGTTCAGAGGTACTCGGTTAAGATCGCTTCTAGAATTCGCATAAACACCAATGCCGAAGGGAATCAACCCACTGGCAACCACTAGTGTGATTTCAGCCGCCCAAGCAGCAAAACGCCTACTTGCTAGCAACATTGAACTGGCTCTTTCCGGTTCTTTTGACTGACCAGATTGATTACTACTTCTCCTCACAATTGGTGATGTCATCAGATAATTCCCTTTGATATTATTTTTACGCCGCGATCGGCACAATTAAAATAGACTCAGCTAATCGGCAAAAAGAAAAGCATATTGAAATAGAATTGAGGAGTCATGAGAGTCATGAGCCTTTTGTATTATGACTCCTGACTCTCATAACTCCGGGCAGATTGCCAAGTAATTGCATATCAACTTATTGCTTACGTTGAAAGCTACTAGACACAAAAAATTTGTATCCAACATACACTAACGCTGCCAAAAGTGCCAGAGTTATTACAGATGCAACTAATTTAAACACTGCTTGGAGCATCGCCAAGCCTACTAGTACCGTCACACCCGAAACTACCAGCTTTTTTGTCCCAGATAAGCCGTTGAACCAAATCTTAAATCGCTCCAGTTGCAAGCCCAAGTTGGCAAAAACAGACTGAGGCATCTGTTTTTGTCCTTGTGGTTGAGTAACCGCTCCAGGTGCGGAATTAATCTCTGCCTCTAACTTATCGAGGCGACGCTGTAAGTCTTCTTCTGGTTGAGGATTCATAAATTTATCTACCTCAGTTAGCACACTTATTGGACAACAGACCAACTAAATTCTATTTTTGGTGGTTGTCTTAGTGATTTTAGCTAATGTCTGTGTGTGCAATACCTTTCTGACAGGTAAAAATTATGTTTTTTTGTTATTGTCTGGTAATTTATTTAATTTTCCCAGTAATTTTACATTCTTAAAATGTAAAAAATAAGACTTTTTGGGCGAATGCCTATTCTACTGGTGGTTAAATATTTTAGTAGAGAAGCGATCGCCAGCCATCATGATATATGAGTTAATTTGCAGGATAAATGTAGAGTCTTTACTTGGCGACATCTCTACATCCCATCTTCACAAACAATTTTTAATTTAATGGTATTAGGTTATACGGCAGCTTTTGGAACCAAGATAAATTGATATCGTCAATTAAATTAGACTGTATAACAATAATTGCTCTAAAAAATCTGGAGCATTAATTAAAATGAAAACGCTTCGGCTACTTGCAATTCTTCCCATATCTTTGGTGATGAGCTTGGTTTTTACTGAGGCTAATTTGGCACAGACACCAAATGTCCAAATAAATCGCAATTTCCAGCCAGATCCACTGGTTTTGAACGGAAAGTCTGGGGGAACTGTCAAAAGTAATTGTGGCAATATTACTACTGAAACCTAGTCAAGTTATTCAGGTTACAGAGTCACTACCTTATTTACGATTAACAGTAGAAAGTCAAGGGAAGCCAACACTGTTGATCGACGGGCCAGGGGGACGTTTTTGTGTAATGGCAGATAGTTCCTCTGGAGGCAAGGCAGAGCTTCCTGGTTACTGGCAAGCAGGAAGATACACGGTGCATGTGGGCGAACTATCCCAGCAGCAGTTTAACTACACCCTCTCAATCTCACAACAAAACAAATAGTCATTAGTCATTTGTCTTTTACTAATAACCAATACTTCTCTACGAGAGGCTGCGCCAACGGCTTCTCCTAACGGAGACGCTGCGCGTTAGCGGAGCTTTCGCTTTAGCGATAGGCTCAGTACAAGTGACTAATGACCAATGACTAATCTTCAAGTGATTTGGCTGGAACTTCGACAGCAGTGACATCAATTGTGCCTTCTGGTGTGAAGCGCTGAAAATGACTATCTTGTACTAAAAGCGACTCCCCACAATTAGGACACTGTAATTGACTGTTATTTAAACCCGTAAATTCATATCTACAGACGGGACACTGATCGGCAACCAAGTTGCGTTGCAGCCACCAACGAAAGCCAAAAAAAGCCACAATGGGTGCTAAAAACAGCAACCCGACAATAATTAGCAACGAATTAACCAACCAACCCAAGCCCAGTGATGCTAGCAACCAAAAAACTGCCAGCAGGGTGAGCCAAGGCCGGAGATTTAAAAGATTCAATTGAAATGACTTAAAGCTCATTTTTTAAACGTCGTCCTGCTCTCCTTCTAGGATAGCGATTTTAGTCATTTGTTATTTGTCATTTGTCATTGGTCATTTGTCATTGGTCATTTTGACTTGATGACTGAGGATAGAAGCATTTTTTGCAAGTGCTGTTGGAAGGCATCTATGCCAAACAGAGCGATCGCCTGTTCTCGCAGCCACTGTCCATCACATCGTTGGTCATCCCCTTGAAGCATTTCTATACAAGCTGCTGCTACAGCATCAGGATTGCGGTGGGGTACTCGCCATCCTAGTTTACCATCCTGCAAGGGGTCAGCCGAGCCATCGTCATCACCGGATAAAACAGGTACTCCACAAGCCATTGCTTCTAGATAAACAATGCCAAAGCCTTCTTGCGAAGGCATGATATAGGCATCAGCAAGGCGGTAATGTTCCATTAATTCTTCTGTAGCAACAAAACCCGCAAAGACGACGCGATCGCTCACACCCAAATCTTTTGCAAGTTGCGCTAATCGTGGTTGGTCATCACCGCGACCAATTACTAAATATTTCACTTGTGGGAAAACCTCAGCAATTTGTGGTAATGCCCGAATTGTGACATCTACACCCTTGTAAATATCCCCTGACCATAAGCGTGCTACTGTCATTAACACCTTAGAATCAGTTAAGCCATATTTCTGAACGAATTCTGGCTGCTTGGAACCAGGAGTAAATTTATCCCCATCAATTGCACAAGGCATCATCTCTACCATTTTGGGGTTTAGACCATTGGCAAGACAAGCGCGATCGCGGCTGTAACGGCTAATTGTCCAAATTTTATCTGCTGATGTCAGGGCGCGACGTTCTTGATTTTTTAAAGGTTCCCAGACTTCTTTGCCGTAAGTTAGCACGGTGTAAGGAATCCCCAAGGGCTGGCAAAGAGTTTGGATTAATACTGCTAAGTTAATATGACCGCAGAAAACTTGCTGCGGACGGTTTTGCAAAAGACACTTGAGTAAAGCTGCTGCCATTTGCAATCTCCCCAAATGAGGAGACTGATTTTTAAAGTAATGAAATTTTAAGTTCTTGTCTTCAAACAGATTTAACCGATCAGGGCTATCTCGCAGCAAAAAAACTTCCGCCTTGTAAGCTTGGCTTAATCCCAAATAGGCACGGAAAATATCTTTTATATATGATTGAATACCACCTTCGTGGGCAAAAATTTCTAAAAATACGAAGACATGGTTAGTTTTTTGGTTAACTTTATCACCTACCTTTAGGTTTTGTGTCACTTTAGTGATATTCATATTAGGTTATTTACACTTGGGTTAAGGGCGCGATCGCACCGCTTTGTAACCGCTCTAAATCTGTTTTTACCATTTTTTCTAAAAGTTCCTCAAAGCTTACTTGGGGTTCCCAGCCAAGATTTCTTTTAGCTTTAATGGGGTCAGCTACTAGTTGAAAATGCTCATCTTGTCTCAATAAACTGGTATTTAAAACTATATAGCGCGTCCAATCCAATCCGACAGACTCAAAAGCTGTGGCCACTAAATCTCTAACACTGTGCAGTTTACCAGTGCCAATCACATATTCTTCTGGTTCATCGACTTGCAACATGAGCCACATAGCTTCTACGTAATCTCCCGCAAAGCCCCAATCGCGTTTCGCATCTAAATTACCCATTTCTAAGGTGTCAGTTAAACCCAATTTAATCGATGCGGCTGCCAAAGAAACTTTTCGGGTTACAAACTGAGGTGCGCGGAGAGGAGACTCATGGTTATATAAAATTCCACTACAGGCAAATAGTCCATAGCGCTGTCTGTGATGCACCATCGTCCAGTGGGCGTGCATCTTGGCCGCAGCATAGGGATTTTTGGGACGAAAAGGCGTTTCTTCATCTTGAGGCGAACTAAATACATCGCCAAACATTTCCGAACTGCTGGCTTGATAAAATCTGGTAGACAAACCAACCTGTCGTACAGCTTCCAAAAGTCTGGTAGCTGTACCAGTGATCAAATCTAGGGTTCCTAATGGGTCGTTCCAAGAGTCGGGTACAAAACTGGGAGCCGCCAAATTGTAAATTTCTTGGGGACGTAGTTGCTCAACTGCGGTCAACAGCGCCCCACTATCCCTCAAGTCAACCGTAAAAATTTCTACCTGATTCGCCAGTGTTCCCAGCTTTGTCAAATTAGGTTGTCGATGGGGAGGTACTAATCCTACAACTCGATAGCCACGGTTGAGGAGCAAATGGCTGAGATAATAGCCATCTTGACCAGTTATTCCTGTAATGAGGGCTGTTTTAGTCATAATCTGTCCCCTATTATCTCTATCTCTATTAAGGACTAAATAGCAGTTGTGGGAGAAAAAACATTCCGACTCTCAACACTGCTGACAAATCTTAACAAGGGAGCTAATATAACTCGAATGCTATCTTTACTGTATTCACTAATTCTTTTTATACAAAAATATTTTTGAGATTTTACAAAAAAATCATAATAACTAAGCAATTTTACGCAAAAAATACATTATCCCAATTCAAATCATATTGAAAAAGGAATATACTTTATCAATCAAGTAACTACATTTTGTAGCAAAGAGTTTTTCCGTTCATACTTCTGTTTTGAAGTAAGTGGTTTAACTTCGCTTTTCTTATTGTGCTTCTACAGAGTATTTGACGATGAGAAGGCAATTTCTACCATCTGCACCACGTTCGTATACAACACGGTCTGCCAACCGCCGGAGGAGGAACCATCCATACCCGCCTACTTGTAGAGTACCTGGGGCTGGCTCTGCGATCGCATCAGGATTAAAAGGTTTTCCATAATCCCAAATTCTAATCTCTAGGCGATCGATCCACAGATCAACGTTAATTTCAATGGTTGTTTCTGGGGGTAAAGCATGATGAGCGTGACGAACAGCGTTGGTAAAACCTTCTGCTAATGCTAAATTGAGGCGATCTAGTTGAGTTTTTGACCAGCCAAGTTGAGACAGATGTTGCAGACAAAATTGCTCGAACCATTCTTGCACCTGGTTTAGGAGGCTGAGTTCGCTCTTAACCTTCAGATGGTCTTGCTGCACTATGGTAAACATTAACTGTGACTTAAATATAAATAAACCCAAGTTGCTAGTTATTAAATTTTGCATGATTCGCCAAATTGTTCTGATGTAGAAAAATCTAAATTGAGATATTTTATCTACCAAAATACAAAACATGAACGATTTTGGCATTTATAGCGTTGTAACTAGCAACTTACGTTAATTAAGTGAAAAATGTTTATATTTGATGAATTTTGGTGATTTTAGATTTTGGGATAGCTTTTCAATCCAAAACTCCAGATCCCGAATGCAATCTGAACTATTAAAATTGACGCCTGTAGATTTCTTCCAAAAACATATCTGTAATATGCTCCTGAAACTCACAGGCGTCAAAGCACTTTGTAGTGACTAATTTAGAATAGTCCCAAGGTCAAAGATTTATCCAATGGCAAGGCAGCACCAATACCCAGCCACACGGTGACAAGAGTGCCAACGAGGAAGACTGTGGTTGCAACTGGACGACGGAAGGGGTTTTGGAACTTGTTGACGTTCTCAATAAAAGGAACGAGAATTAGCCCAACTGGTACAGAACCCATTGCTAACACTCCTAAAAGTTTGTTAGGAAGCGATCGCAAAATTTGGAAGACTGGATACAAGTACCACTCTGGTAAAATTTCCAATGGTGTGGCAAAAGGATTTGCTGGTTCACCGGTCATTGCAGGATCTAGCACAGCTAGAGCCACAATTGCAGCGAAGGAACCCATGATCACGATTGGAAAGACATAAAGTAAGTCATTAGGCCAAGCGGGTTCACCATAGTAATTGTGACCCATGCCTTTGGCGAGTTTGGCTCTTAACTGAGGATCGCTCAGGTCAGGTTTTTTTTGTGTTGCCATTTTGAAATGTGCTCTCCTGCTTAAGTTAAATTAAAGCATTTGTGAAGGCTATCAGCTACTAGGCAAACCTAGCAGGCAAAAAGCGGCGTTTTGTTTGTCTACGTTTATCCGCCTGGAAGGAATTTACAGCTTTGGACTTCAGATGAAGTGTTTATCTTTGGAACTTATGTGCAATTAAATTTATTGTGTTTCATAAGTTTAAAACAAACAACTTCATCTGAAAACTGACAAATCTTGCCTTTCGCTAATAATTGAGATTACAAAGGTCCGGAAATGCCTTGCTTGCGGATCATCAAGAAGTGAAACAGCATGAAGACTGCAATCAACCAAGGCAGCACAAAGGTGTGTGCGCTGTAGTAACGAGTTAGTGTTGCTTGACCAACACTTGAACCGCCGCGCAGCAGGTCGGAGATCAGAACGCCAACTACAGGAATTGCTTCTGGTACGCCACTAACGATTTTTACAGCCCAGTAGCCAACTTGATCCCAAGGTAGGGAATAGCCGGTGACTCCAAAGGAAACTGTAATTACAGCTAGGATCACACCACTGACCCAAGTCAGTTCGCGGGGCTTTTTAAAACCACCTGTGAGATAAACCCGGAAGACGTGCAAAATCATCATTAACACCATCATGCTGGCAGACCAGCGATGGATGGAGCGAATTAGCCAACCGAAGTTTACTTCATTCATGATGTACTCCACTGAGGAGAACGCTTCAGTGACTGTTGGCCTGTAGTAGAACGTCATGGCAAATCCAGTGGCAAACTGGATGAGAAAGCAAACCAGGGTAATACCACCCAAGCAGTAGAAGATGTTGACGTGGGGAGGGACGTACTTACTAGTAACGTCTTCAGCGAGTGCCTGAATCTCCAGGCGTTCCTCAAACCAGTCGTAAACGTTGGCCATACAATCTCAAGTTCCTAAAAGTCGGTTGCGGTTGATAAATCCCGAAGCTCTAAATCGGCGACTAAAATTCTGATGGTTCCAAGCCTCGGCATCCTACGGGTTCGCCCAAGGGGTTGCCGCAGGCTAGGGTAACAACAGAATTGTCTATGGACTTCTCATAAGCCGCCTCTTATGACTTCTCTCCCAATTAGCAATTTTGGGATTTTAGTAAAGACGAGTTTATTTCGTTTGCTTGTCAGCTTTCAGCGTGCTAAGAGTCTTCAGAAACTTTACACTCTGTAAAGAAGGAATATATTGCGATCTCTTTACGCCCCTGCACAGAAAATGGTGGACACAAAGTAGATTTTATCCTTTCGTGAGTGGATACAACGCATCAGTTGACTGAACAACTTGATGAGAGAAATGCACCACTTCTATAAAAAAAGTAACATAATCGAGAGATAGATTTCATCAACAACAGAGCAACTGAGCATTTCTAGGCAATTTGGGTTGAGGTGGAATTGATAATGGGGTTCATGAACAAACAAGTCTTTCGGGTTGGATTTTCGTTGTTAATGGCGTTTTGGTTGGCGTTTGGTACGCTGACCCAGCCTGCGCTGGCTTTAACGGGGGAACAAAAGCTGGTTTCCGAAGTTTGGCGAATTGTTAATCGTAGTTATCTAGATGAGACTTTTAATCATCAAAACTGGGCGGCTGTGCGGCAAAAGGTTCTAGAGAAGCCGCTTACAGACTCAAATGCCAGTTATGCGGCAATTGGGAAGATGCTCAAGAGCCTCGATGACCCTTTTACCCGCTTTTTAGACCCGGAACAGTACCGCAGCTTAAAGGTCAATACCTCTGGGGAACTGACTGGGGTAGGATTGCAAATTGTCCTGAATCCTGAGACTGGGAAGTTGGAAGTAGTGGCTCCTATAGCAGGTTCACCAGCAGACAAAGCGGGGATTAGACCACGCGATCGCATTCTTAAAATTGAAGGCGTGCCCACAAAAAATCTTACCCTAGATGAAGCTGCGACTAAAATGCGCGGGCCAAGTGGCAGCCTTGTTACTCTCCTCATTGAGCGAGATGGAGAGCCAGAAACGGAAATTAGACTAACGCGCGATCGCATTGCTCTTAACCCTGTGGTTTCGGAATTGCGTGTTTCCACTGAAGGTACATCTATTGGCTACCTACGTCTCACCCAATTCAATGCCAACGCCTCAACGGAATTGGCACACGCTATTTCTAGTCTAGAAAAAAAAGGCGCTGCTGCCTACATTCTAGATTTACGAAATAATCCTGGGGGATTATTGCAATCAGGAATTGAAATTGCCCGTCAGTGGTTAGATTCTGGGACTATTGTCTACACTGTGAATAGACAAGGCATTCAGGGTAGTTTCGAAGCCTTTGGCCCAGCCTTGACGACCGATCCTCTGGTGATTTTGGTGAATCAAGGAACTGCCAGTGCTAGCGAAATTCTCGCTGGCGCACTCCAAGATAACGGTCGTGCCCAGTTGGTAGGCGAAACCACTTTTGGTAAGGGTCTAATTCAATCTTTATTTGAATTATCAGATGGTTCGGGGTTGGCAGTCACAATTGCTAAGTATGAAACTCCTCAACACCGGGATATTAACAAACTAGGTATTAAGCCAGATAAAGTGATTTCCCAAGATCCAATTAACCGCGAACAGATTGGTACTGAAGCGGATCTGCAATATCAAGCAGCAGTGGAACTTTTGAAGAAAGACTTGGTTGTGGCAGGAAAAGTGTAAAAGGTGAAGAGTTAAAAGAGGTTTCTTGATTAAGCTTACGGCTTACGCAAACAATAACCAAAACTAGGATTTAAAGGTAAGGGCAATACCCTGCGCGAGTACCCCTACCGAGTTAAGTTTTGTGTAAGTCCTAAAGCTAATTAGGGGCTGTACTACATGAATTGTTAAATTTGTGCCTTTGCCAAGTTCGGACTCGACGCTAATTTGACAACCATGTTTTTCCACAATAATTTGATGAGCGATGTCTAGACGACAAGCCGCTCCATGTCTACGCTAATCCCAACCCTGTATTATTTACGAGCCGTGATGTGTAAAGCCCCCGCGCTTCAGCCGGGGGATATAAGCGAAGTCGTCAATAAATGATCAGGCTAGCAAATGTTAAGCAATATCTGGTTAATTAATAGCCTTTTTAAAGAGGGTTAGTGAGGATCTAAAAGTGCTTAAAGTTTAGAGAAAAACACTTTTCCAACAACCTCTTCTGACTACTGAATTCAGAATAGCTGAATTTTTCTTCAATTGACAGCCCCTAACTGCGTAAGCGCGTCTTTTGTGACACGGCAAATTCGCCAATCATCTAATATAGATGCTCCTATACTACGGTAGAATGCTTTAGCTGGTTCATTCCAATCCAACACACTCCACTCTAACCGTCCACAGTCACGTTCTATAGCTATCTGGGCTACTTTAGAAATAAGAGCTTTACCAATACCTTGCCTACGATATTCTGGTAAAACAAATAAGTCTTCCAGATAAATTCCGGGCTTGGTCAAAAATGTTGAATAATTATGAAAAAATAGGGCAAAAGCAACAGCTTGACCAGCAGTTTCTGCTAAAATCGCTTCTATATATCTGTGCGAACCAAATAAATGCTCCTTAAGTGCCAGAGCATCGCCAGTGACAGCATGAGATAATTTTTCATACTCAGCAAGTCCCTGAATTAATTGAAAAAGTACGCTGTAATCAGTTGGTTCAGCAAAACGCAAAATCAAATTGCTACACGAAGTCATTAGTCTATAGTCTATAGTTCATAGTCCATAGTCTATAGGCAACTGTGCAATTTTTTTAAAAATGACTAAACAAAAGCCGAAAAAGTCACAGAAAGCCCGTTTTTGGAGAGTTACGGTAGTCGAAGCTCAAGAAATATAAATATATCAGCCCCTAAATTTATTATTGGAGCTAAATAAGTCAAACCATGCGGGTAATTCGAAATTCAAAATTCAAAATTAAATATCTATTTTTGAATTTTGAATGGGAACAAAGTGACAAACGGGGATTGCGTCTCTATCTTCGTGAATGTAACTAAATTAACCAACCTTTTAAGCGTTTAGCTATGTGTGGACGGCGTAATTTCCGCATCGCTTTGCTTTGAATTTGGCGCACTCGCTCACGGGAAAGATTGAACATATTGCCAACTTCTTCTAAGGTACAGGGTTCGCTGGTTGTCAAACCATAACGCAGAGAAATCACATCTTTTTCTCGTGGAGTTAACACATCACCCAACACTTCCCAAATCTCCTGACGCATCATGTTTTCATTCATTTTTGCTTCTGGAGACAGGTTATCTTCATCTTCTAGCAAATCCATCAATTCCGTGTCTTCTTCTTTACCGACACGGTGGTTGAGAGAAAGTGCTTGACGGCGTAGCTGTTGTAGTTGGCGTAGTTGTTGCACACTAATTTCCAAAGCTTCTGCCATTTCACCTTCGGTAGGATTTCGACAGAGTTTTTGCTTTAGTTCCCGTTGAGCTTTTTTCAGTTTGTTAAGCTTTTCAACAATGTGAATAGGTAGCCGGATTGTCCGCGCATCGTTAGCTATAGCTCTGGTAATCGCTTGTCTAATCCACCAATAGGCATAAGTAGAAAACTTATATCCTTTATCTGGATCAAACTTTTCTGTAGCGCGATTTAAACCCATTGCTCCTTCCTGAATTAAATCCAGAAAAGGCACTCCCCGATTTAGATATCGTTTGGCAATAGAAACTACTAACCTCAAGTTGGAGCGAATCATTTTGCGTTTCGCTACTCTACCTTGATACAAGCGACTTTCTAGTTGCTTTTCGGTCATTTCTAGCTCGGAAGCTACTTCTAGTTTGGTAGGTTCCTGTCCTAGTTTTAAGTTTAAAGCAGCTTGTAATTCCCTAATTTCCTCTAGAAATCTAACTCGTCGCGCTAACTCTACTTCTTCATCAGCTTTTAAAAGCGGATAACGCGCCATCTCTTTAAAAAACGCGCCGACGGCATCATCATGCTCGGTTTTATTGTATCCCGAAGGGCGGGCCGCCGCCATGTCATCTCCATCGCGTTCATCTGATTCCAGATTTTCTACTACAATCGGAGGCTCTTCATCTGCCACTGCATCTAAACTATCGAGTGATGGTTCTTCAATATCAGCAGCATTCTCCAGTATTTCCATTTTTCCCAATTCAACAATGTTCATAGTTTCCTTTAGGGATTGTTGTTTTGTTTGGTACATAATTTAGTTACAGCTACTCGTTTGAGGCTTGGTAGTTTTCCCTAATGGACGAATGCACCCCTTTATATGTCGGAATAGAAGCTTCTACTAATTTCTATTCAAGAATAAAAATCTATATCTACCTACAACCTACGGGTTACAGTTAGATACAACCTACAAAGTAACTGACCTAAGCACCCAACAAAACTTTCTTCTCAGGCTTCTAACAGATTATATTCTTCATTTTTTTCTTAATTACCAAATATGTCAAACCCCCTCAAACTTTCTCAACCTGAACAAACATAAAAATCTCAGCTAAACATCCAAATTTCTTAAACTTTCATATATTTTTCTAAATATATATTTTTCTGTTTAGGTATTTGGAAGTCACTGGATAAATTTAAAACCTGGTGATGGGGTTATGCCTTCCCAATTTCAAGTTACCCAAATGATACAAATTACAATTATGGCAGCTTAATTTTGGGATGTTCTTATTTGTATAAAAGCATCTCATATACAGAAAGGGTTGAATATCTATCGATAGGCGGAAAAAGGCTACTCCCTATTTAGTAGATAGAGCAACTGTTGCAGCAAGTGCCGACATGCTTTTATTTATATAGTGGGTACCAAATATTTATTGCATGTATAGTTGATACGAATTTGTCTAGTAGATTACATAAGAGGAAACTTATCAAGTATTATGAAGGATAACAGTATTGAAAAATACTATTTAAATTTAAGAAAGCAAAAAATTAGAGTTTAGTTAGCTAGGTTAATTTTGACCAGCTATGTGAGGAAAATATTTAACTATAAAGTCAGTAGCTATGTATATTAATGACATAAAATTATCTCCTTTAGTAGTGGCTGAACCTAGCGAATCGTACCAATCAGGTACAACTCTTAATAGATGGGTTGAAGTACTGGTAGACTGTCCAGGAAGTACAGGATTATTTACTTATCGATTGCCAGCCCAGTTAGAAATAAAACCAGGGGATATTTTGAGCGTGCCATTTGGGGCACAACAATTAGGAGCGATCGCAATTCGGTTACTGGCACAACCAAATGTTGATTTAGCACCAGAAAAAATCCGGGAAGTAGAAGATATAGTCAGCGTTGGATTTTTCCCAAGTGCTTATTGGGAATTACTCAATCGAGTTGCTGCATATTACTATACGCCTCTGATTCAAGTAATCCGGGTTGCTCTGCCACCAGGGTTGCTGGGGCGATCGCAGCGCCGTATCCGCCTTGTTAGAGGAGGGGGAGCAGGGGGCAGGGGGCAGGGGGCAGGGGGAAGTAGTTATTTGCTAGCATCTTCCGATCCTTTAGCTTTTTTGACTCCTACTGCGCGGCAAGTTTGGGAACTTTTGCAAGGGCAGCCTGCGGGGGATTATAGTTTCGCCTACCTTCAACAAAAAGTCAAATCTGCCTATCGGGGAATTCGGGAGTTGCTGCGATTCGGTTTAGTAGAAAGCTATTTAGAACCGCCACGGCTGACTCGACCAAAGCTACAAAAAGCAGTCACGCTGACAGGTATAATTGATAGCGACTTCACTACCCGCCAGCGAGAGATTTTGGAAGTGCTGCGGCGGCATAATGGGGAGTTGTGGCAAAATGAATTACTGCAAATTTGCAATGCTAGTTCTTCTATCCTCAAAACGCTGACACAAAAGGGTTACATCGTTATTGAAGAACGGGAAGTATTGCGAACCGAACAGGGCCCAGTATTAGCAGGTGATGGGGCTAAATCTTTAACTGCTGCCCAAGCTAGCGCTTTAAAAACAATCCAGACATTAGATGGATTTGCTGAAGTTTTATTGCATGGGGTGACAGGTTCAGGAAAAACCGAAGTATATTTGCAAGCGATCGCACCTCTCATCAAGCAAGGCAAATCTGCCCTTGTCTTAGTACCAGAAATTGGACTTACACCCCAGCTAACCGATCGTTTTCGTGCCCGTTTTGGCAATAAAGTCAGCGTTTATCACAGCGCCCTCTCCGACGGTGAACGCTACGATACTTGGCGGCAAATGCTCACAGGAGAACCTCAAGTTGTCATTGGTACGCGCAGCGCCGTTTTCGCGCCTTTGCCCAACTTGGGTTTAATTATTTTAGATGAAGAACACGACAGCAGCTTTAAACAAGACTCACCCATACCTACTTACCACGCTCGCACCGTCGCCCAATGGCGAGCCGAATTAGAAAATTGCCCCTTATTGTTAGGTTCTGCTACCCCTTCCTTGGAAACTTGGGTAAGCGTGGGGAGGCAAGGGAGCAGGGGAGCAGGGGAGCAGGGGAGCAGGGGAGCAGGGGGAGAATTCGTAACTCCTCACTCCCAACTCCTCACTCAGCACTCATCACTCAGCACTCATTATTTAAGTTTGCCCGAACGCATCAATTCTCGCCCTTTACCGCCTGTGGAAATAGTCGATATGCGGCAAGAGTTGCAGCAGGGAAATCGTTCTATATTTAGTAGATCGCTGCAAGAAGCTTTGCAACAGTTGCAAGAGAGAAAACAACAGGGAATTTTATTTATCCATCGTCGGGGACACAGTACTTTTGTCTCATGCCGCAGTTGTGGGTATGTGTTGGAATGCCCGCATTGTGATGTGTCACTGGCGTACCACCACACCGAAGAAAAAGCACCGGAATTATTGCGCTGTCATTATTGTAATTATGCGCGATCGCATCCCAAATACTGCCCCGATTGTAGTTCCCCTTACCTGAAATTTTTCGGTAGCGGTACTCAGCGAGTAACGCAGGAATTAGCACGACAGTTCCCAGAGTTACGCTTGATTCGTTTTGATAGCGATACCACCCGTAACAAAGGTTCACACCGGACTTTACTCACCCAGTTTGCCAACGGCGAAGCGGATTTATTAGTGGGTACACAAATGCTCACCAAAGGTTTAGATTTACCACAGGTGACACTTGTGGGCGTTGTCGCTGCCGATGGATTGCTAAATTTATCAGATTATCGCGCCAGTGAACGGGCATTTCAAACTCTGACTCAAGTCGCTGGACGTGCTGGTAGAGGAGACGATCCAGGGAGGGTGATTGTACAAACTTACACTACAGAGCATCAGGTAATTGCAGCAGTGCGATCGCACGATTATCAATCTTTCTCGCAGGCTGAATTAGAACAACGCCAAGCCCTCAATTATCCCCCTTATGGGCGGTTAATTTTGTTGCGCTTAAGTAGTCTCGATCCCATTCAAGTGCAAAATACAGCACAAATCATTGCCACAGCCTTGAGTACAGAAGAAGAATTCGAGATATTAGGGCCAGCACCAGCAAGTATTTTACGCGTAGCAAATCGTTATCGCTGGCAGATATTGATTAAATTTGCTCCCGATGCATTGCCACAATTGCCAGATTGGGAAGAAGTGCGATCGCTTTGTCCTTCGTCTGTTAGTTTGACAATTGATGTAGACCCATTAAATATTATGTGATTTTCTTGGGCTAAAAGATTGAGAAATCTGGTTTATCTAAAATAGTCCATTGATAGGTTTGTAGTAAGCACTTCAGTGCTTGAATATTTGAGGACTAAAGTCCTTACTACAAACGTATTTAAGATTGAATTTAAATCTAGTTAATCAACAATTCTGGTGCTACCAATCCTTTTTGGATCGCTAAGACTGCGGCTTGAGTGCGATCGCGTACTTCTAGTTTCTGCAAAATTGCATGAACATGAACCCGCACTGTACCAGGGGCAATGTAGAGAATCTCAGCAATTTCTTGATTGCTTTTGCCAGCTGCTACCAGTGCCAAAATTTCTTGCTCGCGCTTCGTTAGGGGATTTTCTAGGTTTCCCTCAGTTTTTGCAGGCAGCACCGCAGTAGAATTGCCCTCAAAAGCTGCCCTAATTTCTGTTGTTGCCGTTTGATCCCACCAAGAAGCCCCGGCTGCAACCGATCGCACTGCCAAGATCAGAGACTCAGCAGGAATACCTTTCAGGCAGTAACCTTGGGCCCCGGCTGCAATTAACCGTGAAATCAGAGGTTTCTCAGAACGAGATGTTAAAACGAGAATTGGTAAATTTGGGTGCTTCTGCTTGATTTGGCGACAAGCTTCAATCCCACCAATGCCGGGTAAACCTATATCTAGCAAAACCAAATCCAGGGGATAGCGATTTGCTAATTCTACAGCTTGTTCCCCATCTTCTGCTTCTGCGACAATCTCCAAAGTAGTTTCTTGCTGCAACCGCATCCGCAGACCAAGCCGAAACAATTCATCATCTTCAACGAGTAAGATTTTTGTCATTAGTCATTGGTCATTAGTCATTGGTCATTTGTCATTTGTCATTTGTCATTTGTCATTGTTCATTGGTCATTGGTCAATAAATAGTTCTTCTTCCCCTGCCTCCCCTGCTCCCCCTGCTCCCTGCCTCCTGCCCCCCTGCTTCCCTACTCACCTACTCCCGGTAGTGGACAAGCTGGGAGTCGAAAACCAAACATTGCTCCCCGTGGTGAGCGATTCTCTGCCCAAATTGTACCCCCATGAGCAGCGATAATTTGCCTGGTTAAATAAAGCCCTAGTCCCGATCCTGAGACGTGGCGATCGCTATGTCCTTGATAAAATCTCTCAAATAAGTGGGGTAACTCTTCTTCTGTAAAGCCGGAACCAGTATCGAGTATTTTTACCACTTGATCGCTAGAATAACCTTCAAGTACCACTTCCACTTTACCGCCACGGGGGGTATGGTTAATACCATTACTCAGGAGATTGGTGAAGACTCGCCCCAGTTGCAAAGGATCGCCATTTACCCAGAGAAAGCTCCGAAAATCTGATTCGCCATAGTGTAGAGAAATATAAACCTGACGTGTTCTCGCTAGTTCAGCCAGGGTAGCGATTACCTCCTCCGCCACAGTTGCCAAGTTAACAGGTGATATCTGTAATTTCAGCCCTTCAGCATCATTACGGTATACATCTAAAAGAGTTTGGACTAATTGCAGTGTACTCCGGTGACTACGAGCCATAGTTTGGAGGACTTTTGCTTGCATTGGCGTGATTTCACCAAATTGCTCATTTTGAAAATATTTCAGCGTTTCAATTGCTCCTAATAGGGGTGTTTTCAAATCATGCGTTAGGGTGGAAACAAAATCTTCACGCATGATAGCTAGTTGTTCTTGGGAGCGTAATTGTGCTTGTGTATAAGCGATCGCTTCTTCATTGCGGTGGTTGCGATCGCTTAACCAACCCGTTACCATCAACGCCAATACTGCAATCATCCGATTTGCTAACGTTGAGGCATTAATCATTTCTCCTCCTGGGACAAACAAATTCAATAATGTTAATCCTGTAGCTGCCAGAGTGATCCCCAATACTGCTTTCCGATTCAGTCGAGAATCTGCTAACAAAATTGTCCCTGTGTAGAGGTAGCCGAATACGTACTCAGGTGGTGTCAAATATTCTAAGCCTATGACGATCGCAAAGGCGATAGTGATTAGCCCATAAGTCTCCCCACGCTCATTTATAGCTTCTTTCATAGCCACTAATCGACTTAATATCATCATTTCTGATTTACTAAAAAATCTTTATCCTACAATCTTTACAACTATTTAATTCAGCGATTATGATTTATCTGCAATCTATATCTGCAAATATTCACTTGAGCATTAACCCGAAAATTACGATTGTCCAGATGCAAAAAAGGGGACTGGGAACTGAGGATTAGGGAATGGGTAGTTGTCCACAAGGGACAAGGTATCTAAAACAACCTTTCCATACCGTCACTTATTTAATAAAATCCTTTTAAATATTTATATTCTTTGAACGTAGCAAACTTCGAGAATGTATTGTATAAACAAATAATACTAACTAGCGAATTAGATGAATTAAAAGTAAAGATTAAATATTTTTAACAATAAGTTAAATAACTATCTGGAAAATAGCAATAACTGAAAATAGTAAATCCAGATTACAAAATGGCGGTGATATGAGATATCACTAAATTCCTCCAAATCAAATACTTCAACAGTTAATCTGTTATTTCTAATAATTGGCTTGCTAGCACTTAAATTTTACCCGGCGCGAAATATATGGGACAAGGTTTTTTGCAAATTGGCTTAACGCTGTGTATTGTCATAGCAATTACTCCGCTACTTGGTAGATACATCGCCCATGTCTTCTTGGGAGAAAGAACACTACTGGATTTTTTAATGAACCCCATAGAACGAAGTATGTTCGTACTAGCGGGTGTTCGCAGAAAAGATGATATGACTGGTTCGCAGTATATTCGGGCTGTGCTGTACAGCAACCTGATTATGGGTATTTCAGTGTATTTACTGTTATATTTTCAGAGGCTGTTGCCCTGGAATCCTAACGGTTTCGGTGCGCCCAGTTGGGATGTATTACTGCATACAACCATTTCCTTTGTAACTAATACCGACCAGCAGCACTATGCTGGTGAGACAACCTTAAGCTATTTTAGCCAGGTAGCGGCTTTAGGCTTTTTGATGTTTACCTCCGCAGCCACCGGTTTATCTGTGGGAATTGCCTTTATTCGCGGGCTGACGGGTAGAAGGCTGGGAAACTTTTATGTCGATATCGTCCGTGCAATTACGCGCATATTGCTACCGATTTCGATTATTGGAGCGATCGCTTTACTTCTAACAGGTGTACCACAAACATTAGCGAAGACTATGGATGTGAGAACCTTAGAAGGCGGGACACAATATCTTGCCAGAGGCCCGGTGGCATCCTTTGAAATGATTAAACTTTTGGGCGAGAACGGCGGAGGCTTTTTTGGCGTAAACTCAGCACATCCTTTTGAAAATCCCAATGGCGCTTCTAACTTGATAGAAATGATCGCCATGATTTCTATCCCAGCAGCCTTGATTTACACCTACGGTATATTCGCCAACAACATCAAACAAGCTTGGCTGCTTTTTTGGATGGTGTTTGTGATTTTTGTAGTTTTGGTGGGAGTGACAGCCGTGGGAGAATTGCAAGGTAATCCCCTAGTTAATAACGCCTTTGGATTAGAACAACCCAATTTAGAGGGGAAAGAAGTGCGGTTTGGCTGGTTACAAACGGCATTTTGGGCAGTTATGACTACCGCTACTATGTCTGGCGCTGTGAATGGGATGCACGATTCTTTGATGCCCCAAGGAATATTTTCGACTCTCTTCAACTTGTTTATCCAGGTTATTTGGGGTGGACAGGGAACTGGAACAGCTTACTTATTTATTTACTTAATTCTCACAGTGTTCCTAACTGGACTAATGGCAGGACGCACCCCAGAGTTTTTAGGACGCAAAATTGAAAAACGCGAAATTGTCCTCGCTAGCGTCGTGTTGTTGATTCACCCAATTCTAGTTTTGATTCCCAGTGCGATCGCCCTGGCTTATCCCATCTCTCTCTCTGGAATTAGTAACTCTGGCCATCACGGTATTTCTCAAGTAGTTTATGAATACGCCTCAGCCGCCGCAAATAATGGCTCCGGCTTGGAAGGGTTGAAGGACAACACCCTGTGGTGGAACTTGAGTACTTTAGTTAGCTTAATAGGAGGACGCTACATTCCGATAATTGCCATCCTGCTGTTAGCTGACGGTATGTCTCGCAAACAACAAGTACAAGAAACCCTTGGTACCCTAAGAACTGATTCTCTAGTATTTACTGGTATCACTGCTGGAGTGACATTGGTTTTGGGAGTATTGACTTTCTTTCCCGTTTTAGCTTTAGGCCCCATAGCTGAGGGTTTGAAACTAGCATCTGGCAATTAGAAAATTTATGAGTTATAAGTCTGGAATTAAGAGAATACCAAAAAATAAATAAATTATCCTGTTTTGTAGGGGAGCCAGTGCTTTGTGCTGAATCCATCGCTGTAGGAGGGTTTCCTACCGTAGGCGACTGGTGTTAGCGAGTCTTGTCTACGACACACTGTTCGCGTTCGATCGTCCGTCCTTCTGGTGACAATCGAACGCGAACAGAGGTAGGTAGGAACGAGCATCGCTTTGGCATTGTGTTCGCGATCGCATAGCGTGCCCTAAAGGTTGGATCTATTTTTTATTGGAAACTCCTAACTTCTAACTCCTAACTCCTAATTTTTAACTTTTAACTCCTAACTTTATTCATGAATCAAGTGGCAACTAACTTCAGAGCTAGACGGCCAAATCCTCGTTCTGGCGATCGCCGTCAAGGACGTAAAAAAGCAAGGACAAGTAAAAAGTGGCTGTACTTAAGGGCAATTAGAGATGCTTTTGTCAAGCTTAACCCTAAGTATGTAATCAAAAATCCAGTAATATTTGTGGTTTGGGTGGGGACAATCATCATTCTATTGCTCACGATTGATCCCAATTTATTTGGCCCAGCCCTACAAAAGAACCCGCAACTTTTCAATGGCTTACTGTCGGGGATTTTATTCTTTACAGTTTGGTTTGCCAATTTTGCTGAAGCATTGGCAGAAGGTCGGGGTAAAGCTCAAGCTGATGCCTTGCGATTAACCAAATCAGAGGCGATCGCTAAAAAACTCGCTCCCGACGGCACAATTAGTGAAGTTTCATCCACCAGCCTGAGACAGGGCGATAACATCTACGTTATTGCTGGCGATATCATTCCCGGCGATGGTGAGGTAATTATGGGCGTTGCCTCAGTAGATGAATCGGCAATTACTGGAGAATCTGCACCAGTATTAAAAGAATCAGGCTCAGATGTTTCCAGTTCTGTCACTGGTGGGACACGGATTATCTCAGATGAATTAATTATCCGGATCACTACTGACCCAGGCAAAGGCTTTATTGACCGAATGATTGCCTTAGTAGAAGGGGCAGAACGCAGCAAAACACCCAATGAAATTGCCCTGACTGTATTGTTAGCAGTTCTCAGCTTAGTGTTTTTGTTAGTCGTGGTAACTCTGCCCGCACTTGCTTACTATGTCAACAGTCCAGTCAGCGTACCAACTTTAATTGCCCTATTAGTGGCATTAATTCCTACAACCATTGGCGGCTTACTCAGTACCATCGGCATTGCTGGTATGGATCGAGTTGCCCAATTTAACGTCATTGCCACTTCCGGAAAAGCAGTCGAAGCCTGTGGTGATGTAAACACTTTAGTTCTTGATAAGACAGGTACAATTACCCTCGGCAACCGTTTGGCAGAAGAGTTTATCCCTATCAACGGTCATTCAATATCAGAAATTGCTAATGTTGCGTGGGCGGCTAGTATCTTTGACAATACACCAGAAGGTAAATCTATTATTCGACTGGCAGAAAAACTAGTAGCACGGTTTGATTTCGACTCTAACCAGGCAGAAGGAGTTGATTTTTCCGCCAAAACACGGATGAGTGGGACTAACTTACCTGGTGGGTATGAGGCAAGAAAGGGAGCAGTAGAAGCCATTAAAGGATTTGTCCGTTCTCGCAACGGACGCAATACGCCAGAATTGGATGCTGCCTACGAACGAGTTTCTCGCTTGGGAGGTACACCTCTAGCAGTTAGTTTAGATAACGAAATCTATGGGGTTATTTATCTCAAAGATATAGTTAAACCTGGTATCCGCGATCGCTTTGACCAACTGCGACGGATGGGAGTGCGTACCATTATGCTAACTGGAGACAACCAAATCACAGCTTCTGTTATTGCTAAAGAAGCTGGAGTGGATGACTTCATCGCTGAAGCCACACCAGAAGACAAAATCAGTGTCATTAAAAAGGAACAAGCAGCAGGTAAACTAGTTGCCATGACGGGAGATGGGACTAACGATGCTCCCGCATTAGCCCAAGCTAACGTTGGCGTTGCCATGAATACAGGGACACAAGCTGCAAAAGAAGCCGCCAACATGGTGGATTTGGACTCCGATCCGACAAAGCTGATCGATATCATTAGCATTGGTAAACAATTGTTGATTACTCGCGGAGCTTTGATGACATTTTCTATCGCTAATGATATTGCTAAATACTTTGCAATTATCCCAGTGATATTTGTCGCTGCTAATCTACAAAGCCTGAATATTATGAATTTAACTAGCCCTAAGTCTGCTGTACTATCAGCGCTGATTTATAATGCTTTGATTATTCCAGCTTTGATTCCCTTGGCATTGAAGGGTGTGCGGTTTAGGCCACTGACAGCTAATCAGCTACTCCAACGCAATATCTTAATTTACGGCTTAGGTGGAGTGATTGCGCCATTTATCGCCATTAAGTTGATAGACATACTGATTACACTTGTAGGTTTGGCTTAAGGATAGAAAAAGTAGAGACGCTGCGAAACGAGCGCATCTTGACCAAAGTAAAATAATAAACATTTTTACTTTTACCGTTGAGAGAGAGAACCAAAAGAATATGAATAAACAGGTCGATGTTTGGGAAAAGTTTTTGTCGATAAATCTGATACAGGCGATGTTCTTTGTTTGGTTGCAATTGCTTAAACAACACTCACACTCGCTATTTTTATCCTGCTGTGCTTGAATGTGGTAATTGCCCCAGGTATTTATGCTGTTAGCAACAGCATCTTCGAATATCGTTCTGATTGGGTAAAAGAATTAAAATTAAAAATTAATTTTAGTAATAATTGGAAAAGTTTTTATGGCTATTATTCGAGAAACTATCAGAGCAATTTTTATAACTCTAATGCTTTGGTTGTTGACTGCAATAATCTATCCTCTGATCATTCTTGTAGTGGGTCAAGTTTTTTTGCCCTATCAAGCGAATGGCAGCATTATGCTGAATCTAAATAATGAACCAATTGGTTCAGCTTTGATTGGTCAACTATTCACATCCGAGCGATATTTCCATCCTCGTCCTAGTACTGTTAGATATAGCCAAGGAAAAAAAGCAAAGCCAACTGGCATATCTGGAGCCAGCAATCTCGCTGCTAGCAATCCAGAGCTACTAAAGCGGATTCTAGAAGAGGCAAATCAATTGCGAGACGAAAATCTTCAACCGATCGCTGATATGATTTATACCTCTGGTTCTGGTTTAGATCCGCATATTTCCTTCAAAGCAGCACGGCAGCAATTGACGCGGGTTGCAGGTGCGCGGGGAGTCAAAGAAGATGAGATCCTACGTTTAATTAACAAGTATACCGATGGCAGATTTTTATGGATTTTTGGTGAGCCGGGAGTCAACGTTCTCCGATTGAATTATGCTCTTGACTTGCAAGATATTAATCGTCAGCAAAATCAATAAATGGGAATTGGGCAAAACAGTTGCGAGTTGTGAGCAAAGAAGTCAGATTTACTATTCACGCGCTCAACCCTAGCTATCTGCTAACAGCACTTATAAGGGGGATAGATAAAGCGCCGTTTTCCGATGAAATAGGATTGCGATAGAAACCAAGAATGAAATGTCAGACAATAATACTGGTTGGAATGGCACTGCACCTTTAAATTCTGGAAGTTACTCAGTTTATCCGGCACGACGGCGGGGTAAACATAAAATATTTATTGGTATGGCTCCTGGAGTAGGGAAAACCTACCGGATGCTAGAAGAGGGACACGCACTTAAACAAGAAGGAATTGATGTCATCGTTGGGCTTTTGGAAACCCACGGACGCAAGGATACGGAGGAGAAGGCAGAGGGACTGGAGATTTTACCCCGTAAGCAATATCTTCGCGGTGAGTTGACACTAACGGATATGGATACAGATGCTATTTTAAAGCGATCGCCCCAATTAGCCTTAATCGATGAACTTGCCCATACCAACGTCCCTGGTTCACCACGCGAAAAACGCTACGAAGATGTAGAAGTAGTTTTGGCAGCAGGTATTGATGTCTACTCCACAATGAATGTGCAACATTTGGAAAGTCTTAATGACTTAGTAGCTAGAATTACTGGTGTAGTCGTCCGTGAGCGTGTTCCTGACAGAATTCTGGATGATGCGGATGAAATATTAGTGGTAGATGTTACGCCAGAAACACTACAAGAACGGTTATTAGAAGGCAAGATTTACGCATCCGAAAAAATCCAGCAATCCCTTGATAATTTTTTCCAACGCCGTAACCTGATTGCTTTGCGGGAGTTAGCTTTGCGCGAAGTCGCAGACAACGTAGAAGAAAATGCGATCGCTACTATCCCCAATGGACAATCCTGTAATATTCATGAGCGCGTTTTGGTGTGTGTATCTACTTATCCCAACTCAGTACAGTTGTTACGCCGGGGTGCGAGGTTAGCTAGCTACATGAATGCCCCACTTTATACTTTGTTTGTTGCCGATCCAGAACGATTCCTCACCAAGGAGGAAAGCTTACACATCCACACTTGTGAGAAACTCTGTAACGAATTTGAAGGTACTTTTCTTCGTGTTACTAACAGTAACATAGCTAATGCGATCGCAGAAGTCGCCGAGAAATATCGGATTACCCAAATTGTAATTGGAGAGAGTCAGCGATCGCGCTGGCAAATGCTCCTCAAAGGATCTTTGACGCAAAAATTGGTGCGCTTGCTCAAAAATATCGATTTGCATATCATTGCCAGCGAAAAAATGGTTTCATCCAAATAGGAGATCAAATTTCCCCAAAAACTTCAGAAGTAAAGCTTCCATGCAGCCCATAAGGGATATGATGCTTGAGATGTAGCCGTGCAATTGTTCCTTTAGAGAAATCACTAGCATCCAAAATTACCAAATCTGAGCGGTGATGGGCAGCATCATAAACTAAAGCTAATACCCAACCATCATCTTCCTTTTCAGAATCTGGGCGCGGGAAAAAAATCGGTTCACCTACAAAACCACGAGGTGCAGCACTCCAAAACTGTCTTTCCCCAGACTGTAAATCAATTTTCAGCAATGCTTGTAAGGGAGCATTACCACTCTCTGCATGAGCCGCACCTATATATAGATATCGATAAGGGTGTCCCACATTCGCCGGATGGATGCTGGGAAATTCGCAACAGCGACTATCAATCAATTCTCGCTGCACTGTCCCATTCTTGAGATTTAGATAAAATCGCCAAAGTTGCCCAGGTGAAGAAGCTTCGAAATTAACTTGTCGAAAATCGCTTTTAGGCTCCACTTCTGGTAAATCTTGGTAGCAAATAGAATCAATCAGAACTTCCTCTCCTACCTCAAAAGCATTAACGTGGTGGAAAACGAAACCCGACTGAGTTTCCAGAAATTTTATCTCTTCTTGCCCTTCTTTGGGAAAACGGGGAATAATTATAATTTTTGTCGGTTGATTTGCTTGAAATTTGATACATTCTCCTGCCGCACGTATTCCCAAGGCAAAAGGTATGGGATTAAATGTGACAGGATTTTGAAAGAAGATGCAGTAGTTGGGAGTAATAACAAAATCGTGAATGAAACAGAAACCGGGAACCTTATGAGCTTGCTGTCTAACAATTTCACCCACTAAGTTTAGCTCGAAAATAGTAATGGTGGTAGATAATCCTGGCTTAATCGAGAAATTTACTAGGCGAGGTTCGCCCCCATCTTGTTCACAATTCTTTTCCAAGCGGGGATGAGCAGCGAAAGCTTCACCTGCTGACAAAGCACCATTAAAATATTCATTTCCCAAAGTTTCAAGAGTCTTGGGATCGAGGCGATATGCTTCAGAAGCTTCCCATAGTGCTAGCAGTTTACCACCCCAATAGATAACATTTGTATTAGCAATATTTTTGAGTTTGAAATCAAAGATATTAGCTCGCCAACCACCGGGTTTTTGAGTACCAAAAGTACCGCGATAAAGAATTTTTCCCGCCTTTTGCTCTGCCAAATACCCAGTTGTCTGGACAAAGCGGTTGCGAAAATGGGCACGACCGTTGGTAAAGGTAATTTTGCTAATCATCCCATCTCCATCAAACGGGTGATGAAGAAATTTTCCATTCACATCCAACAAACCGGGGCCATTTCTAAACAGCGTGCCTTCTAATTCTCTGGGAATTTCCCCTTCTATATCATCAATCCAATAATCAAATTCTTGGGTGAGAGATTGATACCCACCTTGCCAATCTGCACGAGTATAAAATTTTTCTGTAACTGGGCTTCCTTGACTTTTCAAATGCATAAGCTTTGTTTTTTATTGTTATCTCGTACAAAAATATGTAGCAGCTAAAAAGAATTCCGTTGCAGCAAGGTTGCAACAGGGAGGCAGCGCACTGACTCGACTTTGGATTTATTACACTATTCCACTATTTCCGACTCTGGTTCTGTCAGTACCAACTCAGACATCAAATCAGGTAAGAAAGCTTGTTCCCCATCTTTGGATGTCTCAGCTTGCTCTTCAGCAGCAGGAAGCCAATTGATAAATGGTAGGGGTAACAGCGTACTAAGGTTAGTAATTATCACCAATAGCCAAAGTGACTCAAAGTTAGTTGCAGTGATCCCTAACCAATAGGTGATTAATGCCCCCAATGCTTGGGAAACCGTTCCTGCTGAATTAAATACAGACATCAACAAGGCAAATAAAGTTGCTTCCACTCCAGAGGGACAAAGCCTTGCTGCTAGAACCATGACTTGCATAAAGGCAATTTTCCCCATCACAGTGAGAATAAGACTATCACCCAAACTAAACCAGTGGTCATCTATACCCAACAGCCGATTTGTGTGAGTCACTAACAACAGCATCGTCATCCCTAACATTGAAGAAAGGACGGTACTCCAAGCAAAAATCACGCGAAAAGGAATGCTTTTGAGAAAACGTTGAAAAATCCAAACACCTGCTAAAGAAGCGAAACTTGTCACCAAGTTTACCCGCCCCAAAAATTCTGGTTCAAAGTGTAATTCGTTGGTAGAGAAGTAGAAAAAGGCTGATTCAGCATTTGGGGTAGCTTGCCAGATGAAGACAAAAGCCGTTGGTAGCCAAATTGTTTTTTGGGTAATAGCTTGGCGTAGTTGCTTCAGTTGATGTTTGATTGGTAAAGGGTTAGTTTGATTACTCTCATTAGTATCTTTACTAACGGGAGATTCAGCAATTAACCAAGCTACCCCTGAGACAATGAGAGGGAATAAGGCGGTAATTCCAAAGACAGTACGGGTAGTAAAGTATTGAAGCAGCAGACCGCTAAAGTATGCTGTAATTAAACCTCCGATCGCAGAAGCACCCCAGCATACAGATTGTAGTGAACCGGCTTTTGCTTGGGATTCCCCTCTGGCACGTTCCACAACTAGCGAGTCAACTATCACGTCACTCATGGCGACGGAGAGAGAACCAAGAGCGATCGCTAACGTAGCTGCCCAGCTAGTATGAACTATTGTGGCCAAACTCATCCAGGAAGCGGTTCCCAGTACCCCGGATAAAATCAAGTAAGGACGACGACGATAGCCAAATATGGGCAAGCCATCAGAGATAAAACCAAATACCGGCTTGATCATCCAAGGTAGGAAGACAATTCCCAATAGCGCCGACACCTGGACTGGACTCAGCAACAGTTCATCTTTGAGGAAAAAGCTCACGGCTAAACGCGATAGCCCTAAAATTCCTTGGACAAAGTAAACGGTGAGAATTGCAATTAACTCCGCATTGGGTTCATTACCCAAGAAGATTTTTTGTGTGAATGAGTCTTTGACCTTGGACAAGCCAGATGATTGAAGCACCATTCGATAAATATTTTTTAAGTTTTATCTACTTTTCTATCATATCGATTCTTAAAACCTAGGCTTTAGGATCAGTTCTATGCCAAGTTAAGCTTTTAGGCTGGGTAATGCCAATATCTCTAAGCAGAAGGCAATCTAGGCGTTATCTTAAGTGTTGTAGAGTGGTTGTCCATAAAATAAACAGCAAAACAATTAGGGTGAGCTTACTTAGGTAAACTCACCCTAACTTGTGTTTAATGTTGACTTTTTGCTGGAACTTCTGAAATCCTGCCTGTGGCACGCTACGCGAAGTGGAGCCTGGGAGTAAGGCATAGAGAAAATCAGGCAAATCTTACTGAGCTAGAATTGGTGTCTTTAATAGAATTGCTTTAAAGCAGTGCTATTAAAGTGGCGATCGCTTGAGAGTGATATTCTCTTAATTATCATCAGAAGTGCAGAAGATACTTAATAATGTGAGCTAAAAATTGTGTTGTTTGCAAGCCACTAGACTTAAGACAATTGCAAAACTGACTTTTTCTTGGCTCGACGGGTCATAACTGAAGCAGCACCTACAAAACCAATCGCAAAAACTCCTAATACAGAAGAAGACTCAGGAACTGCTCTAATGACATTACCGGTGATACTCTTGTAGCCAGTGGCGACTGTGTGATTATCTGATTCAAAACCAGTTCCGCCGACATTGGTGAATTTAACCTGATCAAAAGTTCCGGCAACATCGTAGAAGTTGATGAACGCATAGGGTTCACTCTTATTTTGAGTTGGTGAATTAGGATTACCGTAGTAGCTGGTACTGGTGTTATTTGGTAGCTTTGCGATATAACTAACCACATCAGCAGTAGTAATTCTTTCTACAAGAGTACCTTTTGAATAAAATTCAAGTACGTTATTAGCGTCTCCTGCAGACCACCAAAGTCCAAAGTAACTTTGTGCGGTTGTCAAATTTAAGGTGGAAACCGTTTGACCATTACCCGATCTGCTAGTATCTACATCAAAATATTTGCCTGTTCCATTAGCACCACCATATTGATCTTTATCCACGATCAGAGTATTCGTATAGCTACCAACACCAGTCCATTGCAAGCCTGCTGCACTATAACCTGTTGTTGAAGCATCAAAATTTTGTACATTATAATTAAGAAGATTTGAGTAACTTGCCGTTTGTTTGCCTGCATCTTCTATTGATATCGAAAAAGACGCAGCCATTACAGGGCGGGTAACAGTAGCTAAAGACAAAACGACACTAGAAGCGATCGCAGACTTAATTAAAAGATTTTTCATTTGACAATCCTTTTTCGTTTTTTAATCTTTCGTGTTCATAGCCTCATTGTGCGATGTACTTCTAGATTCCAACATCAGAGGGATTACTACTTTTTTGATTTGACTATATTCAGATAGAAATGCAGGCTATTGGACTTTATTTAGAGAATAATCACTGATGTTATGTTGTGCGATATCTATAGCTTTATGTAGAAAATGCGAAGTTATCAGTGCTAAATTGTAAATAAGCTTCATTTATAAAAAGTGCCGTTTTGAGATTCGCAGGCAGTTTATATTTTTAGGGTTCTAGATCAAGAAGGCATGAGGCATTATGCGATGCCAAACCATTGAAAATCAGTGCTTATTCCTTGGCTGAATAGTTTTTAAACCTCAAGAAAAAGATTATCTTGGTTCTTCTTTCAGGTAATTAAATAACCTGCATTTTGCTGTGTGATTAACTTCATAATCTTTTTATGAGAACCAATTGCATCATTTTTCACAATACATCCAGATAGGTCTCATACATTTCATAACTCTGGAATTGCTGTAATTTAAAAATTATTCTTTTTACTTCAAGGGAATACGACGTTATGCTGTCGACTGCCTCTCACCCTTTCCCTCAAAATTCATCTTTTTCCAATCAACTATGCCACCTTACTTTTTTTGACATGGGTAGTAGCATGAATTAAACTACCTCTTGCAATCCAAAAAAGAATCTTGAACAATGCATCCGACTGAAAAAGCTGCTGTCTCTACTCGCGTTATCGGTTTAATTAGTGGCACATCCGTAGATGGCATAGACGCTGTGTTAGTAGAGATTTCCGGTACAGAATTGGATCTTAAAGTTGAGTTACTAGTCGGTAAAACATATCCTTATCCAGCTGAACTCAGAGAAAAAATACTAGCGGTTGGTGCAGGTGTTGCCATCTCAATGGCAGAATTGGCAGAAATAGATGATGCGATCGCCCAAGTCTTTGCCCAAGCCGCCCAAAATATTCAAATTGGTCATCAGCTAGCTACTCTCATTGGCTCTCACGGTCAGACGGTTTATCATCGACCACCCAAAGAAGGAGCAGGGGAGCAGAGGAGCAGGGGGAGAGAAATGCTCACTTCTCATTCAGCACTTAGCACTCCTTTGGGTTATAGTCTCCAACTAGGGCGGGGTGAATTAATTGCCTATCTTACGGGCATTACAACTGTGAGCAACTTCCGCGTTGCTGATATTGCTATTGGTGGTCATGGTGCGCCTCTCGTGCCCAGAGTAGATGCTTATTTGCTCAGTCATCCTGAAGAAGGGCGCTGTATTCAAAATATTGGTGGCATTGGTAATGTCGCTTATATTGCGCCTCGGCATGGTGACTGGCTCTCAAAAATTCGTGCTTGGGATACTGGCCCAGGAAATAGTCTGTTGGATCTGGCGGTAGAGCATTTAAGCGCTGGTGCTAAAACTTACGATGAAAATGGCAATTGGGCAGCAAGTGGTACTCCTTGCCATCCTTTGGTAGAACAATGGCTCAACCAAGATTACTTTCATTTACCACCGCCCAAATCTACTGGTCGGGAGTTATTTGGTGTGACTTATCTACATCAGTGTTTAAAAGATGCCCAAGGATACCAACTCAATGCTGCTGATATACTGGCAACTCTGACGGAACTGACAGCTGCTTCGATTGTTCATAGTTACCGAACTTTTTTGCCAGAAATGCCACAACGAGTACTATTATGTGGTGGTGGTAGCCGCAATCTCTATTTGAAACGTCGATTAGAGTTATTGTTGGCATCAATCCCAGTATTGGCTACAGATGAAGTTGGGTTAAATGCAGATTTTAAAGAAGCGATCGCTTTTGCAGTTTTAGCCTACTGGCGGCATTTGGGCATTCCTGGCAATCTACCTACTGCTACTGGGGCACCTCAAGAAGTGCTTTTGGGAGAAATTCACCAAAGTCAGTCCTGAGTTCTGAAAGAGGAACAATAAAAAATTTCTTCATTATTCACTCAGGACGGACTAAACGCCCCGCTATTCATGTACAGCACTGCTATAACTGTAATCTTGGCGGTACTCGATCAAGACAGGGAATATATAAGGTGGCTCATACTTTTTTATTGGAACCAGGACGCTGGGCAATGCAAGGAAATTGGCTGGAACGAAATGGTATGCCAATCAGCGTCAAGGGTATGACCTTGGTAGCTTGGAATCGAGATAACTGGTTCACTATGGCTACAAAGCTGATATTTCCTGGTAGCGATCGCTCAGAAATCTCTCTACAATACAAAGGACGATTGCATGAGGGAGAGCGTCAGTATACTTTTTTACTACAGCATAATATTTTGGGGCAAGTTGAAGGTGAAGGCTGGATTGGTCTAGATACTATTGTGCAGCGTTACTGGGTACTAGGCGATCGTCAGCGTCGTAGTGGCTTTGAAACCCTACATCGGATTTCCGAAGATAGATATTACCTAAGTAGTGGTATCTTAGCTGGTCATTTTTTAACTAACACAATGGAAGTTAGCCTAGAGCGTCAATCAACCTAAGAGCAATTTACCTCGCTGCTGTGAGTCTAACCTGTAAACTGAGACCATATTGTCTAAATAACTTTAGCAACGTACTGGTTTGGCAATGTTCAAGTTTATTTTGACCAACTTACTCAAGGCAACACATAATATCAACAAAATTAATTTATTCTCAATAAAGTTTAAGAAATATCATTAAGACTTGTTTATTGATAAAACTTAAGCAACAGCGATAGTGAGTATTGGTCCTGCTGCAAAGAAGCAAGCTACGCACAGTGTCTCGTAGAGAGTGTGATAGCCAGTCGTAGACATCGCTTTGATTCTTGTAAACCAAACCAAACGAAAAATAAGCATTTTTTCATTGGTTCTTAATCTTGGTTGCGATCAAGAGTAATTTTAGATGCGTTTGCCTTGCCGACTACTTAGTTGTATAGTAAAAAAGAAGTTATCAAATTTATATTCATAATCTTAAGATTTTTAGCTAACTGTGTAGTCAGGAGTTCAGTTTTATGAATCCTAAAGTATCCGTCATTATTCCTGCTTATAATACTGAAGCTTATATTGCGAAGGCGATACAGTCAGCCTTAGAGCAAACGCTCAGTGATATTGAAGTCATCATAGTCGATGATGGTTCAAGTGATAGAACTGTAGAAGTCGCTAAAAGTTTTACTGACCAACGCCTCAAAGTAATAGTTAATCAACAAAACCTTGGAGTTTCTGCTGCGCGTAATCGTGCCATCAAAGCAGCTAAAGGAGAATGGGTTGCTGTTCTTGATTCAGATGACTGGTATGCTCCTGAAAGATTAGAAAAACTTCTGTTGCTGGCAGCGAAAACAAATGCAGACATAATTGCTGACGATCTCTATTTAATCCACGATGGCGCAACATCTCCTTGGAGTACATTTATTCAAGAAAATGGACAGTATCTAGATGAAGCTCTCCAAATTGATCTCATTTCTTTTGTAGAAAGTGGTGTCTATGGAGAACCAGTGCTGCCTTTTGGTTTAAGCAAGCCTATATTCAAACGAGAATTTTTGGTTAAGCACGGCATTCTGTACGATGAAAGTGTGAGCATAGCTGAAGATTTTTGGTTTGATGTGGAATGCCTCATCAATAGTGCCCGCTTTTTTATTGTGCCAGAACCCTATTATTTCTACCGCTCACGCCCTATTTCTCTTGTACGTCAAAGTATATTATCACGTCTAAATCAATGCTGCATAGCTACTAATTCTTTCATGCAACAAGAAAGGGTGAAAAACAATCCAGCTTTAATGCTTGCTCTATCTTATAATCTTGCATCCTATAAAAAACATCTAGCTTACTATCAAGTTGTAGTGCCTATAAAGCAAAGAAGATGGTTAACAGCATTAAGAGAAATCATAAAAAATCCGCACTTTTTGTCTGTTTTTATTTCCCGGTTGAACAATATTATTAAACGTCGAATACAATACCATGTAATGGGTAATAAATCAGTTTTTGATATGTCTTATAACCTACAGAAAAAACGAACAATAGCGAATTGATATTATCACAATTTCATGCATAAATAATACATTTTCACCTAGTTATAATAAGTCTGAAGGTTAAAAACCTGGTCAAGCAATAAGTATCTGTTGTTATCCCTACTGAACAAAACAAAGGCAGAAGACAGTTTTGCTGGAAGTAGAATGAAAGTGTTAATCAAGTAAAACTTTAGTTGTGAGTCATTGACCACTAAAATCACAGTTACAAATTCTGGCAAACTAGAGAACTTTTTATGAGACACAAGGGCTTGGAGCTGATAAAAGCTAGACAGGAAGCCCTCATCTCTTTCTTTGATGCTTTATTGATATTCAAAACCCTGACTCATCACTCAGTTATCATAACTCTGTAGTGAGTGTGGTAGTTCCCAATTAAGATTTTTGGCAGATGCTAGAGTTATCTATTGACTCAAAATTGGGCAAACTAAAACTACAACATAATTAAAGTGCAAAATGATATGAAGCGTCATTATCTACTCTTTCTGCTTGTTTGCTCTGGTATATTGCACCAGTTGTAATTACCATCTCTGTTGCGAACTACCACAGGATGGCTGCAATCTTCTAAAAGAGGGCTAGAAAAAGCTAGTATAGCACTGCGTAAATGTACTTACTATCTTAATTAAACAAGACTTGGGGCAAAATCCTCTTCTTAAAGGTAGGCAAATTTCCACCCCAGTGTACTAGCACAGAACTGTGTAGATAGAGCAACGACTGGAAATCATCCAACAGCCATCCTATAAGCTTTTTGACTTCTATTTCTGCCTTATGGTACGAATCTAGAAAGTCATTTCTGGGCGCAATAATTCAGATATAGTTTGAATGCACTTTTTCTCCTAAACACTTACAACCTGCTTTTGGATTCAAATTCTCTATGTCAGACCCCAACATTGGTCGCTTACTCAGCAAACGCTACCAACTCCAGGAGTTAATCGGTACTGGAGCAATGGGTCGAGTTTATCGTGCTAAAGATACTTTGTTGGGAGGTGTACCTGTCGCGGTTAAGTTTCTCGCTCTATCAATTCAAAATGAAAAGATGCGATTGCAAGACCGCTTTGAGCGAGAAGCAAAAACCTGTGCTTTACTAGGTCAAAAAAGTATCCACATTGTCCGAGTTATGGACTATGGCGTAGATGAGAATAATACCCCGTTCTACGTCATGGAATATCTACAAGGACAAAGCCTAAACAATATTATTCGTAAGCAACGACTGCCTTTACCAAGATTTCTGAGTATGGCGCGTCAACTAAGTCTGGGGTTACAGTGCGCTCATGATGGCATCCCAGTTGAGGGCACAATTTGCCCAATTATCCATCGGGATGTCAAGCCAAGCAATATGCTGGTGATTCAAGATCCCAGTTTCGGAGAATTGGTCAAGGTTCTAGATTTTGGTATTGCTAAGTTATTACAGTCGGATGGCGACCATACAAAATTCTATTTGGGGACATTGGCTTATTCTTCTCCCGAACAGATGGAGGGTAAGGAATTAGACAACCGTGCTGATATTTATAGTTTGGGTGTAATGATGTTTGAGATGCTCACAGGCAAAATGCCACTAGTGGCACAAACTCATTCTTTTGGAGCATGGTATAAAACACATCACTATCAAAAACCACGTTCTTTTGCTGAGGTTGCACCTGGGTTAGAACTACCAAAAGAAATCGAAAATTTGGTGATGAGTTGTCTCGCTAAGGTAGCACGCGATCGCCCCCAGAGTATCAACGAAATCCTGAGAGTTCTAGCATCTCTAGAAAAACCTGAGCATACACGCAAAGTTAAGCAAGATAGCTATGCCCTAATTCCTACTACGGCCAGTCCTGAGCTTGAACAAAAGACTAAAGCCGATTTGCGGGCATCCTTGTTTAACGATGAAATCGCTCGTGCTATTTCTTGGCCTCAAAATAAACCGATTGCCGATATTGTGTTTCCTCAGTCCATTCAAAGCAATGGGGAGGTTTTACCAGCGCTATGGGTGATGCTACCGCAAGAAGAAATTCAGAAGCGCTTACTCTGTACCCGCTATAACCAATTTCTTTTTATTTCTATTCCCCATCCCATGTTGCTATGGATTACTGTCATCTACAACCGCAAGCATGGTGCCAAATGGTTACCTTACTACCTTGATCTTAAAACCAGTCTTGGTCAAGAAATTACTCGGTTATTACAGCACACAGGTTACTACCGACTGTTGTTCTTTGCACGAGAAACACCAAATCGCTGTACACACATCTTACCTTCCAGCGTCGCTTCTGCCCAGCGTCAACGACTGCAAGAGTGGGTCGCAATGAGCAACACATTGATGTCTTCTGCCGACCCGCAAATGAGTAAAAGCTTGCTCAAAAGCGAGTACGAAAAAATTAAGCCTCAAATTCTGGCAAAACTGGAAAGCATTGATACAGATTCTCCATACGATCTTTCCAGCTAGGAAGAATTTCTTAATATTACATGTAATATATGTAGCTAAGGGCTACTCACTCAAAGAATGTAAACTTTTATAAACAAAATATATATAAAGATGTAAGTTCTAGTTATATGTATAAAGAGTGAAAACGCAAGCTGCAAAATCAGGGATGTCTAAATTATCTCTGAGTATTCTTGTGTACATATTTCGGAGAGTTGTAAATATTACGCAGGTGTAATTCTCTGACCAGACAAAAGAGACAGTAAAAAAGTTTTGCTCAAGTGAACGGTAAGTTTAGCCTGCAAAGCTAAATTTATGTCTAGACTCCAGCAGATGTGCAGTCGAAAGTTTTACTAGTTGTTAGTTAATTTATTGAATTGAATTCTTCCGCCGCTCTTTTGAAATTGTTTATCGAAGTTGACGCCCCGACATCCCCAGCTCTTTTCCTCCTTGGAACCAAGCAAGAGAAGGAGGTCGTCCACTGCGACAGTAGAACGACTCTATGCCATAGTGGAACCGGAATCTAAGCCCCACTGGTGCTTAAGAAGCTCCTGATAAGTTGCCTCGCGCACTACCATTTGCTCATAGAGCTTTACTAGAAAGTCTTTAGCTTGGTCGTGGCTCATGTTCTGTACTTGAGTGGCAAATGAGCAGATGCTGAATTGCTGTTCCAAGGATAGTTTCATTGGTTGGTTCATATTTAACTCCGTAAAAAAAACGCGTAAAGGTGATATCGCTTACAGAAGTCCAAATGGTATAATAATTGGACTTGTATGTGTCCAACATTTGTTCCTCCGTATTAAGAAAGATAACAATTGTTTGACACATTGCCCACATCCTAAGTGTGGATTTTTTTTGATATGATATCTTGCACCTAATCCTGCTGATATACTACCCAAGTCAGCCGAGCCGTATTCCGGAAAATAAGCTCTGTTTGAACGAAGTGTAGATATAACTACCTCTCAACCATTTCTGCTTTGCACTGAATCTCTTTTGAGGAGATAAGCAGATTTTGTCCTGAGTCCTATACGTTTTCCTGTTTGAGAAAAACATTAAGACACTCTGTCTCCACAAATAAATATGGAGGAAGCTTCGGAAGCTAGGACTTTAAAGAGGTTGGGGAATGAATGGTAATAAGCGTGAATTATAGTCGCTCTACCTTATTATGTGCAAGATGTCAATTTATCAATTTGATGCAAATTCAGCCTCATTAGGTGACTTTGGAGGCTAAAAATATTTGTATCAAATTGTAAAAACTAAAAATGCTCACACTGAACAAATTGCTGAGTATATCTACCAGAATTGTCATTTGTCATTTGTCAGTTGTCCTTTGTTTAAGGTTACTAAGCATCGACTAATGACCAATGACTATTTATTATTCTAGTGAGACGATGACAACTGTGATGTTATCGTGCCCTCCATGCTCCTTAGCAGCCTCAATTAGAGAGATGGCGGCCTTATCAAGCCAAGGAGCATCTAAGAGACAGCTAGCAATCTTCTGTTCCACAAGTTCTTCTGTAAGACCATCACTACATAAAAGCAAGCGATCGCCAGCTTTGACATCTAGTGGTTGCACATCAATCTGATGCAAGTCTTCACGCCCCAAACAGCGCGATAATACATGACGAAAAGGATGCGATCGCGCTTCATCTAAGGTTATGTCACCGATTTTGATTGCCCGTGCTACCCAAGTGTGGTCTTCTGTTACCTGTTCTAAGTGCGACTCTCGGAAGCGATACAGCCGCGAATCGCCAACATGAGCGCACCAGGGTGACTCTGGGGCGCGAAAAATTACTGCTACAACTGTTGTGCCCATATCAGCACGTTCGGGATGATTTTGCTGATCTTGCAAAATCGCTTCATTGGCACCCCACAAAGCTTGCTCTAGCAATTCTTGAGAAGATTTAGAAGATTCCCAATTTGCCAGCAAATATGCCTGAATTTCTGCCGTGGCTATGCGGCTTGCTTCTTCACCTCCAGCATGGCCACCCATTCCATCGGCAACAACAAAAAACCGCCCTTCTGGGTCGACATAGTAAGCATCCTGATTATTAGAACGAATAAGTCCCGGATCGCTAAAACCCGTGAAATTAAGTTTCATAATTTTTTTTGCAACAATTAATACATACGATCGTAACGGTCAAGGCGCAAAAGTAGTCGGATCAAGATCACTGAAATCACTAGTGCAATTAAACCAGGCAGCAGTGCCCACCAGACATGATTGCTAACTACTAAGATCGTAGCTGAAAGTGTGAAACCACTGATTAACAGAGCATAGCTCATTGAGAGTTGAATACTGCTCTGCCTCCGCAATAGCCGTTCAGTTTCTATAGACCGAACGCGGAGGCGCATATCTCCGCGTTCTAGCTTTTCTAGCGTATCTTCTAATCTACGTGGTAGACCAAAAGCAGTACTACTTACCTGAGCTGCTTGACGACTTAATTCATTAATAAAGGTATTCCCCTCAGAACCATTCATATCGGTCATAAGCTGCATTGCATAAGGTTTGGCAACTTCCATAAAGTTAAACTCTGGATCTAAACCTTTGCCTACTCCTTCTAGGGTAGAAAAGGCTCGCATCACAAAAGTGAAGGTTGCTGGAAATCTAAATGGCTGATTATAAGCTATTTCATAAAGGTCGTCACTGATTGCCGCCACAGACTGATTTTCAAAGGGCTTATCCATGAAATGATCCAGCATGTACTGGACGGAACGCCGCACTGGGCCCATATCATCTGTTGGAGCGATCGCGCCTAAATCGATCAGAGACTGCACAACGCGATCGCCATCTTTTTGAGCGATGCCAAACAGTGTTTGCATCAGTCCCTCGCGCACGTTGGATTTAATCCGCCCCATCATGCCGAAATCGTAGAATATTAAAGCCCCACTTGCACTAATCGCAATATTGCCTGGGTGAGGATCGGCGTGGAAAAAACCACTATTGAGTAGCTGTAGTAAGTAAGCTTGAGCGCCTTGACGAGCGATCGCCTTTCGATCCAAACCGGCTGCTTCTAAAGCTTCGTATTGGCTAATTTTAATTCCAGGGAGATATTCTAAAGTCAGCACTCTGGAACTGGCATAACGCCAATATACTCTTGGGACGTTCACCCAATCGTAGCCGCGAAAATTCCGGCGAAAAGTATCGGCGTTACGACCTTCGTTAAGATAATCAATCTCTTCCCAAAGAATGCGACAACATTCTTCATAAATACCTAACCAATCTCTTCCACGTCCCCATTTGGGATGGTTTTGAAAGTAGCGGGTAATTCCCTTGAGAATTTGTAAATCTATTTCAAATAACTTCTTTAATCCAGGACGTTGCACCTTAACAACAACCGATTCTCCACTATGTAGCACAGCTTTGTGTACTTGTCCCAAGCTAGCAGCAGCTAAGGGAATTGGTTCAAAATTATCGAAGAGTTCAGGAATTTTTTTGCCTAATTCTTTCTCAATGGTCGCTTCTACTTGCTCATAGCTAAATGCCGGTACTTTGTCTTGTAATTTGGCTAGTTCTTCTACATATTCACCAGGGAAGATATCAGCACGGGTGGAAAACAGTTGCCCAACTTTGATGAAGGTTGGGCCTAAATCCAGCAGGGTATTGCGAATCCAGACCGCTTGGGTTTTGCGTCTTGCAGTTTGCTTTACCTCAGTCACGCCACCCGGATAACTCCAAGATTTGTTGTATAGCCAAAGTTTGAACAATAAGGTCAAGACAAAAGACCAAATGTCCACAAAACGCCGTCTGCTAGAGTATTTTTCCCGATTCCAACGGTATGCCTTATCTGAATAACCTTGTTCCATATCCTTTTGTGTACCGTTGGTTTGCAACCGAATCACTTGAAAAAGAAGACACTCTGATTCCTAAACTGTTTTTTCTTTAGTGTCATTTGTCATTTGTCATTTGTGAATAATTTTCGACCAATGACCAATGACCAATGACTAAAATTTACGCAGAAGTTCTGCGATAATGTTGCAATTCTGTGCGTAACAGGGCAATTTCTGCTCGTAATTCATCAATATCTGCTTGCAAGTCACCTGAATCAGAATTGGTTTGTCCACTACCTGTAGTAGCTTGACCAGAATTAGCTGCTTCTGCTGACCGATTTGCCCGCTCTAGGACTTCTTCTGTAAACTGGCGCAACTGCTCTCTAGCTTCTGCATCAAATTTGCCCAGATCGCTCAAAGCATCGGTCAAGGCGACCTCTAAACGCTCATTAACTACTTCGGCTACTGCTCTGCCTACGAAAAAGGCTTGTACTAGTGGGTTACTCATAAATTTTTGTTACGTTGATCCGCAAGAGAATTATAACTTGCCTGTATGCTTTACGGCTTCTGTTGGGGAGTTAGAGATTTAGAGTTAGCAATATCTCAATTCAATCATTCACGGAGTTTACAGACATACAAGCGACAGCTACACCGGTCTGGAATAACATATATCATGACATTCCAGCAACTCTTGATAATATTGCTCTGGTGTATTGGGTAAATAGGTTCTAATTTGCAAGGCTTGCTCTCTCAAGTTGAAACTTTGAGTAATGTTAATCTGACTGAGAAAATCTAAATCATGGGAAATGACCCAAATAGCTCCTTGATAGTCATTGATACCTACTACCATTTGTTCAACAGTTTCAATATCTAGGTTATTAGTTGGCTCATCGAGAATCAGCAGATCGATTTCTGAGATACTGATCATAGCGATCGCTAATCTTGCCAATTCACCTCCACTCAGCACAGAGGCGCTTTTGTGAACATCATCATATTTAAAGAGAAAGTGTCCCAACTGTTGACGCAAAAGCTGATAACTAAGATTAGCATTGGCCGCTTGCATATTTTCCATAATTGTGTGTTGTCGATTTACCAATTCGTAGGTTTGATGGAGATATACAGCTTTCATCGCTGGTGCAAGCAAAACCTCACCTGAGTCCAAAACTGCTGTTTGGTTTTCCATTCCTAAAATAGCTTTTACCAGACTCGATTTACCAGAACCGTTTGCGCCGATAATGGCTATGCGATCGCCAGAGGACACGTGCAGTTGAATATTTTGAATCAATAGACGTTCTGATACCCTAAGATTTGCACCCTGGATATTAATGAGATTTCGGCGCTTTTGATTTTTTTCCTCTAGCTGAATACTTGTGACTTTTGTAGTTTTGACTTTTGTCTCTGCAACCTTTTGATTAGCCTTGGCTACTGCTGCTTCGTGTTTCTTTTTTGCAGTTCCAGTAGACACCTCAGCTTTGGTTTTAATGAGTCCTGCTGCCATTCTATCAATACTGCCATTGAGAAACTTGGCGCGACCGTTATGCTTAGATTGGGCTGCGCGTTGCTGTTCTTGCATCGCTGTGGTTTGGGTGTGTTTGAGTTCCTTTCGGGCGACTTCGTGCGATCGCAATGCTGCCTCTAACTCGATTTGTTTCTGTTCTCGATATTGAGAAAAATTGCCTCCATATACTTTCAAAGTATCAGGTGCAAGTTCCCAAGTTACAGATGTTACTTGGTCTAAGAAAAAAGGTTTATGTGAGACAATTACAAATGCACCAGTGAAATTTTGCAGAAATTGTCTTAAGTTTTCTAAAGCTTGCAAATCCATGTGGTTAGTTGGCTCATCTAGCAACAGCAAATTGGGCTGTTGAGATAATCCGATTGCTAGAAATAGTTTTGTTATTTCTCCACCACTCAAGTTAGCAATTTGTAGATAAAGATTAACATTTGTATCGAATTGTGTTTGCAATATCTCTTCAATCTTCCACCATTCATCAGAGACGGAAATCAAAAAATCAAGTACTGTTTCTGCTGTAATTTTTTGTCTAATAGTGCTGATTTGTGGCAAATAATAGACAACGCCATTACGCCAAACAGAACCTGTACTGGGGCTAATTTGACCTGCAAGTATCTTTAATAGAGTTGATTTTCCTACACCATTGTGACCAACTAAAGCAATGCGATCGCCGACCTCAATACTCACCTGGATTTTTTGAAACAAAGTTCTATCTAAGCTGAGTTCGTAGGCTAAATTCTCAGCTAATAATATTGATTTTTTCTGCATTATTTCCAAACCTCAATTCGCAAACTTCCGCCCGTATGTTTACATGAATTACGGGTATATTAGACACAAAAAACTTAGCCGCAGACACTTGCCAAGCGGTTAGATGTAAATATGAATGATGACAATATTGTTAGTACATGACTGTGTGAAGTAACCCTGTCAAACTAGTTGCGTTTATTCTTTGTTGACATTAGTTGCTTTGGCGCAACAGGTGTTTGGTACTACTTCATTTCAGCTATCTCGTTGGAGTTGTGATGAGGTTTGATATTGACTACAGTGTAGCATAAAGGAATTTCGGAAGGGTAGCGATCGCTCGTTTTCAGTGGTAAATAAAGATTTTTAACCGCAGAGGCGCAGAGAACGCAGAGGTAAGATATTCATCTTTATAAAATTGGTTCTGAGATGATAAAGCCTGAATTGGACAATTTACCTGTACCCTAAAAATAGATGATTAGCTACGCGCGATCGCTAACTACAAGACTGTTAAAATAAATCCATAACTACTTGATGCCGTATCCATTCTATGACCATAGCTCAAGAATTAGATGATCAAAAAGGCATCTGCCAAGATGTTATATTTCCCCCTGGTGATCTATATAGTGATGAGCCTCCCTTGGAAAGCGAACTTCATCTACGGCAAATAATCCTACTATTAACATGTCTGGAATGGTTGTGGCGAGATAGAAATGATTTCTATGCGGCGGGAAATCTCACTATTTACTACAGTCCGCGCCAACGCAAATCGGAATACTTCCGGGGGCCAGACTTTTTTGTTGTGCTGGGAACTGAACGTAAAACCCGCAAAAGTTGGGTAGTCTGGGAAGAAGATGGTAAATATCCGAATGTAATTCTGGAAATTTTGTCTGACTCAACAGCGAATACTGACAAAGATTTAAAGAAAAAAATTTATCAAGATACTTTCCGCACACCCGATTATTTTTGGTTTGACCCTTACACACAAGAATTTGCAGGATTTCATTTAGTAGATGGAGAATATCAACCTCTACAACCAAGTGAAGAAGGATATTTGTGGAGTCATCAGCTAGGGTTATATTTGGGAGTTTATCAGGGACTATTGCGGTTTTTTACACGAGATGAGCAACTAGTACCAACACCGGAAGAAACGGCAGAACAAGCTGAACAAAAGGCAGAACAAGCCAAACAAAAAGCTGAACGTTTAGCAGCAAAATTGCGGGAGTTAAATATCGATCCAGATACAATTTAGATCAGAGCTATTTCATTTAGGATAGTGTTGCGCTAAAAACTCCTCAGCTTCAGTCTTATCTTTAATCACTCCATCCAAGGTAGCAGCAAGTACATCATCTAATATTTGCCGATACTGCGGCCCTGGTTTGTAACCAAGTTTCTTTAAATCATTGCCATTTAATAGTGGCTGTACATTCGCCCAAACTGTTAAATATTCCCAAATTTGATGTCTAATATCTCGCGGACTTTGCAAAGCAATTAAAATCAGCATTGGTAAATCATATTGTCGCAACAACTGTACTACTTGACTGGGGTGTTTAAAAGTAGGTAAACATTCTATTACTTGACTAAAGTTTTGGACTAAGTTTTTTAACCTAACAATGCTATCGTCTTGTAATTGCAAATTTTGTGCTACTTTCGCCCGATATTCTGGTGCTAGATGGGCGATTAACGCTTCTAGACGCATTTGCCAATGAATGAGAGTTTGTTTAGCATCAAATCGCCGCAAGCAGCGTTCTAGCAAACGTAGTTGTCGCAGGAGTTCTGCGTCTAGAGTGAGGGTAGGATGGATACATTGCAACGCCCCTAAGTTATGGAGTAACTGCAAAGCTGATTTCCAGTAGGGCGCTTCTAGGATGTGCTTTAATTCTGTTTTGAGCCGAGTTTGTAGGGCTGGGGTTTTGGTATTCTCTTGGGAAGTGCGATCGTAAACACCACTGTTGATGGCATAGCGAATAAACTCTTCCGTTTGCGGTTCAATTTCAAATCCGAAACGCACGGCAAAGCGCACGCCGCGATAAATGCGGGTGGGATCTTCGATAAAGCTGTTAGGGTGTAAAACCCGAATTTGTTTAGCTTGTAAATCGAGTAAACCGCCAAAAAAATCGAGTAATTCACCAGAGCGGGGAGAGGTGAGCCGCAAAGCGATCGCATTAATGGTAAAATCTCGACGATACAAGTCTTGACGAATCGAACTCGCCTCAACTTCTGGATTCGCCGCCGGGTAAGGATAAAACTCTGTTCTAGCCGTGGCAATATCTACCCAAAGAGAATCTAATTCTGGGTCTTTGTGCCACAACAAAGCAGCAGTTTGAAAAGCCCCGTGGATTTCTAAACGAGCCGCAGGGTAAAGTTGTTGGAGGGCTTTTGCTAGTTCCACACCAGCGCCAACATCTGCTGATTTGTGAAAGCCATCAACTACTAGGTCAATATCTTTAATCATCAAAGTGTCCGATGTTGCTTCCGCTAACAGCAAATCCCGCACCGCACCCCCGACGAGATAAAGATGCCAACCCCGTTTTTCCGCTTCTTGCGATGCTGTGGTGAGTAGTTGCCATAATTGAGGAGCAAGGCGATTTTGCAACTCAGTGCTAAGAGGAATTTTGAATTTTGAATTTTGAATTTTGAATTTTTCTTCTCCCCCTTCTCCATCTTCATCCCTTTCTTGATGTAATTCCCGCAAGACATCAGTACGAGTGACAAGACCAACTAACTGCTCATTCTCTAATACTGGCAAGCGTCCGATATCATAAGTCACCATCAGCGCTTCAATTTGTGGCAGTGTTGTATCTGGTGTAATTGTTTTCAGATTTCTTGTCATATAGCCCTTAACTGGCGAATGACTAAATCCGTGGTGCAGGGCAATATCAAGATCCCGGCGCGAAATAATGCCTACTAGTTGCCCTTGAGTATCGACTACAGATAAGCCAGAGTGTCCATAGCGCAACAAAATTCGCTGTGCCTCAGCAATTGTGGTTTCAGGTAGAATCGTGCGAACAGGAGAAGACATCAAATCCCTAGCGGTGAGGGGGTGGGGAATTTGTGCCTTTACCCCGTCAAGGAGTTGTTTTAATATTGCTTGTGAATCCACTCCTCTTAGATTTAGTGATGCGGCTTGTGAATGACCGCCGCCGCCAAAGAGTTGGAATAATAGATTAAGATTTGTTTTGGGAATTTGCGATCGCCCAATTATAGTTAAGCGTGAATCATTTTCACTCAAAGGATACTCATTAGCCAACAGAATGGCATCAATTTCGGTTAATTCCACGAGTTCTGAAGCCAAACTCGATAGCCCTGGCACAAAAGCATCTGTTTTCAAAATTACCCAAGCAATAGTATACCCACGTAGGCAAAGATATTCTAAATTTTCTAGAGATTCAGTTAATAACTGTTGCAATTGCAAAGACAAGCCAGGGTCACGGTAGGTAGAAATTACCGATAAACTTGCACCTTGTTGCATCAACCAAGCCAAAGCTAAGGCATCCCGTGGTGTGGATTGGTCAAAGGTCAAGGAGCCGGTGTCAACGTGGATACCCAAAGCCATCACAGTCGCTTCAGCAGAAGTCAAGGAAATTTCCTGTTGTTGCAATTGCTCCACAATTAAAGTTGTGGCGGCTCCTACTGAAGAAATATGCGATCGCGTGGCAGGAATATCTGATTCTTGTCCTAAGTGATGGTCATAAACTATAATTTCCCCAAGATGGGGTAAATCTAACCACTCAGCAGCTTTACCCAAGCGATCGCGCTGTTGCGTATCCACCACAGTCAAAGAGCGAATTTTTTCAGGATTCACCGAACGGCGTTCAATTAGCGGATATTCATCCCGATGCAATGCTAAAAAATCCCGCACAGGAGGATGAGAACCGCCAGTCAGCACAATCTTACTTCCCGGTAGTAGGCGCGTTAACCCTACTGCTGCCCCTAGTGCGTCAAAATCTGCGGTTGTGTGGCAAAGAATTAAATCCATAGTTTAAGAGTCATTAGTCATCGGTACTTAGATAAAGGACAAATGACTAAAATGTTGCAATTTCTGCTAGCTTAAAAATAATAAGAAAGTGTCAGTGTCGCCCTTTAGGATATTCTATCCTTAGTATTTCGCTGTATTGGGAGAAGCAAAAATGACCATAATATTCCAATTTGCCTTGATAGGTCTAGTCCTATTGTCCTTTGTCCTGGTTGTAGGCGTTCCGGTTGCTTACGCTACTCCCCAAAATTGGGTTGAATCTAAAAAACTACTCTGGGTTGGTTCTGCCGTCTGGATTGCTTTGGTATTTTTAGTTGGTTTGTTAAACTTTTTTGTCGTGTAGACGACGGCTTTGCTCTGGCGCAGGCACATAATATAAGAACTAGAGGGGCAGAAAAGCCAAGGTCAAAGACCAAAGGAGAAAAGAAGAAATTTTTTCCGATTTCCTTTTTTTTAACCGTGCTTTCCTGCTCCTCTACATTTAAATAAGAAATGTATATTGGCCAGAACTATAGTTGATTAAGAGGCAGTCATGGCAGTTTTCGAGGGAACTTTTACCCAAACGGAGCCTTTGCGGTTTGCAGTGGTGATTGGTCGATTCAATGACCTTGTTACCGGAAAGCTGCTAGAGGGATGTCAAGATTGCTTGAAACGCCACGGTGTAGATCCTAACCCCCAAGGTAATCAGGTAGACTATGTTTGGGTTCCAGGAAGTTTTGAGGTACCTTTAGTAGCTCGCCAACTAGCACTTTCCCATCGTTATGATGCTGTAATTTGTCTAGGTGCAGTCATTCGTGGGCAAACACCCCATTTTGATTATGTATCCGCCGAAGTTTCTAAAGGTATTGCCGCCGCTAGCTTTCAAACTGGTGTGCCAGTAATTTTTGGCATTTTGACAGTAGATACTATGCAGCAAGCCTTAGAACGGGCAGGTATCAAAGGTAATCATGGCTGGGATTATGCTCTAAACGCCCTAGAAATGGCAAGCCTGATGCGGCAATTGCGTTCTAACCTAGCAGAGCCATATTCTCGTAATAGCCAGTCTTTGCCCGCCTCTTTTCAAAGTGCCAGCATTGGCAATTTAACGGCGGAGTCAGAAGAACTCGGCTAAATGAGTCATTAGTCATTTGTCCTTTGTCATTCACTAATGACCAATGACCAATGACCAATGACCAATGACCAATGACCAATGACCAATGACAAATTAATAAATAAAGGGGTTGACAATCAGAGATAAATCTGAGATATTGATATATGGCAATTGATTGCGGGTGTAGCTCAGTGGTAGAGCGTCACCTTGCCAAGGTGAATGTCGCGCGTTCGAATCGCGTCACCCGCTTCCAACTAAAACCTCTTGAAGTTAAAAAGTTCAAGAGGTTTAGTATTTTTAGGGTGCATTGAAGTCTTTGGCGATTCGCGCTGTATTCTTGTGAATCGTTCCGAATTTTGATGAATTTCATAGATAGGTAGAATATAAAGTAATTTAGATATGGTGGAACTATTTATTTGTGGATAGATTTTACCCATCTATTAAAACTGGTTCAAACTATGGGGGAATTCAAGGGTATTAGTCTCTTAAAACAGGTTTATGTATGTCATAAATGTCAGCAGTGTGCTGACTAAGATTTCACACTGAGCGTAGCCGAAGTGTTACATACATCTAAACATTTTGAAACTTATGCACGAATAGCTAATTCGTGTCTCGACATTAAGGGATAACCGCTCCTATGCTCCCTTTGAAATGTCAAATAATATCTAGCTTTGTCTAGATTTTATCTAGTAGAAGAAAAATTTAAATAAGATTGTCAGCTTCGGGGAAATATTACAAATAAAAACCCCGTACTGATATGAAAATTAGGATACTTAGAGTCTGCTGCATCTACTGTTTGCAATCATGGCGATATTTGTATTGCCAGTACATGTATATAAAGAGAGCAATCTATAGTAGCAGAAGCTTCTATTGCATTTACCAAAGGATTATATTGTCGTAGTTCGTGTAAAACACGCTCAAGTTACTAGAACGCTTGTGCAATCTCAAAAACCCGAAAAAATAGATTTCAATGCTGAATACCCCTGTCCCTGTCGTCGCCGGGGTCAGTTAATTCCGATTACGTTGACAGAAGCATTTGGTTGCGATCGCTGTCAGCAAATCTTTGTTGTAGAAGATAATGGTCATGTCCTAGAACAGCTTTCTACCACCTATCCCTACAAACGGGCTTGGCGTTGGATGGGAAATAGTTGGCACGTTGTCCATCCCCGCTTGGGAGAAAGCTATCTGCCTATAGCACTTGGCATTATTTTCGTGCTAGTGATTATATGGCTGCCATTAGCACTGCGATTAGCAAATGGTTCCAGCATTATTGCTTGGGCAATGGTGGCGGTGCTATTAGCTATTCTGCCAGCATTAATGGTCTGGCTTACCTACAGACGTTAACTCAATGACTGTTGAAGTTTTAGATGACCACCCCGAACCGATTACTAGTGCCCAACGAGCCTATCAAGCTTCCCTAAAGTTGGGGATTACAAAGGGAGCAGACCGCAGTCGTGCAGTATTGGCGATGGCGCAAGCTCTTGAGCGCTCATTTGACGACATTCTAGAAGCCAACACGTTGGATTTAGAAGCCAGTCGAGAAATGGCAGTGCCAGAGTTGATATTGGACTGGCTGAAGCTGACTCCTAAAAGGCTAGAGATGACAGTAGACGTTTTACAACGGTTAGGGGAATTATCAGATCCGCTACGGCGCGTCAGAACGGCTGATTATCAACTGGAAGATTCCCAGAGTTACACCCAGTTAATGCCTTTGGGAGTGATTGGATTTATTTATGAAGCCTTTCCCGATTTAGGAGCGATCGCAGCAGGTTTTTGTATTAAAACTGGCAATAGTATAATTCTCAAAGGTAGTACTGAAGCTAGCCATTCCAACGCCGCCATCGCTGAGGCACTGCAAAATGCGATCGCAGAAGTTGGTCTACCTCCGGGCTGTGTAGAGCTGATCACAGCCGAACATGGTGCTTCAATTCGGGATTTAGTCACCCAAGACCAGTACGTGAATCTAGTTATTCCCTACGGACGTTCTAGCTTGGTACAGCAGGTAGTACGACAGTCAACTTGCCCAGTCTTAAAGTCCGCGATGGGTAACTGTTATCTCTACTGGTCGCTAAATTCCAGCTTAGAAATGGTGCGCTGGATGATTCTTGATAGCCATCAAAGCGAACCAGATCAAGTCAATGCCATTGAAAAGGTACTCATTCATCGTCAAGCCTTGCCATCATCCTTAGCAGTTCTGTGGAACAGCTTGATGGAAAAAGGTTTTGAAATTAGAGGGGATGCAGAACTAGTACAAGCCTTTCCCCAGTTGCAGCTGGTGAAGGAGGGCGAATGGGGAAATCCTTATTTAACAAAGACAGTAGCTTTTAAACTGGTGGATAGCTTAGAGGGTGCGATCGCCTGGATTAATGAATACAGCAGTGGTCATGCTGACTCCATCGTGACTGAATCCTACCAAGAAAGTCGGCAGTTTGCTTTAGGAGTTAACAGTGCCTCTACCTACATCAACACTTCCCCGCGTTTTTCCCGCAACCCTTCGCGGGGAGATTCAGTATTTCTCGGTATGTCTAACCAAAAAGGTCATCGTCGAGGATTTATCAGCCTAGAAACTTTGACCACTGTTAAGCACATTGTTCAGGGAAATGGCAGGTTTTAAATTAAATGGGGAATGGGGCATGGGGAGATAAGGAGCAGAGAAGAATAATTATTGATAACCAATTCCAATGCCCAATTCCCAATATTAAACTTAACAAAATCTTAATTTCTGCTTGATCCTGGATTGCTAGGTTCCTTGTATTTACATCTGGTAGAGGTGAATATGGAACTTATGGATGGCGGACTGCTAGCAAATCGGTGTAGACGGCGGAGTTTTTTGTTGGGTGCAGGATTGTTAACTGGGTTAACAATTGCTAGCCAGTGGCATCCGGTATTGGCTAGCTCAAGGTTTTCTGATTATCCGTTCAGTCTTGGTGTTGCCTCTGGCGATCCTTTGCCGGATGGTGTTGTTATTTGGACGCGGCTGGCTCCAAATCCACTTTCTGGGGGTGGAATGCCAGTGGTAAATGTGCCAGTGCGGTGGCAAGTTGCCCTTGATGAAAACATGAGAAAGGTTGTCCGTCGAGGAACAGTACTAGCAACACCAGAGTTAGCGCACTCAGTCCACGTTGATGTGCGTGGGCTAGAGCCTGACCGTTGGTACTGGTATCAATTTGAAGCGGGTAGAGAAGTGAGCCCTATTGGCCGGACTCGCACAGCACCAGCCTTTTATAGCTATACCCAACAACTAAACTTTGCTTTTGTCTCCTGTCAAGACTGGCAAAATGGCTATTACACGGCTTATCGGCATTTGGCTGAGGAAAACCTCGACCTTGTGGTTCATCTAGGTGATTACATCTATGAATATGGGCCACAATCTGGTGGACCACGCCAGCATAACAGTCCAGAAATCATTACTCTTGCAGACTACCGCGATCGCTACGCTCTGTACAGAACAGACCAGAGTCTCCAAGCTGCTCATGCTGCTTTTCCCTGGATTGTCACTTGGGATGATCATGAAGTTGACAATAATTATGCCAACTTAATCTCCGAAGATAACCAAAGCGAAGAGGCTTTTAGAAAACGCCGAGCTAGTGCGTACCAGGCTTACTACGAACACATGCCTCTACGTCAGTCTTCGCTACCTAAAGGCCCAGATATGCTGCTTTATCGGCGGTTGAGTTTCGGTAATTTAGCTGAGTTCAACGTCCTAGATACCAGACAGTACCGCACTAACCAACCTTGTAATGATGGACTTAAGCCTCGCTGCCCAGATGCTTTTGATTCAAATGCTACCATGACCGGCTCAGAACAAGAGCAGTGGCTACGAAAAGGCTTAGATCAATCGCGATCGCGCTGGAATGTGATTGCTCAACAGACCATGCTCGGCCAGTACAATTTTAATAGTAGTCCAGGCCCTGGTGTCTTCAATGTGGATCAGTGGGACGGCTACGTAGCTGCACGTAATCGGCTCTTGAGTTTTCTAAACCAGCGCAAGCCTTCTAATCCAGTGGTGATTACCGGAGACATCCATTCTAGTTGGGTACACGATCTAAAGCTTGATTTTAATAACCCCAATTCAGCCACGGTAGGCACTGAGTTCGTAGGAACCTCAATTACCTCTGACTTTCCCACAGCATTTATCGCTCCAGTTCAAGCTTCACTAAGTAACAATCCCCATACCAAGTTTTTTGATGGTGCTTTTCGGGGATATGTCCGTTGCAACCTTACCCCACAACGCTGGCAAAGTGACTACCGCGTTGTATCAAGCATCGTTGACTTGAATGCCTCTGTCAAAACTCTAGCTTCGTTTACAGTCCAAAACGGACAACCAGGAGCGCAACTGAGTTAACGTGAGTTCGATCAACCTCTCTTTGACTTTAACTCAAGTTCAAATCTCTCCCTCTCCGACTCGGAGAGGGAAGATTTTGCATAGTAAAACTAGGGAGAGGTCTTTGTAGTATGAAATATGACTTTAGATTATTCAAGCCAGAAGCGATCGCTTGTTAAAGGCTACAGCGAATCAATTTTCATTAAAAGTTATTTGGGAATTTCTTTGCAATACTTAACTAGCTTCTAATTAAAAAAAGTGAATATAGATTAACAATGATAACTAACATCATATTTTATTAAGTTCATCAGGCTAAATAGAGAGTATGCTTAACAATTGAAGTCTAGTTGACGATTTAAGTAACTAGGTGCAAACAAACTTAAATATTTGTTGAGTATTTTGTACTTTGCCATTTTTTTAAGTATTAAATACTAAAAAACAAAGTTTATTGTGTCAACTTACTAACTAGGTTATCAAGCGAGGTGGGGAAAATCCGACCTAAGCCAAATACTAACAACAGCGAAAACAAAAGTAAACTTAACAACAATTACGTAAGATGATAAGAAAAATTTTGCTGACTGTATCGGGATTGGGACACGCAGAAGAAATGCTCAAAACCCTGAGAGAAATCCCTTCAATTGAATCTGCGAAAGTTACAATTTTGCATGTTGTTCAGGCACAAAATACTGCTGCTACCATGACAACTAAATGGGAAAATGGTGGTAAAATTCTGGCTAATGCCATTCAAACTTTGAATTTAGATCCTAGCCAGGTTTCTTCAATTTTGCGCGAAGGCGACCCCAAAGATGTAGTTTGCCAAGTAGCTGATGAAATTGACGCTGACTTGATTGTTATGGGTTCACGCGGACTGAAACGACTACAATCTATTTTATCGAACTCAGTTAGTCAGTATGTTTTCCAGCTATCTTCTCGCCCTATGTTGCTGGTAAAAGATGACATTTATGTGAAAAAAATTAAGCGCATTATGGTGGCAATAGACAACTCTGATTCTGCAAAAAACTGCTTGAAATTGGCACTGTTTTTACTGCGAGATATTCAGGGAGGCCAGTTAATTTTGGCAAATGTTAGTACAGATTTAGGTGGTAAAAAATCGGAAATAACCGAGGTTAACTCAGATAAAAATCCAGTTTTAGCAGCCGCAGTTGCAGAAGCTCAAAAACAAGGTATCCAATCTCGTGCTTATATCAGCAGTGGTAAACCTGGTGAAGAAATTTGTCGCTTGGCAGAAGAGTTGAATATAGACTTATTATTGCTCGGTTCTCCAGATCGTCGTCCATCCATCGCGAAGAGTTTTGTTGATATAGATCGACTTATCGGATCTTCCTTGTCTGACTATGTTCGAGTCAATGCCACTTGTCCGGTATTATTGGCGCGGACGATCGCTTAAACTAAGCAGTGCTGGGTATTAGATTTGTTGTAATTAAGATACTAAAGAAGCAAGATTTTCTTGCTAATATTCAGCACTCATACTATTTTTGTTTAAAACTGCCATTATTTGACTGTAGGGGCAATTCATGAATTGCCCCTATAGAAATGCTAGCAGTTACGCTGTGTGCAACTTTCTCTCAAACCTAACCCCCACACCCTTCTCTACTAGCGTTGGGGAGCAAGAATCAAAGCTTATCTCCCTCTGGGGGAAAGGAATGGAAGTTGGGTTTGAAAAATAAGTTGCACATCGCGTTACCAGTTAGCGGTTGATAAATAAAAACCCCCACATTACTAGTGCAGGGGTTATTTATTTTATACACAAATTCTTAACTATCTTTTCCACCTTGGCGGCTAGCAGTTTGGATGTACAGAATTAGTAAAAACACAGTGGGAACTAATACGAACAAAATGCTCGCTACGAACCCCAGGTCATTAACTTGCATGGCAAGAAAGCCTCTCTTAGTTTTCCAGTCAACAACATTAGGATACCATTATCAATGACAGAGTTAGCCCAAATTTTTTACTTTCTCCAATGCTAACTACGAATGCTCCCAAAAAATTTAAGGCTTTGTGACTACGCTGACTGAGCCATTCACTAAAGTTTGACACGCAAGGCGGTAATTTTCTGGCTTTTTCTTGAATTTACGATTTTCTACTTCTGTGCGGGGGGAAAGATTTTCTAGTCCTTCGACTATTTCAACAATGCAAGTACCACATTGACCATTACCGCCACAATTTGTCATCTTGCCAATGAATGTATATATATCAATGTCATTTTGCATGGCTTTGAGTCGGAGATTGGCACCATCTGCCGCTACTACTTCTTTATTCTCTTTAACGAATTTGATATTACCCATAATTTATTCCTCCTTGACTCTAAGCTTGGCTTTCAAGGCTTCATATTGACATGGCTTGATTCACATCTTGTTTATTATATTAAAACATTACAAAATATTAATAAATATTAATTTTATAAAACATAGTGCCACAAAAAAATAGAACAGGTATATTACCTGTCCTACTCAATTGAAAAATAGATTAACTTACCTAAATCCCACGGCTGCTTGCCAAACGAAAGCAAGCAACAAGAAGAATACAGGGATGACTGGGAGAACGTCTACCAAAGGATCGAAAATTTGGTAAGCTTCAGGCAGTTTTGCTAATAAAAGTGCTGCTTCCATGTTTGTTTAAATCCACCTATCCAACACAGCTTTCATAATTGAGAAGTATCTTAACATGGTTTGGTCATTGGTCATTTGTCATTAATACCCTATTATTCAACTCCCCACTCTTCATCTCTCTTTTCTTCGTTGAGCCAGTGGCCAAATTCTGTGGTGAAGTGATCGCTCAATATTGCTTCTCTAATCTTTTGGGTAAAGCGAATTAGCTCGGTAATGTTGTGAATGCTCAACAAGGTATAAGCTAAAATTTCTTGCGATCGCACCAAATGAGATACATAAGCACGGCTAAAATTTTGACAAGTGTAGCAGGGACAAGTTTCATCTAATGGCGTAAAATCTTCACGAAACTTAGCATTTTTTAAATTCCAGCGTCCGCCCTGGACTATTGCCGTTCCATGTCTTGCCCAGCGAGTGGGAATTACGCAATCAAATAAATCTATACCAGATGCGATCGCGATCGCCATTTCCCGATAAGTACCCACACCCATCAAATAACGCGGCTTTTCGGGTGGTAGAAGCGGTGCTGTCACTTTTACAATCTCAGCCATCAATTCTGGCGGTTCTCCCACACTCACGCCACCAATGGCATATCCAGGCAAATCTAACTTAGCCAAAGCTTCAGCCGCACGGCAACGCAAATCCAAATACACGCCCCCTTGCACAATCCCAAACAAAGCTTGCTCACTGCGTTGATGAGCCGTTATGCAGCGTTCTAACCAGCGATAAGTTCGTTCAGTAGCAGTTTCAACCTCTTGCCGAGTCGCTGGGTAGGGCGGACACTCATCAAAGGCCATGATCACATCTGCCCCTAAAGTATTTTGAATCTCAATAGAGCGTTCTGGTGTCAAGTTAATAATTCGTCCATCATGTGGTGAACGGAAAGTTACACCTTCTTCAGTAATTTTCCGCATCTCACTTAAACTGAACACCTGAAACCCACCAGAATCTGTGAGCATCGGGCCGTTCCACCCCATAAACTTGTGTAATCCACCACCCCCAGCCACGATCGCTTCGCCTGGTTGTAGGTGAAGATGATAAGTATTGGATAAAACCATTTGCGCCCCAGTATCTCGTAGCTGGGCTGGGGTGATAGTTTTGACATTTGCCAGCGTACCCACTGGCATAAATCTGGGGGTTTCTACAACCCCGTGAGGAGTGGAAAACACTCCGGCTCTAGCTTTTGTCTGACTACAGCAAGCAAGACATTCAAATGAAAAATTCGCACTCATGCCATTTTAGATTTTTGAAGATGCGCCTATTAAGACTTATGCAAAACTATACGATGTAGGGGCAATTCATGAATTGCCCCTACATCAATAAAGCGCAGCCTTACTTACATCAAATTAGTATAGTAGTCGCTATTTTAAAAAGAATCAGAACAGTCATCGTCAATTTCTGCATCCCATCTGGCTGAGAGAACTTGCTCCATCATCGCTTCTATGGCGCTGACATTGAAGGTTCGCTCTCGTCGCTCTTGTATGGGGGTTGAACGGGGAATCAACCGCAGACACACTCCTTCTTGCATCAAATCGAAGTAAGTTTCTTGTTGCGATGACTGTTTGAGTTCCAAGTAATCAAAACTACAAACATTCAAATATAGCGCATGATTAGCCACTAAGGTAGACCTTTGTGGATTAGCAAAAACTTCCATCACATCCCCTTCACCCTCGCTCAGTACCTTATCTTCTTGGGTGTAGATGTAGTGGACTCGACCTAAATCTGCCAGCAATCGCCGGATGTCGAGCTTATTCACAATGATGCCCGTGTTAATAATGCACGGAGCTGGTATCCTGGTGTCGGGTAGATGGTGACTCATAGGAAAATAGCGATTGAGCTAAGGAGAGCGATAACAGAGCTAAACTGTCAAAATTGAATAGCTTGTTTACTCCCTACATTTAAAAAAATATCAATTTTGTGGGGCAATCGTCTAACAATTTAGAGTAAGTTTTTAGTTAACGAATACAAAACACAAATTTTGATTCCTGATGGAATTTTAATTTCCTGAATCATTTTATTTTTGTATAAAAAACTACTCAAATTTTTTTATTTATTACTTAGACCAGCATAACAAAATTTTCAGTGATAATCTCTAACAGAAGTAAATCTTATCTAAAGCTTTAAAGTTTACTGATGTTCAATTGTAGTCAAATTATGGTGATTATCCAGCAATTAGCCAAATATTAATGTAACTACGATGACGAAACAGCAACAGTGGTGGAAAAAGCTGCTGTTAAAGCTGGCAGCTAGTATTATATTTTACACAAGTATTCCATTGCCGTATTTGAACGGATTAGATTTTCAGGGAGTGGCACGTCTTGCTTCGCTTGTAGGGTTAATAATTGGGGGAATTTTAGGGTTACTGGATACGGGGATGGATTATCTTGGGATGCCAGTGTTAACTCGTAGTGCTTTGGTAGTAAGTATTTGGATCGGCATAACTGGAGGACTGCACTTAGATGGGGCAATGGATACTGCCGATGGTTTAGCAGTGGGCGACCCAAATCGGCGGCTGGAGGTGATGGCAGATAGTGCTACAGGTGCATTTGGAGCAATGACTGCGATCGCCTTGGTGCTACTCAAAATCACAGCCTTAACAGATATGCCAGAAAACCGTTGTTTGCTGCTGATGGCTGCTTGTGGCTGGGGACGTTGGGGACAACAGGTAGCGATCGCGCGATATCCTTATCTGAAACCAACCGGCAAAGGTGCATTTCACAAACAAGCCATTCGTTCTTACAAAGATTTGTTACCAGGATTGTTTTTGCTCTTAAGTTTGAGTGGTTTACTTGTGCTGATAGATAAACAGCAATTATTTCTCGCACTGGCAATGATAATTGCTGGAAGTGCGATCGCTACTTTAACCGGTGCATGGTTCAACCACAAATTAGGCGGACACACCGGAGACACCTACGGCGCAGTCGTCGAGTGGACTGAAGCCTTATTTCTGTGCATATTGACCGTTTTTTAAGATGTGGGAGCAAGGGAGACAAGGGGACAAGAGGTGAGAACTTGAAATAAGTCTTTCCCCTTGTCCCCAATTCTCCTTGTCCCCAAGTCCAATTCCCAATTCCCAATTCATTTAATCGGTTGCAGCTTTGTCACCTTGAGTTTAAAAGCCCCAACCCCAGTTTCCCCAAAAGACCGGACACGAATCACATAATTCCCTGTCTCTACGATGCGGGTAAATAGTAGGGAATTGCTACTACCATCGGGGCCATCATCATTTTCTGCCAGAGTCGATCCATCAGGTGCTAGCAGTGTAATGATGCTGTCAAAATTTTCAGATGACAGGTCAACTGCTAAATTATCGCCCTTTTGTAACTTCACAGTATAATCACGAGCAAACCCACCTTGACCTGTGGGAATGTCTTTATCTGAGAGGCTATCGGAAAGTTCAGTACTGTTAGATAAAGGAATTGGACTATACAACTTATTTTGAGCAAAAGCTGCGCTTGTACTTACACCTATTGCCAGCAATGTGGCAGGAATAATCATGAGTTGTTTTAAACCCGCCGCAAAAACTTTATTCATACATTTCAAGCAATTTTTTCCACAAAAATAGAGTAATTCGGTCGATTTATGCGCTTATCTGTTCAATTTAGCTCATTAATTTTGGAATTTATCCGTCTTTAACGGCAGTGGCTACTGCTACTAATCCTAAGACCACTATTCCATACTGACGAAGAGTTTGCACAGCAGACCTGGCAGTAGCACCAGTAGTATAAATGTCGTCCACTAACAGCACAGGAACATTTGGGGGGCGATCGCGAAATTCTTGTCCGACAGCAAAAGCTTGAGCCAAGTTTTTTTCTCGCTTAGATACCGATAAACCAAATTGCGCTTCAGTTTCTCGGACTCTGGCTAAACCGTTTAGTTTCAATTTTAATCCAGTTATTTCGCAGAAGCTTTGTGCTATTAGTGCAGCTTGATTGTATTTACGTTGCTTTTGCTTGCTAGGGTGCAGTGGAATGGGAACCACCACAGGCTGGCTATCTCGCCTCGGTGAATTTAACAACCATGCTTCTCCTAACCATTGACCCAAAGGGCGGGCTATTTGGGGTTGATTTTCGTATTTCATCACAGCGATCGCTCGTTTCACTGGGCCACCATACTCTCCCCAGCCAAACACTGGTATTGGCCCTTTCCATAGAGACATTGGGTCTTTACGTTGACATTTTTGAAGTTGTCTGGTGCAGTTGTGACAAAATTCTTGGGAAGTTGCGCGTTGGCATAGTGGACAATGGGATTGGAGAAAAAGATTAAGTAAGCCCGTGAGATTTTTAATCCAAGTGTGCATTTAGAATTGTCCTTTGGCATTAGTCACTTGTCCTTTGTCACTTGTCCTTTGTTCTTAGCTAATGACCAATGACCCATGACCAATGACTAATGACCAATGACTAATGACTTAAAATACACGCGATCGCAGCGTGTTGTTTCTACTCCCGTTGATGGAGTGTAGCCGTTACTTTCATACAGCTTGACTGCTTCCACCAAAACACTGGCGGTTTCAATCCAAATTTGCCCAAAACCACGCTCTGCGATCGCTGCTTCTAGCTGTTGTAACAAATATTTCCCTAATCCCAAACCCCTAATGCTGGGCAAAAGATACATTTTGCGGATTTCTACAGCTTTTTCACCTCGGTGTATGGGGTAGTATGCCCCAGTTCCTACTAACTGGCTTTGGTGTTCAATTACCCAAAACTCCCCCCCAGTAGCTAAATAATATTCCTCTACTCGCAATACATCTCGGTCAGCGCCGTTGGGTTCCCAACCCAGACCGTATTCTGATAATACATAACTGATGACTTCGGCGGCTCTGGTGCGATCGCTGGCGACCCAATCACGAATTATAAAATCTTGATAATAGTTTTTCATTACCATTTGCTGGTCAAGTTTACACAGAAAATTTTCTGGTTCTATATCCCAATTTACTCAGCAAATAGCAATTCTTGCATGGTCAGTTTCAGGTGGTACTCTCAAGATGTCAATAAATAGACTTGGGGAGAGGAATTATCTTCCCCTCCCCAAGTCTATTTAGCAAGGATAATCCAGCGATATAGTAGTAATGCTTGCGGCGGGCTACGCCTACGCTGACATTTATCTTAGTCTCTATAACCTCTATAACCTGTCCAAGGGCCCCAGATAGCTAAAGTAATACCAGGGCTTTGAATGTTAACGAACAAAGTATCACCATCGGGTGAGAAGCAGGCTCCAGCAAACTCACCAGTTTGGAGGGCGTTACGTGCAAATTTGTAGATTTCACCACTGGGAGTAATACCTATCAAGAAATTGTCACCGCTTCCGTCCTCACAGAGGATAAGATCGCCAAAAGGTGCTACGACTAGGTTATCGGGCATATCGAGTTCATCTTTAGATTGAGACTCGACAAACAGTTCAATTGTCTCTTCACCCGGAATGTAGCGCCATACCTGACCACCCCCTACAGGGCCACCACTTGTAGCAGTGAAGTAAAATTCACCTTTGCTCTTCTTGTCATCCTTGCCGTTTTTGTCTTTCTTGCCCTTGTTGTCATCGTACCAAATGCCTTCCCCACGGTTAAACCGGGCTGCACCTAAGCTACGACCTTGGACTCTGACATTATCTACAGTAGTAGGGTTTGGCTCAGGAATAGTCACCCAATCTACATCCCATTTCTGTCCTACTACGAAACCGGTAGTGGTGTTAACCTCTGGTCTATCCTTGATCCTCAGAGCTTGGAGAGTGCCTCCTGCTTTTAAATTGCCATACTGTTTCGGGATAAAACGATAGAAGAGGCTACTTCCACTATCTTCAGTCTGATAAACAATTCCAGTTTTGGGATCTACAGCTACAGCCTCATGATTAAACCGTCCCATTTCAACTAGAGGTACTGGTTCAACAGGAGAGGTGGCCTTAGCTGGAACCTCAAAGTTATAACCATGTGGCTTAGTGACTCCATTCGTCGCAGTTGGTATGGTTACATCTTCTTCGCAGCTAATCCATGAACCCCAAGGAGTTAGACCACCTGCACAGTTACGAATGGTTCCACCAAGAGAACTGAACTCTTTGATCAGTTTGCGATCGCGTCCAACAATCAGAGTTGTAGTGCCACCTCTGCAAATAGGATCGTAGGGATTGGGCACTTGTACTTTTGTACCAGAAGTATTGCTAAGTTCGTGATTGCGAACCAGGATTACTGTATTTCTGGGCCCAGGAAAGGCTGCCATTCCATCATGATTACTAGGCTCTAAACTCCCATCGCTCATGAGAGTGCCTGTGCGAGATATAACTTGATACCGAAATCCACTTGGTAAATCTAACAAGCCATTGGGATCTGGTAAAAGTGGCCCATATCCTATGCCATATCTTGATCCATAGGCTTGTTGGGCAAGAAGACCCTTCATAGGAGACACCATCAAAGTGCCGACAGCAGTTGTACCTGCTATTGCAAAGAATTTACGTCTTGAAAATGTCATGAGGATGATTTGGTTACTTACATAATGCTGAAGAAAAAGTATTTTATTTTGATTAAGTTTGGGTTATGCTTTATTTAATTTAGGTTTAGTTGATAAAATATGAATTTATATAAAATTTGCCTTTTCTTTTAGCAAATTTATGTATATAAGCCTCATCTATATTGAGACCTAGAGTTTTTTAAAAGATATATTTATGTAGGTTGGGTGGAGTGAAAAGCAACCCAACATTACCACCAAATTTTATGTTGGGTTACGCGATCGCTGCACCCAACCTACATAACTACGGTTCTCAAGGTAGACAAGGCTTAGGACTCACATTTGATTTTTGAAAAAACTCCGTACAGCTCAAAAAGCCTTCTTTCCTACCACCAAACTGCGCGAACAAAAATCAAAGTGGATTCCTATATGAAGTTTATAAATAGAGTCCTCAAAAAAAGCCAGCATCTATATAGACAGTGAACCTGAATAGTCGAAGCTAGCATGATTAGAACTGTAATTAAATATTATTCTAACTTTAACGAACAAGGAATTTTAAAGGCTAGAAATACCTAAAACTTGTAGGGGACGGATTGAGAATATGTCCCCTAGTTATAGTGCAATAGGTTTACTGTTAAAGCTAAATTTGTAGTTTAGATATGGGATAGTTTTTGACAGCCAATTTTTAACTGACAATTCCTAGATTGCTGTAAATTTCGATGAGATTGCCATCAGGATCGCGAAAATGAGCGGTGCGAATTCCCCAGTCTGGGCGATCTTGCGGTTCCGTCACAACGATCGAATTCTGATTTTTTACTTGGTTATAAACCTCATCCACGTTATCGACTGCGAAAACCAAGACTATTTTATCTCGATTGACAATGTATGAAGGCTGTTCAATTCTTGGAACTACTTCAGCCATTAATTCTTTTTTGAACAAACCCAACTTGAGATATCCGGTATTCAACTCAGCATATCCGCTCTCTTCATCGCCCCAATCGACATCAAATTTCAGCAGATCCCGGTAGAACAGAAAAGAATCTTTGTAGTTGGAGACAAGTAGTCTCAGGTGTGTTAGCTGAAGCTTCATATCTGTTGCCTTAGTCTACTAACTGTGAATTCTAGGTTCTGGGTGCAAAGTCGCCAGCAACTCGCTTTCGACAATTGCTAATTCATCAAGCCGTTGCATGACAATTTCTCTGTCGAAATAAGTAGCAGCTAAAACCCAATATATACCGTAGTGACGCGCTTCGGATGCCATTAGGCCACGATAAAATTTTGCTAACTCTGGCTCTGGACAGTGAGCAGCTAATAGTCCCAGACGTTCGTGAGAACGAGCTTCAATTAAACCAGTGACTAGTAAGGAATCCAGAAATCGCTCAGGTTCTTTCGGGCGAACTTGAGCTTTTAAACCTGCGCCGTAGGGAGGCGGTGGTAAGGGAGCTAAGGGAATATTCCGGCGTTCTAACCATTGGTTAACTAGCTCAAAATGTTCTAGCTCTTCACGGGCGATCGCAGTTAGTTCCCGCACCATTTTAGTATTGGAAGGGTAGCGAAACATCATATTCAAAGCCACACCTGCTGCTTTGCGTTCACAGTGAGAGTGGTCGAGTAAAATGATGTCTAAGTTAGCGATCGCTTGTTCAACCCAAGCAGAGCTAGTGGGCTGTTTTAGGACGTTGATAGTCGGTAACTGAGTAATCACAGAGTCACAAAACTCCAGAATTTTAATTTAGCTGAGTACCTTAGCAAATTGATTTTAATCGTGGATGGAGCAATTTGTTTATAGTAGGGGCGTACAGCTAGCTGTACGCCCCTACGCAGTATGTGTTAAAAATAACGCTTAGTATCAGCATCACAATTACAATCTTGTGCGTAGGCTTTGCCCACGGAAACTATAACTCCAGCAGTACAAGCAAATCCGGATTTCTCACGATACTGTAGGCAGAGGAGTGTGGGGAGTGTGGGGGGTGTGGGGAGTGTGGGGAGTGTGGGGAGAAAGAGGAGGAATTGAATAACTGCATATCATGCACATCAATGAACGCTGCATTACCTCCCACACATTCCACACCTCCCACACCTCCCACACCTCCCACACTCCTTGATTTCTCACTTGTGAGAAATCAAGGTAAATTATTCCTGCTGCCGCCGTTCCTCCATATCTTGACTAGAAATCATACTATGGACTCTCTCTACATCTGCCATCATTAAAACTGCTCCCTGTATATCCATGCCAAGTAACGGGGTGATTGCCAGGTAACATTTTATTTGCCTACCTCGACGATTAGTAGCATCAAGGATCATTTCTTGAAATTGTTTTTTACCAGATAGGCAATCGCGGAGTGGCGATCGCAACTGCTCGACGGGTAAACCAATATCTAGGCTGAAGATAGACTTTCCTAGAACTTCATCAGTTCGCAGTCCCCATAAATCCTCTACCATGTAATTCCAAATTGAGATGTTAAAGCTGCCGTCAATTACCACTATTCCAGTTTGGAGACTTCTGAGAATAGATATCAAAAAAATATTTGTGTGATTAAGTTCTGTGGTGCGTTCGCTCAGTTCGTTATTAATTGTCTGTAATTCTTCATTAGTCGATTGGAGTTCTTCATTCATCGTCTCCAATTCTTCATTGGTGGATTGGAGTTCTTCGTTGGTAGTTTCTAATTCTTCATTGGTAGATTGGAGTTCTTCGTTAGTAGTTTCTAATTCTTCATTGGTAGATTGGAGTTCTTCATTAGTAGTTTCTAATTCCTGTTGGGAGCGTTGCAGAGCATCTTGGAGTTTAATATAACGAGTGACATCAAGAAAGGAGATGCTAACACCTAAAAAACTGGTGTCTGTTTCTTGTAAAGGCGTAATTCGCACATCTAGATATTGGGTTTCTGTGTTAGACAAATAGCGCTCTACATTTGTCAGGCTGACAGGGCGGCGTTCAGCATAAGCCCGTTCAATTAGCGATCGCAATTCAATCGGTCGATAGGAAAGTTCTAGATCCTGGAAAGGACGAGCTAAATCTTTGGGGGAAAGGCCAAATAAAGTCCGTGCCTGCTCGTTCACCATTACTAGAGAGCCATTGATATCAATGACTACTTGGGCTATTGGTGATGTGTCGAAACCCATGTCTCGCAGCCGCAAATGTCGAGACACACGGCTGCTAGATTCGTCATCTACTGAATTTGCCATAACTAGGAGGCGATCGCGTATATTAACCGACGATACCTTACTAAATATCCGGTTTTTTAAGTCTATTGGGGTAAAGAGACTAGAATGCATCAATAGCATCTCTGCTTTCCCCAAAAATAGATAACCAGTATCATTAAGTGCAAAATGAAACCGCGCCAGAATTCGCCCTTGAGTCTCAGAATTAAAGTACATTAATGTATTGCGACTAACCAGCAAATCTAAGCGCGAAATGGGCGCATCTTGAAGCAGATCGTGACGGCCAAAAATCACTGAGCGTCGTAGGTCTTGACGGAAGACATAGCGATTACCGACAATCTCAAAGTATTTCTGCCGCAGTTCATCAGATACTGCCTGGACATCTTTTGCTGAATACGTAGCTTGACGAGCTTGGTTGAGAGCTTCTTCATCTACATCTGTGGCATAGATTTTCACCCGTTGGCGAAATTCCTCTGCTCCCAATCTTTCAGCCATCAACATTGCTAAAGTGTAAGCTTCTTCCCCAGAAGCACAGCCAGCACTCCAGATGCGGATTTGGTCAGAAGTATTTTTATTCCTAATCAGATTAGGCAGTATTTCCTCTGCTAGGTATTCCCAAGCTGATGAATCTCGAAAAAAAGCGGTGACGTTAATTAAGATAGTGTTAAAAAGATAATTGAATTCTTCTGGATAAACTTCTAGGTAGTCTAAATACTCTTCAAAGTTTTCTATGTTCAATGACTGCATCCGCTTGCGGACTCGGCGCATCAAAGTCGAGCGTTTATAGCCTGTAAAATCAAATCCCCGGCTTTGTCTGAGATAAATCAGTAGATTTTCAAATTTGGGATCTCTGTCTGCGGAAGTCATAAGGTATGGCGTAGGGGATAGGGGGCATAAGAGTAAAGTTTTTATACTTGTCTACGAGTATTAAAGGTTTAAGTAAGTTGGCACAATAAAATCAAACTATGTAAAGAAAAATCAACTAGGCTAAAACCCTTATACCTGTAGCAAGATTGCCTATTGCCTTATCCCAACGACAATTATTTACGCGAACTTACTTATTAAAGGAGTTCTAAGCTTCATTAATGAGTATCAAAGACTCATTTTTATTCCAAAATATATTTCCTCTGCTCCCTAATTCTTAGCTTAGTTACATTCTCCCATGACTAAAGTCACCAGAGCCCTGGAGATTTCATCTAGGGGGAGAATAAAATCTACGTTGCCAGTTTGAACCGCAGCTGAGGGCATCCCGGAAAATTCGGCGGTCTTTACGTCTTGGACAATGACAGTACCACCCATTTTTTTGATTGCTTCTACTCCCATCGCGCCGTCGCTACCCGTTCCAGTAAGGACAATGGCGATCGCTCTTTCTTTGTAACTGGCTGCAACCGATTCAAATAATAAGTCTGCCGAAGGACGTAAAAAATGTACTAATTTCGACTGTGATAAGGAAAGTGTGCCGTCATCGTTAACCAACAAGTGACGATTGGGTGGAGCAATGTAAGCAGTTCCTGGGGTGAGATAATCTCCTTCCTGTGCCTGCTTGACGGTAATATGCGTGCGCCGACTGAGAATTTCTGCCATGAATGACGGATGTTCAGGAGAAATATGTTGCACAATGACGATCGCGGCTGGGAATTGTGTGGGTAGAGTTGATAGCACTTTAATTTGAGCAGTTAGACCACCGGCTGAGGCTGCGATCGCCACAATATCAAAGGCAGCATTAGTAAAGTGGGGTGGATTATTCTTGGCATCTTCTGCCATCTGAATCATGATTTTTCGGCTGTAAGTACCAACCAAACTTATTATTTACAGGGAGCATTAATAAATTGTACGACTGCTCATCTTTTCTTTATATAAATTGTACAGTATATTTAAACCAATTTATTTTTTTTGCCTTTATCTGTTAGACTTGTCTGCTCATCTTCTTGCTCTAAAATGCGTTTTGCCTCCAAAAGTTGCTGCCTATGTTCGTCACTAACTATGGGGTATTGCAGATTGAGTTCTTCTAGTTTTGTGCAGATAATATTGGCGACTACCAGACGTGTAAACCATTTGCGATCGGCAGGAATAATATACCAAGGGGCCGATTTTGTACTAGTGTTATTAAAAACCTCTTCATAAGCATTCATATAATCATCCCAAAAAGCTCTTTCTTTGACATCGCTATCTGAAAACTTCCAATTTTTTTCAGGATATTCAATCCGTTCTAAAAAGCGTTTTTTCTGCTCTGATTTAGAAACATTAAGAAAGAACTTCAGAACGATCACACCATTGTCTACTAAATATTTTTCAAAATTATTAATTTCTTCAAAGCGTTGCTTCCATATCTTATTTCCATTAGGAAAATGAGGAAGTTGTTGCTTTCTTAACATTTCTGGATGGACACGAACTACTAGTGCTTCTTCATAATATGAGCGGTTGAATATCCCAATTCGACCCCTTTCTGGCAAAGCCTTCATTGTTCGCCACAGGTAGTCATGGTCTAATTCTTCCGCACTGGGGGACTTGAAACTAAACACCTGAAATCCTTGCGGATTCACCCCAGAGGTCACGTGTTTAATTGTGCTATCCTTACCAGCAGCATCCATTGCCTGAAAAATAATCAGCAATGCGTAGGTGTTTTGAGCATAGAGAATATTTTGGAAATTCGCTAATCGCTCAATATCTGCCTGTAATTTAATTGCAGCATCAGTTTTTTCATTAAAATCAGCTTTATAAGCTGGGTCATAGTTTTTTTTCAGAGAAATCTTTGAACCTGGTGGAACAATGAAAGCATCGTAATTCATATATAAAAGTTCCTAATATCTGCTTATGTAGCGATCCGATAGCAAAGCGGTAGCGAGTCATCAAGCGTCTTTGATTTCTGAAATTATTTGCGTAGGAAGGCAATAGGCAATAGGCAAGAAGCCTCTTTGAGTTACACTGAATTTTTTCAAAAATCAAATATGAGTCCTATATACAAGTACATTGTTAATTAGAAATTACTGAACATTATGATTTATTTATTAAATAATTTTGATTTAAAATTCATAACTTTTAACAAATTTTCATAGCTATCCAGTGGTCAGTAATGCTTTGAAGTTGAAGTGGGTGGAGGAAAAATGGTGAGGCAGGCGTTGCTGTCGCCTTGCGTTGGAAAGCAACTGCTGAACCCGCATGGTAAATCATATAGGCGATGCCTAGGTTGGGCTACGCCTACGCAAATCGGCATTGTGGACGAGTTGAGATTCAACGACCCGATAAGCGTTTTTGGCTATCCTCCCAGCGATGTCTACGACGGGCTACGCCTACGCACTCTTACACTCTTCCCTAGCAGTCAAAACTTTGGCATAATCAGACATGGCCGCACCTAAACTGATATAAATTTTGCAAAGCTAATTAAAAGGTTTACGGCGACTGGATATTTTAATAGAATAATCTCATCAAAAGATTCGCAGAAATATAAATGGACTGGATTACACTACTGCGATCGCTACAGTCTGATTTTATTAAAAGGTTAACATCTGGTTGTCTGCTTCATTGTGAAACCGAAGGTCAATATAGTGAATTAACTATAATCTCTGGAGACAGATTAAAGGCACTACGGGAATTTTGCTGGTTGATGGCTGAGAAATATAAGCGTGTTTCGCCAGTCCGTGACGTGTTTATTAGCTATCTTAAAGGGAAGTTGGGTGAGGAAGTTGTCAAGGAACGTTTAGCAGATTTTATTACCGAAGTCGATTATGAAAAGCGATTCGGCGGCGATGGCAATATAGATTTTACCTTGACTTCTGACCCCTCTATTGGTATCGAGGTTAAATCTCGTCACGGTAATATTGATAGAGTTAGATGGTCAATCAGTTCTGAAGAAGTTGAAAAAAATGCAGTTGTAGTTTGCATTTTGATTCAAGAAGATGTAAATGAAGCACAATCTCAGTATCACCTTTTTTTAGCTGGGTTTCTCCCAACCCGGATGATTAAGTTAAAGACTGGTAAAATTTCCTTTGGGATAGACCAGTTGTTGTATGGTGGAGGTTTATGGTGCTATCTAGAACAGTTACAATCTTCTCTAAATAATTCTTCTAGACAACAACCATCGATTTACAAATATCTTCCGAAGCAAGAAATTTTATCTAAGCCAACCAACAATCAGTTACTCAAATCTTTTTTTCAACCTGAATATAATAATAATGAAGATTTAAATACACTTTATGCAAAATTGGGAGATGAATATTTTGAAAAAGGAGAATATACAAATGCAATCGTTAACTATAGTAAAGCGTTACAAGTTACATCTAGCGATATTGATTTATATTATAAACGAGGTTTGACTCACTATCAGATAGGTGATTATGAAGCTGCGATCGCAGATTATTCTCAGGCAATCCAGATGAATATTCAGGATGCCAAATCTTACAATAAACGAGGTTTAGCTCTGTCTCAACTAGGTCGATTAGAAGAAGCAATCAATGATTACACTCAGGCTATTAGAATTAATCCTAATGTTGCCGTAGCTTATAAAAACCGGGCTGAAGCTCGTTCTCATATAGGAGATAATCAAGGAGCAATTGAGGATTATACCCAGGCAATTAAAATTAATCCCAATTATGCTGATGCTTATAAAAACCGTGGGATTGCTCGTTATTTATTAGGTTCTCAGCCGGGATTCCCTCAAGCAATCAAGATTAATCCAAAAGATGCTATAGCTTATAAAAAACGTGGTAATGCTCGTTCTGATTTAGGAGATTTTGAAGGAGCAATTGAAGATTACACTCAGGCAATACAGCTTAATCCTAATTATGCTGATGCCTATTATAACCGTGGCAATGCTCATTCTGACTTAGGAGATTTTGAGAGAGCAATTGAAGATTATACCCAAGCAATACAAATTAATTATAATTATGCCGATGCTTATTACAATCGTGGCAATATTCGTTTAGAAATAGCAGATAAACAGGGAGCAATTGAAGATTTTCAGAAAGCGGCAGACATCTATCGTAAAGAAGGTAAGCTAGAAGCACTCAAGGATACACGAGAAAGAATATTAGATTTAGAAATAGAAGAATCATTAGATATTTTAAAATTCTAGAAAATTTGTGAATTCGGATAAATAGCAATTTTCAGCTATGTTTCAGATACCCATACTTTCAGAGGATGTTTTAAAAGTCCCCTCGTCAGTAGGTAATCTGGCACAATAAAATCAAACTATGTAAAGAAAAATGAACTAGTACAAGCTTGTAATAAATAAACCTAGCAGGGGTTATATAACAAAACCGCCTGCCAGGAAGGTATAGTATATTCTGGCCATGTTTGATTAGGTTAGCGCTTATTTATAAAAAATAAATGCGTATCCCTAGATACAATAACTAAATACTTTGGAAAAGACAGTTAAGAAAAGTGACTAAATAGGTTAATTTCCAATTAAAACCAACAATTTTTCAAATGGGTAGATGACGGAGTGAAGGACAAGGAGACAAGGGAAAATTATTGAACGTATTCTTCCTTATTTTTTCCTAATGCCAATACAACTCTTGGAGAGGCTGCGCCCTAAGCGTAGGTATGCCGCAGGCTTTACGGCTTCGCCCTTCGGCTACGCTCAGGACAGGCTCAGTAGAAGTGCTTCGTGCCCAATCCCCAATACCCCATAATATAAGAAAGCGCTTCACACTTCTTAAATAATCAGCTTTATTAGAACAATGGCGAGAGACTTGCGAGGATTCATTAAAATTCTGGAAGAAAAGGGACAATTACGGCGTATTTCAGCTTTAGTTGACCCAGAATTGGAAATTGCTGAGATTTCCAACCGAATGCTGCAAAAAGGTGGCCCAGGGTTGTTGTTTGAAAACGTCAAAGGCGCTTCCTTTCCGGTGGCGGTGAATTTGATGGGAACTGTGGAAAGGATTTGCTGGGCGATGAATATGCAGCATCCAGAGGAGTTGGAAACCCTGGGGAAAAAATTAAGTATGCTGCAACAGCCAAAACCACCGAAGAAGATTTCTCAGGCGATAGATTTTGGGAAAGTATTGTTTGATGTGGTGAAGGCGAAACCAGGACGAGACTTTTTTCCCGCTTGTCAGCAAGTTGTGCTTCAAGGTAATGATTTAGATTTAAATAAGTTGCCTTTGATACGTCCTTATGTTGGTGATGCTGGCAAGATTATCACGCTGGGACTAGTAATTACCAAAGATTGTGAGACGGGTACACCAAACGTAGGTGTGTATCGCTTGCAACTACAATCTAAAAATACGATGACGGTTCACTGGTTATCAGTGCGGGGTGGGGCGAGGCATTTGCGAAAAGCAGCCGAACGTGGGAAAAAATTAGAAGTAGCGATCGCACTTGGTGTAGATCCTCTAATTATTATGGCAGCTGCCACACCCATCCCTGTAGATTTATCAGAATGGCTATTTGCTGGACTATACGGCGGTTCTGGTGTGCAGTTGGCGAAATGTAAAACTGTAGATTTGGAAGTTCCCGCCGATTCCGAATTTGTCTTAGAAGGAACGATTACACCAGGAGAAGTTTTACCAGATGGGCCTTTTGGCGACCACATGGGTTATTACGGCGGCGTGGAAGATTCGCCTTTGATTCGCTTTGAGTGTATGACGCACCGGAAAAATCCGATTTACTTAACAACATTTAGCGGTCGTCCACCTAAAGAAGAAGCGATGATGGCGATCGCACTAAATCGTATTTATACGCCCATACTGCGCCAACAAGTATCTGAAATTGTCGATTTCTTCCTCCCAATGGAAGCTTTGAGTTACAAAGCAGCGATTATTTCCATTGATAAAGCATATCCCGGACAAGCACGACGGGCAGCTTTAGCGTTTTGGAGTGCTTTACCACAATTTACATACACCAAATTTGTCATTGTTGTGGATAAAGACATAAATATTCGTGATCCGCGTCAAGTGGTGTGGGCGATTAGTTCCAAAGTTGACCCAGTGCGAGATGTGTTTATTTTGCCAAATACACCTTTTGATACCTTGGATTTTGCCAGTGAAAAAATTGGCTTAGGTGGACGGATGGGAATTGATGCGACTACAAAGATTCCACCGGAAACAGACCATGAATGGGGTTCGCCTTTGGAATCTGACCCAGATGTGGCGGCGATGGTAGAGAGACGATGGGCAGAATATGGTTTGGCAGAGTTGCAGTTAGGAGAAGTAGATCCAAATTTGTTTGGTTACGATATGAAGTAACCTGTTATAGATAAATACAGTTTAGATAGAGCAACAAAACCCTAATGTAGAGACGCGATTTATCGCGTCTTGAAATACCAATTATAGCGGTTCTTGCTTGGGTACAGTACAGTTTTTACCTCTTTCCAAACCTAGGAGAGAGGCTTTGAATCTTACTCCCCTTCCCTTCAAGGGAAGGGGCTGGGGGTTAGGTCTGTATTACATATTTTTAGATAAGTATTTTATAAACTTATCTTTAATTTGCTTGGGTAGATTATGAGATAGAAATTAAACTCAAATCTTAGGTACTGAAGCAAAAAAATTGAGCAAATTATGACAAAAAAAGTGAAAAAGGCATCATCAAAGTTAGTAACAGGATTGGTATTTAGTTGTATTAGTGTGATGCTAAATACAGGTATAGCTCATCAAATAGCTTTAGCGAAATCGACTAATCCCCAAAAGTGCGATATTCTTGCCTACGTGACCGATATAGACCCACAAGGTTTAAATGTGCGGAGTGGTGCAAGTACAAATAACACAATTTTAGGACAAATACCTATCAACGAAACAGTTCAAGTTATTGGTGCTACTGGAGATTGGGTACAAATTACTAATGCTAGTAATGGTTTTCAAGGAACTGGATGGGTATTTGTGCCAAAGTTAGGTTTAACAACACAGGGCTACGGTACTAATGGCGTAGATTTATATGCTAGTAATAGTCAAGAAAGCCAAAAAGTGAGAACAATTCCTGCGAATACGGCTGTCAAATTGTTAGGCTGTCAGGGAGATTGGGCGCAGGTTGAATATCAAGGTGTTAAAGGTTGGTTGACAAAGGAAGATCAATGTGGCGCTGCGCTTACGAGTTGTTCTTAGAACCTCACCCCTACCTTTCTTGCTGTCAGCAAGCTATCCATTACCAGAATATTTGTTAATCAAAATATAACTTAATTGAAAGAAGGGCTAATTTCCCTGACTAACTTGATGTAATGCTAACTTAACTCAACTGCGATCGCTTCCACCTCAATTAAAACAGGCGATCGCAATTAGCGCGTAGTTGTGTCCCGCAAAGATAACACTACTTAGCTTTGACGGTATAATAAATTGTTAGACCCTGCTGCATATCCTTCACCATACCTCTTATGTCAGATCAACCTGCACCAGAAATCGAACTGCTCCGTGCGGCTTACGCGGCCTTCAACGCACGAGACATTGACGCTGCCCTTGCCCTCATGACTCCGGACGTGGCTTGGCCGAAAGCGTTCAAAGGCGGTTTTGTCCGTGGGCCTGAAGAAGTTCGCGCTTACTGGACGGAGCAATGGAGCGAGATCAATCCGCACGTTGAGCCGGTTTCCTTTTATTCGGAGGAAGACGGGCGCATTTTGGTCGATGTGCATCAGCTCGTGCGTGACTTGGGTGGAGCCGTTCTTGCCGATGAGCGCGTGGCCCATCGATTTACCCTTGAGCATGGCTTGATTCAAGTCATGGAAGTCACGCTAGTAGGTTAGGTGGAGTGAAACGCAACCCAACATCACCACCTTATTTATGTTAGGTTACGCGATCGCTGCACCCAACCAACAAAACTACGGTTCTCAAGGTAGACGAGGTTTAACGAACAGAATTCAGGAGTCAGGAGCCAGAATTCAGAATTGAATTCTGTGCTAGTGGCGGATAGCGCAGCGTTAGCGACGCAGGAGCGTCTGAATAAACGGGTTTAAGTCCCCCACTAAATCTCCGATTTAGTGGTCTTGAATGAGTGGTGGGTCTGAATCCCCCACTCATTCATTCTGACTCCTGAATTCTGACTTCTGAATTCTTCTTTAATTGTTATTTTGGAATTCGTCTAATTTAGCCCGCACTGCCTGGATATCCTGCCACATCAACCATTTAGGCGCACCTCTTTCTTTAGAAGGGTTACGCAGTAAGTAGGAAGGATGAAAAATCGGCATACATAAACGCCCTTCCCACTCCAGCCACTGTCCGCGAATTTTCGTAATCCCTCGCTTATCGCCAGTGATACCTTTGACAGCAGTTGCACCTGTTAACAAGATTATTTTAGGGTCAACTAGGCGAATTTGTTCTAATAAGTAGGGTAGACAAGCCGCCACTTCTGTTGGAGTAGGAACTCTATTATCTGGTGGGCGACATTTATTTATATTAGCGATATATACATCATGCTCGGTAGTTAGATTTACCGATGCCAGAATTTTTTCCAGCAATTGCCCCGATCTACCTACAAATGGTAAACCAGTTTCGTCTTCATTTTGACCAGGCGCTTCCCCAATAACCATAATTGGGGCTTTGAGATTACCGCGTCCGACGACAGCATGAGTCCGAGTGTCTCCCAATGGACAACGGTGGCAGCGATCGCAATGCTGTGTCAATTCCGTTATGGTGGAATAAGTTCCGGGAGCGATCGCAATTTTAGCGTCTGTAGGAATTAGTTCTCGTTGGTTAAAGGTTGAGTCGTCGAAGAGGCTGAGTTGAGTTTCGCTGCTCATGAAAATTAGGATTTTGATATCAGCGCTAGCTGTTTTTTCTGAGTTAAATACTGCTTTGGTTGCAGATTTATCTGAATAAATAGACTTTTGCTGAATACTTAATTATTTATACAAAATCTCATTGTATCAGTTAATTTGAGACAAAATTCAGTCATGATAAAAGCAGTGCCGTCCTAAGATGCTGGGGGAACCCATGTCACAGACCCCGCTTTTTGCCGATCGCACCCATGCGGGTGAGTTATTAGCGCGAGTGATTCAGGATGTTTTGACTCAGCAAACTATTGCTTCTGGGATAAAACCTGTACCAATTGTTTATGCTTTGCCAAGAGGGGGTATACCAGTAGCAGCACCAATAGCGCGTCTATTGGATTGTCCGTTGACAATCGTTGTAGCGAAAAAGATTAGCCATCCAGAAAACCCAGAGTTAGCAATTGGTGCAGTGACTACTTACGGAAATGTTCTTTGGACTGATCAAAAGCTATTTCGGTTTAAAGATGATACAAGGTTGCGCGAAGTGGCTTTAAATAAAGCTATCATCCAAGCTAAGTCTCTTGAGGCTCAATTAATTACTGCTTGTCCGCAGGTGAATGCCGAGAATGCTACGGCTATTTTAGTTGATGATGGCATTGCTACAGGAATGACAATAGCAGTAGCGGCAACTGCTATCAAAGCACTGTCTCCAGCAGCAGTTTGGCTATGTACTCCAGTCGCACCACAAAGATTGCTACCTTGGTTAGAACAGTGGGGCGATCGCACAATCGTCTTGGAAACACCAGAACCCTTTTGGAGTGTGAGTAATTTCTACGCGGAATTTCCCCAAGTTGATACATCAGAGGTTCTCAGATATCTCCAGCAACAAAATAGAATGGGGCCAATGGATCTATCCGAGTAATTTTAAGGTTGAATTGTTTCCTTCTTTTGCTTTTTAACTATTTGAAGATGTTCCTTGCTGGTATTGCATAGCTTTAGCATAATCACCCAAAGCGTAGCAAGCAACTCTCAAACGATCAAGAGCTTCTTCTTCACTACGACGGTCTTTGATATTCCTAGCTAAGAGCAAACGTTGTTCATAATATGTAATTGCTTTGTTATAGTCACCCAGAGCTTCACAAGCAACTCCTAAACTACCTAAAGATTGTTCCTCGCTACGTTTGTCTTGAATTTCTCTAGCTAAGAGCAACCTATCTTCATAATACTTAATAGCTTTAGTATAATCACCTAGAGCATAACAAGCATTACCCAGATTTTTGAGTACCTGAGAAGCACTACGAACATTTTTTAAGGAGCGTGCTAGTACTACACACTGCTCATAATAAGCGATCGCTTTGGGATAATTATTCAAAGCATACCAAGCATTACCCAAATTTTTGAGTACCTGTTCCTCGCCCCAGTTATCTTTAAGTTCTCGCACAATCTCTAGGCTTTGCTGCTGATACTCAATAGCCTGTGTAAAGTTACTCAAAGATTTATACACCAATCCCAAATTATTCAGTGCTGCAACTTGACTCCGTTTATCTTGCAGCTGTTGCGTTATTTTCAAACACTTTTCTAGAAACTCAATAGCCTTGTTATGGTCATTCAAATGACGGTATGAATTCCCTAAATGGGAAAGTGCTTGCATTTGCAATGCTAAATCTGAGGTGTTATTGAGCAAAGACAAACACTCCTGGGAGTAAGATATCGCACCTTTATAGTCTCCAGCGCTATAAGTTACCAATCCTAAAAAAGAAAGCGCCTGTGCCTGTTTTTGCAAATCCCCAACTGCCTGAAACAGCCCCAAAGCTTGTTGTAAAGACTTCAACGCCGCAATTAATTCACCAGCTTGCTGCTGTTGAATTCCTTGCCGTAGTAGCTTGGATGCTTCCGATAAATTGTCATCATTTTCCTGTGGAGGTAGTATTTCTGCATGTGAACCAGAGCCAAATTCATGAGTAATTGTATTACGCTTCACTGGTTTTAAGTATGTTATGGGTAATTGTAGGGGAATTGTATTTTTCGATCTATTATTCCATTCGCCTTTAGGCATCAACCCCTTCCTTTGAAGTCTGCTGGTAAATATAGTATTCCCAAAACCAGAAGGTATCTTTCATCAGGTTGTTTAGGGACTTCCAAATAAAAAATTTCCCAAAACTGACGAAAGAACCCTCTCTATTTCTCTTCTCTCTGTGTTCTCTGTGTCTCTGTGGTTCGTTTATTTGGATAATTTATTTCTTGGAAGTCCCTTAGCGCATCATTTAACGCTTTTACAATCAACATCTGCGCTGTATGTATGGTGCAGGCTCTCTCGCACCTCCATTAAAATTTTTCCTAGCATATTTTTACCGCTACCATCGGCTCCGCAACCCCAATAAAAATCGATGGGTGAGTTTTCAACAATTTCTGCATTACCTGTGGAAAGTAAGATATTCCTAATATCTGTATGAGTTTTAAATTTACATAGCACAGCTTGCCGCATGATATCGTCTTTAACTTGTTCCCAATCTTGACGTAGTGGACGGGTTCTCTCACGCCCCATTCTTGCCGCATCTTTAGGTGTTTTAACTTGGCGGATTTGTTCTACATGAGGTGTATCCACAAACTTTTGCGCTTGAAAATAGTGTTCGCTGGTTGACCAATACAATCCATCTAATTGAAACCCGTGGGGCGAAAAGTTAGAGAAACAACCATATTCTTCACGAGTGCTATAAAAGTAGATTGTCATAGAAGTTGATCGGCATTCGAGATATAGTTTGAATTAATTATTACTTATTTATACCAATTTTCTATCAAATTTAACTTCATAATTAATTCATTTACCGAGCCGTTTCTTTATATATTACCTATACTTATAATTCGTTTAATAAATATTAAGTGTATGATTATGTAGAGTTGATAAGCTGTTACGTATACAACTTGCACTATCAGGGCGCTCATATTGCCCACTTCACAATCATATTGAAAAAAATATTAGTGCAAATTAAAAGCACAACAGCTTATTACTTATTCATAACAGTTTGCTAAAGTTAAGATAAAGAATATTAAAAATTAATCCCCCCTTTCTTCATGAAAAAAGGGGGGCTGTATCCCCTACTTCTGAGAGTACTTGGGAGGATATTCAAGAGATAAATGCCAATAATCTACAATTATTAATTATTTATTCAAGTAAAACGCACCTGTAAAAAGTTAGGTGTTGATTCAAGCAACAGGTACAGATACATTAGTCACAGAGCCACTATTTAGGATAGGTTGGCGGGTTTTCAAGTCAAATTTGAATCCATGTGGCAAAATGTGAAGCTTTGCTCCGCAAATCGCCAAAGACTCATCCTTCAAGATTTCACCCATATTGTTGTATGTAGCTTCTGATTCATCAACAATTGTCACCGCACCTGCACCAATCACTTCAATTTGATTATCGGTTACGACCATAGCGGTATTCTCGTCAATACCGAATCCTAAAACAGCAGGTTCTAGTATTAAAGCTGAAATTAAGCGTCCCAAACGTCCACGCTGAGAAAAATGCTGGTCAATTACCACTCCTGGTAAAAAGCCTAGACCAGGGCCCATTTCCACAGTTTCAATTCGAGGATGTGTCTGCGAATCACCTTCAACTATCATTTTATCTGGCATCACAGCAGCGCCCGCACTTGTACCGGCGATAACTACACCTTCCGCGAACCGTTTATGAATGGCCGCATCAATTTCAGTATCCTTGAGGATATTGGTGATGCGAGCTTGATCTCCACCAGTAAAAAATACCCCAGTTGATTTATGAATTGCTTCTAATGCGGTAGATGATGATGCGTCTTCGCGGGTTTCTGTATCAATAATGCGAACATTTTCGGCTCCCAGCCGCTCAAAAACTCTAATATAATTTTCTCCCACTTCTCTTGGTAATTCTGTTGCTGCCGTCATAATGACAATGTGCGCCTTCGTACCTCCAGCGCGTCGCACAAAGTCTCGCAGAATTTGAGAATCTCCATCCTTATCTTCTGCTCCCCCAATAATTACCAACTGCCGTTTGGGATTACTTTCCACCATGATGCCCCCTGATGTGAGTTAATAAATTTCACTAAACCATGACAATTAAACTATCAAATCTTCCTTGTGGTAGATTACCTAATAGAAGGTAGTATTGAGATTTTCGCTTGCAATTAGACCAAAAGATTTTTCAGGAAAATTACATACAAAAATAGCTATCCTCAGAATTAATTTTCTTTTACTAAATAAAAACCCTAAAACCAACTGCCTCTAGAGAGATTTTCTAGAGGCATTATTGACTGCGTTTCTAAATTGCCGATTGAAAATTTATCATGCAATTGTTGGTATTAACTCTCGCTGGGTGCAAATTAGATATCTGATGGTAAATCCTAATGAATGCGACTTCTGTAAAGCAAGTTAGTCAAGAAAAAACGTGCTTGTTCTAGTGGGAGATGTCTGGGTTTACCTTGGTAGACGATTTGATATTCATTTATGTCAGGCCCATCACCATGACCGGAGATCAGCTTTTGGTGAAAAGCTTCCTCAGCAAGTTCTCGAATTTCATCTCTTAGATCAGCTTGTGTGCTATTCATGCTTTGCTGTCTTTTCAATACCGCATATTTACTTATACAGATTTTGGGATGCGTGTTGCACCTTTCAAAGGTTATATCTTTGCCCATTCATAAGGATGAAGTAACTATTCTTGATTCTTTGCTGACGAAAAGAAATTTAATTATGCCTTGAGATAGTTAAAAATGCTTACTAATAGGGTTAGTGTAGGTTCTGATTAGATCAATGGCTTTGCCATCACTCTCCAACAATTAATCTGAATCAGCCTCCAATCAACAAGTCTGAGTAACGATTACTCAGCATAGAAATTTCAGGGTGTTTAGCCAAAGGTTCGTAATCAATGGTTCTACAAAAAAGCAGTGACTTAGTTCGCATTAATGCTAGAAGAACGGATGTATTCGATATTTTCAACTTCAAGCATTATGTTGGCCCCAACCCCTATTTAGATGCAGGGGCGCTAGTATTTGACTTTGCTCTAGTTGACTCTAGAGAGCCTTTGCCCATAGAAGATTATATTGCCAGCATTGGCGATCGCTATCCAAATCTGGGCAGCCAAAGCTACGAGTCCCATGCCCATCTATTTGCCCAAGTTGTGTCCGAAGTCGGAAAGCTTGATATGGATTTGCACCTTAAGCATTGGAGTGTTAAGCCATATCCAGATTTCGCGCGAATTAGCGTCCAATCAATACATGAACGCACAACTAGAGAGGTCGTCTATTTTGTTTGGGATTGGTTTGAAGCCATTACCCAAGACGAAGACTTTAACTTTGAGGAGCAGCTAGTGAGGCTGCAAAATAGATTTCGCGCATCTGTCTATGGTGGCCCCACAGTTTACGCTTTATTGCGAACAGCCTACGAAAAAGGTATTCCCGCCTTTTATTTGTGGGAAGAAGGATTAATGCAATACGGCTTTGGAAAAAAACACGTCCGGGGAGTAGCAACCACATTTAACTGTGATAGTCATCTAGATTCAGAGTTTACCACCCGTAAAGATGACTGCAAAGCATTTCTAAAAACCTTGGGTTTCCCAGTCCCTGAAGGCGATATCGTCTTTTCTGAAAAGGAAGCCTTGGCAGCAGCCAGACAAATTGGCTACCCAGTGGCAGTTAAGCCAGTGGTAGGTCATAAAGGAATTGGCGTTACGGCTGACGTACAAGACTCAAAAGAACTGGAATCTGCTTATAATAGAGCATTAGCAGCGATTCCTGAAGATCAAGTAACTAGGATAATTGTTGAGAAAAGTATTTCAGGATCGGATTTTCGCATGTTGTGTGTCAATGGTAGATTTGTCGCCGCCACAGAACGCCGTCCAGCATCGGTTGTCGGTGATGGCCACTTAACGCTTGCAGAATTAATCCGCCTAGAAAACCGCAAACCTGCACGTTTAGATACGCCCACCTCACCCATGAGTAAAATTCAGATTGATGAAGCGATGGAACTTTACTTAGAGGAACAGCGCTTATCACTAGACAGCGTGATTGAAAAAGGACGCACTGTTTACCTGCGTAAAGTTGCCAATCTTTCAGCCGGGGGTATGAGCATCGATTCAACCCACACAGTTCATGATGACAATATTATCTTGGCGCAAGATATTGCCCAACATTTCCAGTTGACTTGCCTTGGTATTGATGTCATTACCAAAAGTCTCTCCGAATCTTGGAAATCTAGTAACTTCGCTATCCTAGAAATCAACGCTGCACCAGGAGTTTTAATGCATCTTAAACCTTCTGAAGGTGAAAGTGTTGATGTACCTTCTCATATTCTAGAAACCTTTTTTGAGTCGGGTACAGATTCGAGGATACCGATTATCACCTTTAATAAAATCTCAGTTGAAGAACTGCAAACAACAATTGACCATATCCTTTTGCAACATCCCAACTGGACAATTGGCGCTGTTTGTCGTGATGCAGTTTTTGTGAATCGCTCGAAAAAAGTATTAAGCAAAAATTACAATAGCAACGTCCAAACTTTACTCCGTCATCCCAAAGTTGATTTGCTGATTGCCGAATATGCGGAAGACATCTTAGATGAAGAGGGGATGTTTTACCCGAATAGTAATATCGTGGTTTTGGATAATCCCACCGAAACTGAGATGATGCTGGCGCGGGATGTCTTTGATGGTTCTACTGTGGTGATTAGAAAAGGCAATGATATTTCTATCCGTCGCAAAGGGTTGATTGAAGATTATACTTTGGCTGAAGATGAACCATTTACACGGGTTTATTTGAAAGAAACTGGAACGATTTTGTGAGCTAGCTTAAGAGGTTGCTTTAAAAGTTATTGGTTGGCTGTGATCTAGGCACTTTTTTATCTCCCTAACCCCTCTTTTTTAGGCTACGGCGTATACACATACCTCTACAAAATAAAAATGTTGTAGCTCCTCCTAAATCCTCCTTTTTAAGGAGGACTTTGAGAGGTTTTTGCTTACTTAAAAATTTGGGTTGGGGGATAAAAAGGCTGTGGGAGACTCCATGATTAATTCTAATTGATACAACCTAAGCTAATTTATATTCAGCGATTGTTCTGATAAATCTTAAAATTTCAGAGATAATAATATTTTATTTCCAGGCTTTAGAGATTTAATATGTATCTGTGAGGCTTTGATTGGGACTATATAATAGTATATAGCGATTTGTGGATCGGGCTGCTTCAATTACCCTTGTATTCGGGACAATTTTGGACATTCCAAAAGCAGTTTTTTTGGTGTGGCGAAAATTTCGTGAAAATAACTAATTTTAACCAAAATTTTAACCAATAATAATTTTTTAAGTCATGCCCAATTGCTAGAGTGAATTTCACCACCACTTTTGTGATGCCGCGTAATCCAAACAATTTACACATCGAAAATTGGACGGCTCATGGGCTTCAATGATTTTCAGAGATTATCAAACAATGAAATGTAAAGCAATATCTTCCTTTGCGCTCACAAAGCTGTTTTTTGCCTGTGGCATAAGTTTATTGAGTGCGAAATTGGTAGCGGCCGCTGTCACCTACAGCGCATGGCCTAGCAGCACAACTGTAGTCACTGCTGATGGCTCCAACCAGTTCGGTGGTAATCTCAGCGGTTTGTTCTACGACCCAGCGACTGGAATGCAACAAGCTGTGTTGTGGGGAGTGCAAAATTCGCCATCAAAACTCTATAACCTGGTTTGGAACGGCAGCACTTTCGTCAAAAATACTGCTAATAATTGGAGTTCTGGAAAAACGTTGCGCTATCCCAATGGTACTGGTGCGCCAGATGCGGAAGGCGTGACCAAAGCCGAGCTTTCTTCAACAACTATCTACGTCTCTACTGAGCGAGATGGCAGCGGCTCCAACCGCTTCAGCGTACTGAGTTATGACAGCAGCAGCAGTGCCACCACCCTCAATGCTACTAAGGAATGGAACTTAACTTCTAATTTGCCAACGGTTAGCTCCACTAATTTAGGCTTGGAAGCGATCGCATGGGTGCCAGATAGTTATTTACAAGCTAATGGATTCATAGATGAAAGTACCAATCAGCTCTACAACCCAGCCAATTATCCGTTGCATGGCACGGGATTGTTTTTTGTTGGATTGGAAGCAAATGGACAAATTTATGCCTACGCGCTCAACTCCGACTCTACATATACGCGTATTGCTACCATTGCCAGTGGTAATACAAAGATCATGGATTTATCCTTTGACCGCGATAATGAGACTTTATGGGCGTATTGCGACAACAATTGCAGCAACCGCTCAACCCTGCTCGCCATCGATACCGCCGTTGGCTCGTCAACGAAAGGCAAATTCATCATCCGCAAGGGTTACGAACGCCCAAGTTCGATGTCAAACATTAACAACGAAGGTATCGCCATTGCGCCCAATTCTGAATGCGCCAGCAATCTAAAACAGTTCTTCTGGGCGGATGATTCCGAAACCAGCAATCATGCGATTCGTCGTGGAACAATTCCTTGTGGACGATTGTTTTAAGCTGACATTGATGCTCATTTACTAGTGCGAGGTTTAGGTCTGCTGTGACGTTCTTTCCCGTTAATCTGATGGTATAACAGGCGGGAGAGAACGTCATGTTTTCAGTTGACTGCCTGTTACATGCGATCGCTACTTTAGTGCAACTTTGCCTCGAAAATAATTTTTTGCCAATCAACGCCAACCCATCTTCTGGCTGTTTTGCTTCCAGCAGGTAATGCACATGATGCACAAAGCATAGAGTTTAAACTTATACTTTTCTTGTGCCTTTTTGACGGCATAAATAAAGACTTCGCGGCATTCTAAGCGCGTTAGAGGATGTTTGAAAAGTCCTCTTCTTGGTAGCAAAACGTTTTACATCCACCTAAAATCCCCCTTAAAAAGGGGGACTTTAATTCTTGTCCCCTCCTTTTTTAAGCTACGGTGTACACACATCTTTCTAGAAAAACAAGTAGTAATTGAAATTGATGGAGATAGCCATTTTACAGATGAAGGTCAAGACTATGACATAGAAAGAACAAGAATTTTAGAATTCCATTCGCTCAATACTTTTCAAACTTTCAGTATAAAAAAACCTGCGAGCAACCGATTAGCAGTAAGGCTTTCGGTAATAAAAGTAAGCTAAACTCTTATAGCCAAGTATTGACTAAAAATATTTCATAATTAAAGATAGAACATCCCAATGGAGAACATAAAAATGCTAGAACAATATCGTAAACACGTTGCTGAAAGAGCAGCACTCGGTATTCCCCCTTTACCATTGGATGCGAAGCAAACCTCAGAATTATGTGAATTACTGAAAAATCCGCCAAAGGGTCAAGAGGAGATATTATTACATTTATTGAGCGATCGCGTTTCTCCTGGTGTTGATCCAGCAGCTTATGTCAAAGCTGGATTTCTCACCGCCATTGCTAAGGAAGAAATCACCAGTCCGTTGATTGCGCCCATCGAAGCAGTGCAATTGCTGGGCACAATGATCGGTGGTTACAACGTGCAATCTTTAATCGATTTGCTGCAATTGCCCACTGTATCAGTCTCCGACTCATCCGAAACACCTCTGGTAATGGGTGGACAAGGAAAAGAACCCATCGCCGCTTACGCCGCCAACGCCTTAAGCAAAATCCTTTTAGTGTATGACGCTTACCACGATGTTTTAGAGTTGTCTAAAACCAATCCTTTCGCCAAACGGGTGATTGACTCTTGGGCGGAAGCTGAATGGTTTACCATGCGCCCCACAGTTCCAGAAGCGATTACTGTCACCATTTTTAAAGTTCCTGGCGAAACCAATACCGACGACTTATCCCCCGCCCAAAGCGCCACAACTCGCCCAGATATTCCCTTACACGCCTTAGTGATGTTAGAGTCACGGCAACCGGGAAGCTTGGCAACCATTGCGGAATTGAAGAAAAAAGGGCATCCCGTAGCTTACGTGGGAGATGTAGTTGGTACAGGTTCCTCACGTAAATCTGCAATTAACTCCGTATTGTGGCATACAGGAAATGATATACCTTTTGTGCCAAACAAACGCGCTGGGGGTTATGTTTTAGGTGGTGCGATCGCGCCAATCTTCTTTAACACAGCAGAAGATGCCGGTGCTTTGCCTATTCAGTGCGATGTCACCAAACTCGAAACCGGCATGGTAATTACCATCCATCCCTACAAAGGCGAAATCACCAACGAAGCAGGCGAAGTCATTTCCACCTTTGACCTTAAACCTGATACCATCCTCGATGAAGTCCGCGCAGGTGGACGCATCCCCCTACTTATTGGGCGTACCCTCACCGACAAAACTCGTCTTGCACTCGGTTTAGAACCAAGCAAAGTTTTCACCCGTCCTCAGCAAGCTTTTGATACAGGTAAAGGCTACACCTTGGCACAGAAAATGGTAGGTAAAGCTTGCGGATTACCTGGTGTGCGTCCCGGCACATCTTGCGAACCCATCATCACCACCGTTGGTTCTCAGGATACCACAGGCCCCATGACCCGCGACGAATTGACAGAACTCGCTTGTCTTGGTTTCAGTGCAGACTTAGTGATCCAAAGTTTCTGCCACACAGCAGCTTATCCCAAGCCAGTAGACATCAAAACTCATCACGAACTCCCCGATTTCTTTGCTTCTCGTGGCGGTGTCGCCCTCCGTCCCGGTGATGGTATCATCCACTCTTGGTTAAACCGGATGCTGCTACCCGACACCGTAGGAACTGGCGGCGACTCTCACACCCGCTTCCCCTTGGGTATTTCCTTCCCCGCCGGTTCTGGGTTGGTAGCCTTTGCAGCCGCCTTGGGTGTCATGCCTTTAGATATGCCAGAATCAGTTTTGGTAAGATTTAAAGGAGAATTGCAACCAGGTATCACCCTGCGCGATGTCGTGAATGCCATTCCCTACGTGGCAATTCAAAAAGGTTTGCTGACAGCAGAGAAGCAGAACAAGAAAAACGTCTTCTCCGGGCGAATTCTAGAAATAGAAGGTTTGCCAGATTTAAAAGTTGAACAAGCCTTTGAACTCACCGATGCTAGTGCCGAACGTTCTTGTGCCGGATGTACAATTAAGCTGAGTGTAGAGACAATTTCTGAATATCTGCGTTCTAACGTAGCGTTGCTGAAAAATATGATCGCACGGGGCTATCACGATCCGCGTACTATGCTGCGCCGTGTGGCAAAAATGGAAGAATGGTTAGCAAATCCCGTGTTATTAGAAGGTGATGCCGATGCGGAGTATGCCGAAATAATTGAAATTGATTTAAACGAAATCAAAGAACCAATTGTTGCTGCTCCCAATGACCCCGATAATGTTAAGTTATTATCGGAAGTTGCTAATGATCCAGTGCAAGAAGTATTCGTCGGTTCTTGTATGACGAATATTGGTCATTATCGGGCAACAGCGAAAGTTTTGGAAGGCGCAGGTGAAGTGAAAACTCGGTTGTGGATAGCACCACCAACGCGCATGGATGAACACCAATTAAAAGAAGAAGGTGTATACAGCGTCTTTGGGGCTGCGGGTGCTAGAACAGAAATGCCAGGATGTAGTTTGTGTATGGGTAATCAGGCGCGAGTTGCTGATGGCACAACAGTATTTTCTACTTCTACCCGCAACTTCAATAATCGCATGGGTAAAGATGCGCGAGTGTATCTTGGTTCAGCAGAATTAGCCGCAGTTTGTGCGCTACTGGGGCGGCTTCCGACAGTGCAGGAATACTTGGATATTGTGGCGAGTAGAATTGAGCCTTTTGCCGATGATTTATATCGATATTTGAACTTTGATCAAATCCTCGGTTTTGAGGATGAAGGGCGAGTTATTTCTCAAGAGGAGCAGGCTTTGTTGATATAGTTTAATTAGGTGGGTGTTATGCCCACCTAATATTTAGTGTTTCCAAGAGGAATATTAATGAATAGTCCATCTTTTATAAATGAACAAAATCTCTATGAACAAGATTTTTACTTGTGGACACAAACAATTGCCCATCAGTTAAAAGAAAATAATTTTAATGAAATAGATATACCTAATCTAATTGAAGAAATTGAAAGCATGGGGAGAAGTGAAAAACGCGAGTTAAAAAATAGATTAATTGTACTATTGATGCACTTGCTTAAATGGCAATATCAACCAGAAAAACGTAGTGAAAGTTGGCGCAGTACCATTTCTGAACAGCGTATCTGTATTGAAACATTATTAGAAGATAGTCCCAGTTTGCAACCTCTACTTGCAGAAGTATTTGAAGGTTGTTATCAAAAAGCTCGTCTCAAAGCATCTGAGGAGACAGGGATTAAATTAAATTTCTTTCCTCAAGAATCTCCTTTTACATTAGAAGAAACTTTAAAAAATAGTTATTAATTTGGAGGAATGAATGATTTTTTATACCGTCGTACTCAAAAAAAATTCTGGCTATTGGGTTGCTTTATGTTTAGAAAATGGCATTGTCGGACAGGGAAATAGTCAAGAAGATGCAATTAAAAAACTGAAAGAAGCAATTGAATCTTTTGAAGAGGTTTATGAGTCTGAAAGTAATATTTATAAATCTTCCGTTTCAATAGATGAATTACATGAATTTTTATTTGTTGAAGAAAAAGAACAAGATTTAGAGGTATATGAATTAAGGAAGGTTTATGCCTAAAAATATACCTTCCCTGAAACCAAAAGAGTTAATTAAGCTTTTAGAACAAGCAGGTTGCACATTTCATAGAGAAGGAAAAGGCGACCATTGTTTATATACTCGTGAAGTTGATGGTAAAAGAAGAGTAGTTCCTATAGATATGGGTGCAAGAGAAATGTCTCCTGGTTATATTTTGCGTATTTTTCGCCAGTTTGGTTTTACTGATGAGGAAGTTGAGAGTCTGTTAAAATAGATGATACTTCAGTATTTATACTATTTTTAACAGTATAAAAAATATAATAATTTGTATATAGATTATTATATTTAAAAATTTTCATGCCCTACCTAAAATCGAAACATTTAACAACCAACTCGAAGAGACGGAATGAGGAGTCAGACAAAGCGAATCGTAAATTAATCTATATTGGCGGAGAAATCCGCTTTCAGTCTGAACAATATTTAGAAGATTATATTGAAGCTTATTTTGACACAATATTCCCAGAATTAGTTTTAATTAAACGTCAGTATAGTCTCAAAATGCAGCGTTGCGATTTACTATGCTGTAGCAAATTAGATAAACAAGCAATCATTATTGAATTAAAAAATGAAGAAGATAGGGGATTAGTATCACAGCTATTGAGATATCGAAAAATAATTTTACAAAATCAATCTTTTGGCGATCAAATCGATTACTCTTTGCCGATCAAATTAATCGCTATTGCTCCTACTTTTCATGAAGATAACTATACAGATAAAGAAGCATCAAAATTTGAAGATGATATATATTTTTGGAAATTCCATGTTGAATATGAGACAACAGGTGCTAAGTTCCAGTTAGAAGGTAAGAATTATGATATTCTTTACCCTGTGTTTGGCTTACCTGGTAGTTTACAAAATGAAGACCTGCAAAGTAAACTTTTACCAGCTTTTACTCATAACTTTAAAAGTAACTTGCCTGTAGATATTCATCAAAATTTTAGAATTATCAGAGAGCTTTTTATGGCTCAACCAAAAATCAAGGAAATGGTTAGTCCTACTTATAGAAAAATATTATATGGTACTGGTGAAGGAGAAAATCATAAGAAACTAGCTGAAATAACTAATACAAGTAAAGGAATATGGTTGTTTCTTTGGTTGCCAACTACGGTTAAAACTAAAATCAAAATTCCAGTAGCACGATTTGGTTTTGTATTAGCTGCAAATAACAGCCATTTTGCTCAAGATTCTGTCGTTGAATGGTTGGTATGTACTAAGACTACCATTAATCTTGAAGATCAATCTAATAATAAGATTTGTTTATCATTTGATAGACATGGTATGGCGAAATGGACAAGTGCAAATATATATTTATCTCAAGCCTCAATAGGTTCAATAAATACTTTAGATTTATTCATCTATCTCCTGAAAGGTGCTACCCGTCCTTTTGATGATTCTATTTGGGAATGGTGGAGGTCACAGGAAAAAAATACTCCTACTAATTTGGGATGGTATATTGATTTAGCTATTAAAACTTGGAACTATAGGATTAAGTAAACAATATAAAATAAACCATTTATTGATTTCATAGATGTCATTTGCAGCCAAGCTTTAGGAGTACAAAGATAACAATGGTTTCACCTAATTGACTATTCTATCAGCGCGATCGCACCTTCGCACTTTGCACACAAACTTAACCCCCCAACCCCCTTCCCTACAAGGGAAGGGGGAAAAATCTGGCTCCCCTCTCCGCTATGCCTAACGGCAGGCTTATGCCAACGGAGAGGGGTTGGGGGAGAGGTCAATTCATGCGATCGCGATAAACTGTTAAAGTCTAATTACCTGACACCAAGCTTTTTACACATAGGAGTTATAAAATGCTTGAAGTTCACAAAAATTATGTTCTCGACGAAAATCAACAACCTATTGCCGTACAAATTCCTATAGCTGAATTTGAAAAAATTGAAGAAATTCTTGAGAATTACGGTTTAGCAAAACTCATAGAGGAAGTAGAGGAAGAAAAACTACTATCAAAAGATGAAGCCCTAAAATATTATCAATCACTAAAATAAGAAAATGTAGCAAGTTGAAAACATTTATGGACTTCTACACAACAGTTTTGCGAAAGAGTGCGGGTTATTGGGTTGCTTTATGCTTAGAAAATGAACTGGTAGGACAAGGGATAAATTAAGAAGCAGCAATCAAGCAACTTAATGAAGCGATCGCATCTTTTTTGGAAGTCTATAAAATAGAATCTGATATTTACTGTACTTCAGTCAGTATAGAAGAATTACATGAGTTTTTGGCAGTGGAAGAGACAAGATTCATCTGATAAATCTATACTTTGAATCAAGGTACTCGCCTTTGAAAAACATTATATACGTAGTTTGCTGTATATTATAAAACCGAACTATTGCTCGTAATCAAAGATAAATACTTGCTCTCCTCACAAGTTCCTCAAATTGTTTTGCTATATATATAAACACGGGGCGAAAACCTTTAACAATATTTAAATTCAAAAATCGCTAAACATAGTTGAGGGATTAGTCATTTTTGACAATCCAGCATTTGGAAATCTGAAACAGTAAAGACCAATTACCAATGAAATAGGAGGTCTATTATGATGTTTAAAAAGATTTTAGTTGCATTAGATCGCTCGGAAATAGGGCAACAAGTTTTTGAAGAAGCATTGAGTTTAGCAAAGTTAACACAAGCTAGTTTAATGTTAGTCCATGTCCTATCTCCAGAAGAAGAGGGTAGCCCTTACGTACCTATGATGTCTAATTTTGACTACTATCCAGGATTGACTAGTCAAAGCTTTGAGTTATACCAAAAGCAGTGGGATACCTTTAAAAATTTGGGAATCCAGATGTTACAATCTTTCTCTGCCCAAGCTAATACAGCAGGTGTAAATACAGAATTTACGCAAAATGTTGGTAATCCTGGCAGAATTATTTGTGACTTAGCCCATAGTTATGGCGCTGACTTAATTGTTATGGGGCGGCGGGGTCATTCTGGGCTAATGGAACTATTTCTCGGTAGTGTGAGTAACTACGTTCTTCACCATGCTTCTTGTTCGGTTCATATTGTGCATCTTTCATCTGCTGTTAAAAAAGATGAAGTTGTCAAAGAAACTACAAGTACTTTAAGCGTTAACTAATTACTACTTTGTCAAAAGATTTTTGAGGGTTTGTAGTAAGGATTTTAGGGTTTAGAAGAGAAGGACTAAAGTCCTTACTACGAACTTGCTTACCATCAATTTAAATTTGACAGACTACTAATATTGCATAAATCATTGCCAGCCAAATTCTGAATTTGGTTTATTTTCAACTACCCAATTACCTCAATTAATGGCCTCTATAGAGTTAAATCGCTACAGACTATCCTTAACTGCACGGTATTAGGCTAAAATTGAGCGTAGGCGTAGCCCGTCGTAGACATCGCTTTTTCAGTGAAAAAGAAAAAGTCCTCTACCCAAAATTAGAGTTGAGAGCAAAAAGTGGATCTATGAAAGAAGATACCATTGAGATCGCTGGTTTTCATGCTCATGTTTACTTCGATGCTGCGAGTCGGGATGTCGCTGCGCGTATACGTGAAGGATTGGGCGCTAGATTTGACGTACAACTCGGACGCTGGTTTGATAAGCCTATTGGGCCTCACCCAAAAGGGATGTATCAAGTTGCTTTCTTACCGAATCAGTTTGATAAAGTCGTTCCTTGGTTAATGCTTAATCGTGAGGGATTAGATATTCTCGTCCACCCTGAGACAGGCGATGCTGTCTCAGACCACGCGATTTATTCTCTTTGGTTAGGAGAAAAGTTAGATTTGAATATTGAGTTTCTTCGACAGCTGAGTTCGACTTCATCCAATTAAGGCAAGTTGCCCACTTTGTTGGGTAAAAGTTATGGACTAAGGCGTGAAACTTGATGATGAGGACTAAAGTCCCCACTACAAACTTCTGATGTTAATTTTCATATAATTCAACTACGGGTAAACCTTTTTTGGGAATACTGCTGAGAAAGCGTTCTCGAATTGAATCTAATTTATAGCCACAAATTAAACTTAGTATGCCAAGTAAAACTGGCGTGATGACTATGTTTATAGGTAGATTAATTATGATTAGTAACAATGCTAAAATCGTCAATCCTAGCGTCAAATTTTGACAAAAACTTTTGACTTTATCTATCAAAACTAGAGATTGTCGACAACTAGGGCAATGCTTTGTATGTCTGTGCCAGATATCGTATAATTGCTCATCACTTAATTCTTGAAAAGGTACTTCTGCTACTCCCTGCAATGCGGGTTTACCACCGGCAAATTCATCTAACCATTTCCGAAAAGTAACGATGCCAACGTCAGCTACTGAAGGCATAAAATATGACTTTTGCCAAGTTTTATTCACCACAGATTCGTTAACAGCTTGAGAGTGCATCATTGATAAATCTTGGTTATTCAACTTATAGCTAGATGAATGTTTTAACCCAGTTTGCAAATATTTGGGCAGAAGCTCAAACCAGAAATTACCTTTTTGTGGAGGGCTATCAGCAATAAATTTACCAATTTGTTTACAATAACCTGATTTTGTGGGCACAAAATACAACTGAAATAAAGCAGATTTACCGTTAGAATATTTATAGCTTGTTGTATTAGAACACGGTGGAGTAAACTTCCTAGTCGCATCCATATCTTTGTTAAAAATATTGTAACCAGAATGCTTTAAAGTAAAACCATCTTCAGCAGACATTTCTCCAAATACTTCAAAATATTGCATGGTGATAGCTCTTTCTGGAGAAAATCCAGCAATTCCTTTATGCAAAAATTGAGCGTGAGAAGGATCAAAACTACTTTCGACAGAGACAGTGTAACCAACAGGAACTTCTGACATAAACCAATCGGTCAACGAGCTATCAAGTTGAGATTCTGGCATCAGGGCAGGTTGCTTGGAAGTACTATCTTCAAAGGCAGTAGGACTATTATCTGCCCAGACCCATAGTAATCCTTGTAGCACTTGAGTAGGGTATGTTGTTACTTGCGATCGCTCACTATTACAAGCAGCTTTTAAAGCCTTTTCGTCACTCAACATCGGAATATTTGTACATTTTCCCGTCTCATCAAAACACCAACCATGATGACGACACATTAGGTTTCCATTTTCATTGATACTTCCTAAAGATAACTGCGCCAATTTATGGGGGCAACTATCATCCATTGCTACCCAATTTTGATGTTTGTCTCTCCAGATTACCAGCTTTTTTCCAAGCAAAGTGATAGGGGTCGGATAAGAGGGTTCCAGATAGCTGACGGGAGTTATTGGATACCACTGTTTAGTCCAAGAGAAGCTAGTCATCATCAAATTAACTAATAATTCAACTTTTTTAATTAGGTTTGCGATCGCCTACCCGCAACGCCATACTGATACTAAAAGGGATTAGCCTCTGTCACCACTTCTGGCAGTGGAATAAACTCTGTTTCTTCTGAAACGTTAGCAAAGCGGCAATCTTGCCAATCGGCTTTTGCTTGCTCTATCCGCTCTGGTCGGCTAGAAACAAAATTCCACCATTTGTAGCGTGTACCCAATGGTTCACCACCAATAACAATACACCGAGCTGGAGCAGCAGCAGAAACCCTGATTTCATCTGCTGGTTCTAGGATGGCAAGGCGATATGGCTCTAGCAGTTGCCCATTAATGCTTAAACCTTCTGTGACGCTGTATACTGCCCTTTCTGAATAACCAGTGGGGATAGTAAAGTGAGCATTGGCAGACAGTATTACATCTAAATAGAGAATAGGTGAGAAAACTTTGACTGGTGAGGTGTACCCAAGTGCTTGTCCAGCAATGAGTTTGATGATAGCGCCATTCTCTTCCCAGGTAGGAAGGGTTTGGGCAGGATAGTGAGTGAAACTTGGATCGATTTCTTCGTATTCTACAGGCAAGGCGACCCAGGTTTGAATGCCATGAATGGTGCTTTCTTTTTGACGATCGCTGTCTGGCGATCGCTCCGAATGTACAATCCCCTTTCCCGCCGTCATCCAGTTTACGGCACCCTGTTGAATTTCCTGCACAGTGCCTAAACTATCGCGGTGCATCAAAGCACCATCAAATAGGTAAGTTACGGTGGCAAGATTGATATGAGGATGTGGTCGGACATCGATACCTTTGTTGGGTGGCAAAACAGACGGGCCAACATGATCAAAGAAGATAAATGGCCCAACCATTTGACAATGAAGATATGGCAAACTGCGGCGGGCAATAAACCCACCCAAATCTTTAACTTCAGGTTCAATCAGTTGAAGTATTGCCATAAGTGATGGGGGGTAATTGGTAAATGCTGGAATAATTATAAGTAGATCCACCAGAAAAAAGCTAACTTTTATGAGTTATCTGTTTGTGCGATCGCCTCTGGGTGGCGTTTCGCGCCATCGCTCCTCTTCGGTCAGAATTCTGTTTCGATAAACAACCTAGAGAATCAGGCATAACACGATTAGAAGGGGCTATTTGCCCTTCAATACTTTTCGGTTAAGGGGGAAAGGGGAAAGGGAAAGGGTTTGAATTTCCCTTTCCCCATTACCCTTTAACCTTTCCCCAGACCAAAAGAGAGATTATTGGGTTTAACCAAAAAGTATTGATTTGCCTTTATGCTGACCGAAAGGAGAAAAAATATTTATGAGACAAAATCTTATATACCGCCAAGGCTTGCTAAAAACCCTGACTCTAGCTTTATTTATATTGGCATCTGTGATGCCCCCCAGTGTTCTAGCTAACGAGAGCGGAAAATCCCCAACTTTCGATGGTACAACAACACTCCAAACCATACTTACTAGCAGTCATCGCTCCCTTGCAAATCGCGATCGCGACAAGTACCGCCACCCCGCCGAAACTCTAAAATTCTTTGGTTTACGCCCCAACATGACTGTGGTTGAATTATGGCCAGGGAGTGGGTGGTATACCGAGATATTAGCCCCATTTCTAGCATCAAAGGGACAACTCATAGTTACTAACTCTGCTAGTAGCAGTAAACCCACTTTGGCTTTTCAACAGAAGCTAGCAGCTAATCCAGAGGTTTTTGGTAAGGTCAAAGTGGTTCCAATTAATCCTCCAAACGAACTTACCTTAGCCCCAGACAACTCTGTAGACTTAGTTTTTTTGCCCGTACCAGCCACCACAGAATCTAGCGCAGCGTTCTCCAGTTGCGTCAATGTTAAGAGTCCCGCTTTTTTGTTAACGATCGCACTTGACATTCAAGACAGTCGCTACAATTTTTTGCAACATTTTAGAATTTAGAGGAAAATAACTGATGTCTGATTTAATGAACAAACAAATCATCCTCAAAAGTCGTCCAGTCGGCGAACCAAAAGAGAGTGATTTTGCTTTAGTAGAAACACCAACTCCCGAACCGGGTGAAGGCGAAATTCTTAGCCGCACCATTTATCTATCTCTCGACCCTTATATGCGTGGTCGCATTAGTGCAAGCGAGTCTTATGCTGCATCAGTAGAATTGAATTCTGCGATCGTGGGTGGTACAGTCAGCCAAGTAATTAAATCAAATCATCCTCAATTTCAAGTAGGGGATTTTGTTCTGAGCAATAACGGTTGGCAAACTTATGCTGTATCTAAGGGTGAGACACTGCGTAAACTTGATCCCACTCAAGCACCTTTATCTTATAGCTTAGGTGTACTGGGTATGCCTGGTCTGACTGCTTATGCTGCTTTGCTTGATATTGGTCAACCGAAAGAAGGTGAAACTGTTGTGGTTTCAGCCGCCTCTGGTGCTGTCGGTGCAGTAGCAGGTCAAATTGCCAAAATTAAAGGTGCTAGAGTAGTGGGAATTGTCGGGAGTGACGATAAGCGAGACTATATAGTTAAAGAATTAGGTTTTGATGTTGGCATTAACCGCAAAACCCAAGAACTTGATTCAGCACTCAAAGAAGCTGCACCTAATGGCATTGATGTTTACTATGACAATACAGCAGGTGTGATTTTAGAAACTGTATTGCAGCAAATCAACCTTGGGGCAAGAATTCCACTAGTAGGTTTGATTTCGGAGTATAACGCTACATCTACTCCATCAGGGCCTAATTTAATGCCATTGCTAGTCAAACGAGCTTTAATCAAAGGTTTCTTAGTTTCCGATTATCAACATCGGTTTAATGGTTTTTTGCGTGATGTTTCTGGATGGTTACAGTCTGGTCAACTTAAGTATAAAGAAGATGTAGTTATTGGTTTAGAAAACGCTCCTCGTGCATTCATCGGTTTACTTCGAGGTGAGAATTTTGGCAAGCTGATTGTCAAGGTTAATGACGACTCAACAGTCAACTGAAAGGCACATCACTAAACAGAAAGGAGCAAATTGTCGAAAGTCAGCGTCAGTAGTAGATAATTCAACTAAAGTTTTAGGTGTAACTAAATGCACAATGATTTTAGGAGTAAGCTGCCACTACTGCTGACATTCTGCTTATTTACGAGCTTTTTGCCTGCCTCTGGTTCAGTTTTATGTCCAGCCGTTGCCTCTGACGAATATTATAGAGTAGCCAGAAATAATGGCAGAGATGGACGTACAGGAACCGATGGGCGATCGGGTAGAAGCGGTGAAAACCAAAACATTTTTGTTAATGGTTCACCCGTTAATCTTGATTTATCCGGTAAAGATGGTGAAGATGGGGAAGACGGGGAACATAGCGATCGCCCTGACTGTGGTTATCAACGCGATGCCTACGGCGGGCAACGCCTACGCGTAAGCCATGATATAAATGCACCAAATGGTGGCAATGGCGGCAATGGCGGTAAGGGAGGAGATGGAGGAAATGGTGGTTCCCTCACAGTGTATTACAGCAATTTGGCAGATTTACGAAACATTTCTGTTCGGGCAACTGGTGGGCAAGGTGGACGCGGCGGTAGAGGTGGCAACGGTACGGAGGGTTGTCGCTGTCATAGGCGGAGGTGGGAAGTGAAAACCTGCAAAGGAACCCCCGGTAGCCCTGATTACAAGTGTACTGAAAAGGTTTATCGATGTAGCGACGGTAGCGATGGGCGAGATGGCAGTGATGGTAGCGATGGTAGCCAAGGGCGCTTAGGAACTTTAAGTATTGTAAATAGCAAGGAAGCTTTGGCGGCTGATACTCCAACGGTACAGCTAGCAATTTCGGAACTGACAAACAAACCAGTAAACCTTTCGAAGAACAAGTGGAATCAACGCAAAGGGGCAACTTCTCTACTTGCGCCTGGTTCTGCGATCGCAGATGATTATCGAGAGTTTGAACAGCGTCTAGAAGAAATTTTTCAAATAGCTTGGCAAGAAAAACAACCTATTACCAGCTTTGGCAATCAAGCTGTAACAGTTAATTTAACTGACAACAAACAAGTCGAAGTTACTTTTGCCGAGGACTTATGGGTTGATGGTAGCATCAAGAATGAAGCTAATTTAACAACATTTACCGTTAACCATGCCATTCCCAAAAAAGATGTCACCCGGTTAGCTGTAGCAGAGTTTGCCGAAGCAGGACAAAACCTCAACTTAAAAATAGTTGATTTGGCAGCGAAATCTGATGCTATTAATACTCAGTTTCGCATCAAATTCCGCGCCCAGGATAACTTGTACGGCTTTTCTGGCTACAAAACTGAATATGAAGGGGATATTCCCAACGAACTTGTGACTCGTGACTACAACCGTTTTACTCTAGCTTTAGGCAAGCTCAAAATTCCTGATTCAGCTTTACGTCCTGGTATCAACGTTGATATTGAAGTCGTAGCAACTCGTTCCTTGGGAATACGTTCTGCCAAGCAAACTATTAGCTGGCAGGGTGCAATCCGCAAGCCTAGTACCGCAAGGCGGAATTAAAAATTAAAAATTAAAAATGAATACAGCGTAAGCATTTTATTAATTTGGAATAGGTGGTTTATTTCTGCCGTGTTGTACTAGATAAAATTTAGGAAGATTTTTTCCCATCTGAAACCATTTGCGAAAGAATATAAGCTGCAAAATCTAGTAACTGATCCAGCAAAAAGCCAATGATACCAATGTAGAGGATCACCTGGATCATATAATCAGCATTGCCAGCTTTATAAGCTTCCCAGAGAGTAAAGCCAAGTCCTTTTGGTCCTGTTAACATTTCTATAGAAATAACTATAAACCAGGCTACCCAAATACTAACTTTCAAGGCATGAAATATATGGAATATAGCTACTCGAAAGTTATTATTTTGCCTACGAAAATGTTGCATACCAATTGCTGTATTAATAATCATCGTCCAGAGAGTTCCTAGAAAAACTACTGTAGTAGCAGCCGATTCGCTCTCTTGAAATACTATTAATGCAATAGGTAGCAAAGCTATAGGAGGGATACTATGTGGTATCTGGAATATCAGCCTAAATAACTGATAAACCATGCTATTCATGCCTATTAGGTATCCGATAAAACTACCTAACACTGCGGCAGGAATGTAACCCACAAACAACCGTTGTAGGCTAGCTAAAATGTCTAAAAACATATATTCTCTCTGCCTCAGTTCTCATGGAAAAGATTTAGAAAATACTGTGGCAACAACACAAAATAGCGAAGATAAAAATGTGTTAAATTACACGCTCTCTTTGAAAAATATAAGATTATTTCTATCTTCTCCTTGTTGGGAATTAGTCAAGAAAAGTTAGGTATTATTACGATGTTTTGGTCGTAATGTAAAGAGGGGTAAGGCTTGACTTTAGTAAACTTTATCAGAAAAATAAATCCTGATTAGTAAATTAAATACAATTTCCAAATTTTAATTGTTTGATGATTGTAGTAAGTATGAATATGTAAGATTTTTAATATTACATAAATAACAAAATTTGTTATGAGCAATACAGAATATTTATAAAATAAGGAGTGTCGATATACTTTATTAAGTAAAAACAAAATTACTGTAGGGAAGCCAATGCGTTGCCCGGATTTTTTACCACTGAAAAATCCGGGTGTCTATTTCTTCAAAAATCAACTCTGTCAGCGTTATTTCAATGCAAACAAAAAGAAAGACATGATTGGCATTCCATATAGCGCTGCGATTGGTTATACCATTTCAATCGATGTATGATTACTGTAAAATAAGTAATTATACATTTACGTTATAAATTTCAGGTGTCCTTTTTATCCAGATGCGATTATTTCCCTAGATTCCGCTTCATTTGTTCTAATTCATCTTGGGTTTCCCAGCTACGGAACTTCTCTTCTAAGTCATCAAACCCACTAGAATAATTGCTAGTTTTATTTGACCAGCCACTGGTTTCAAAACGCTGTTGAGTTTGTGCTTTATCACGGGCTGTTTGTGCTTCGGCTGCTTTAGCTTGAACCTCTTGTCGCCGTTGCTGGATTTTTCGTAATAGTTCTTGAGATTGGTTAATGCGTTCTTTCAGCCCTTGCATGTGTCCCCAGCGCTGATTTCCTTCGCGCAACAGGGCTGCTTCTCGCTCACCCGCCGCAGTCGCTAAATCTTCTCTGCCGGCGTTTTTGGCTTTTTGAACACGGATATGCCAACGCTGAATTTCTTGAGCGGTGGAGAGAATTTCTTCTTGCGATCGCTTCTCTTGCAATTGTAAATCTGCGATCAGCTTTAATGTGTCTTCTTCTTGCTCACGCAGCTGTTCTAGCAGCGCCTCTAACTCCAAATGTGGATTGTTACGCAAGAATTCTTCTAAACGGTTTTCTAAAAACCGACTCAAATCATCAAATAATCCCACTGCTAGAACTCCAGAGATCGGGTGCGTGACTATTTTATTGTAGTAGTCAGGTGGACTTCTGGGTGTTAGTTAGATTTCAAAGTTGGGAAGAATGTATGTGGTGAAACTACGTAAACAACGCTGACTTACAAAATAAGGCTTTAATCAGTATGAGTTCTGATTTTCAACCGCCACCTAAGAACTTGTCCATACTAGCTTCTGTAGGAGGGGTAGTTACAGCTGTAATAGCGATCGCAATTTTAAATAGTTGGTCTAAGCAACTTTCCCAAGCTTCCATAGAAAAACCGGAAATCTCAACATCCGAAACTACTTCACGCCAGTTGGTACAACCAAAGAAACCCCAAAACCCTACATCTGGTGCTGAAGCAGCTGAAATCATTGCCAGTCTTGATGCTAAATCTGTAGTTTTACCAGGTCAAGCTATTCCTAAGAACCAACTCACAGTAGCGATAATTCCCTACATTGCTCCGGGAGTTGGAAAACTAACTCCAGAGGAAATGACAACGGCACGTATTGCTTGGTCATATTTCCAGCGCAACTGGAATGATGAAACTGGTTTGATCAATTCCGTTGATGGCTTTGCCTCCGTCAGTATGTGGGATCAGACAGCAGCGATCGCAGCCTTAGTTAGTGCTAAAGAACTCAATATCGTGCCTGCGGCTGAATTTGAAGCCAAAATGAGCAAAATGTTGAAAACCCTGGCATCAATGCCTTTATATAAAGGGGAATTACCCAACAAGGTTTACAATGCCAAAACCCTCGTACCCGTCAATTATGGTCAACTAGAAAAACGCGAAGAAATTGGTTGGTCAGCTATTGATTTAGGAAGGATGGCAATCTGGTTGAAGATTGTCGAGGCAAAGTATCCAGAAATGCGATCGCTTTCTACAGACGTTTGGAAACATTGGCAAGTCAAGCGCATTACCAAAAATGGAAAAATGTACGGGACTGCCGTTATTAAAGGTAGAGAACAATACAATCAAGAAGGCCGCTTGGGCTATGAGAATTATGCTGCCTACGGATTAAAGCTTTGGGGCTTGAATGTTACACAAGCATTGGACTATCAGTCCAATGTTGCCTTTGTTGATCTTTACGGACAGGGAGTTCCTTATGATCGCCGCGACTATAAAAACTCTGGAGCCAATAACTACGTTCTTAGCGAACCCTATATTTTAGATGGTATCGAAACTGGGTTTCAAGCTTTGCCTAAAGCTTATGCCGATCGGATTTTAGCTGCTCAAGCAGGGCGTTATGAAGCGACAAAACAATTAACTGCTGTCACCGAAGATAACTTAGATCGCCCTCCCTACTTTGTTTACAGCAGCTTGTTTGTCAACGGAGAACCTTGGGCAACCATCACAGATACCCAACAAAAACACAACGATTTGCGGTTCCTCAGTGCCAAAGCTGCGATCGGCTGGCACGTGCTTTATAATACTGATTATACGCAGCAGTTATTTAATTTCGTCCAAGCTAACCTTAACTCTAAAGATGGTTGGTACAACGGCTTTTATGAGTCTATGCGTCAGCCAAATAAAACTCTCACCGCCAACAATAATGGCGTAATTTTAGAAAGCTTACTGTATAAACAAGTTGGACAACCACTCACCGTTTGGGCAGGAGTCAAAAGCCAGAAGTCAACCAAAAGGGCTATCAGAACACCATAAGTTACAGCTAAGATTATCAGATATGAAAAAATTGGCGTTGCATAATAGAAGTTATCTACTGTGCAATGTCCATACCGTGTCAATACTTTTCGGTTAAGGGAGAAAGGGGAAAGGGAAAGGGTTTGAATTTCCCTTTCCCCTTTCCCCCTTAACCTTTCCCCAGACCAAAAGAGAGATTATTGGGTTTAACCGAAAAGTATTGCATACCGTGTAACTACGGTAATTTGCAATATCCATTAAGTAACGCCACTTTATGGCAAAAGTCTCTGAACGGACACTGAAATATCTGCGAATGCTAATGGTGTAACCGTTCCTTGTGTAAGAGTATATTCTTCAACATACTTACCATTTTGAGGGTTTCTGAACACAATCATCTGTTTAGCAGATAAATTTAAAACCCAATATTCTTGAATCTCAGCCGTAGCATAAATCGCAGCCTTGATCTCCAAGTCCTTGTTTAAGCTGGTTTTAGCAACTTCTACAATCCAAAATATATCTTGAGGAGCGGGATGGCGATCGCTGTAGGATGATTCTGGAAGTCGAACAATTGCAATATCAGGTTCGGGTTCCGAGTCGGATAGTGTAATGGGCCCATTGAAGCGGACATCAGCTTTACCTAATAGCAACTCTTCTAAATATTTTGCACCTCGTTTTGCTGTGGTGTAGTGAATTGGGGTTTCTGGACTTATCTCAACAATTTCGCCTGCTAGCAATTCCAGATGACGACCATGCAGAATGCCCGCCTCAACCATGCGGTGATAGTCGTCTACAGACCATTTAGCCAGGGTTTTAATAGCAGAATTGCTCACATTCTTGTGATAGACCTAGTTTAATTTTAAAAGTTGCTGGACTGTGTTTGGGACAATCTGAAAATACGATCACCATCTTTGCCTGACAACCAACTACTTGCTATCTTGCGCCCCTAACTGCTCTAACAAGTCATGAATTGATAAAACGGGTACGGTTGAACTCAAAAAACCTTGCGTATCGCGTGTCACAATAGCATCTAAACCTTGAGCAATAGCACAAGCGATTTGAACAGCATCTTCAAAATCAGCTAAACCAGATCCAAACGCTGATTTCAAGACGGCTCGATTAACAGGACAAATTACCATAACAGTCAGCGTTTCTGAAACTGCTTGCCGTGCTTGCTCTATGCTGCGCGTGTGTTTTCGGGAAATATAAAAAATATCTGTAAGTGTTGTCGCTGTGATATGTCCAACGACACGACCAGAATCAATCTCCTGAAACAACAGTTCCGCGTCTTGGAAAAATGGAGATCGCTGTAACAGAAAATCTAGAACGATATTTGTATCAATTAAAACTTTCATTAAAGATACTTGTCCACTCGTCGCTCTTCTAACATTGCAGCCACTTCTTCATCAGTCGGTGCTGGCTGGTCTGTTTTTAGCAAGCCTCGCATCCGTCTAATCGCGCTAGAGCGCTCAGGCTCAGAAATTGGCGTGTCTTGCAAGGACTCAATGATGGCGCTTACCAGTGCAAGGCGATCGCTTGGTGGTAACTTGAAGACCTGCTCCTTCAATTCTTGTAGCAACATAGACGGCTCCTATAGTCGAAGGTGTCTAACATCTAGTATGAGCGATCGCGCCTTCTATGACCAGATTTATTGACCCTGTTACAGTTCCCAAGTGCAGGTCTTATTTTTATTTTGCGATCGCACCCCATCTCAAAAATCATCAGCGATCGCGCGAGCAATGTCCAAAGTGGTTATCAACTCATAACCGCAAAAATGATAAAAAATGTATTCAACAAAGCATTTGCTACTTCTGCCAAGACGCAGACCGCCATGCTGCTTTGGGGATACTACCAACCTCAATGTCTTTAACTCGAAATGACGTAGGCGTAGCCCACCGCAGGCATTGCTGCAACAGAAAATCTAGGACAATACTTATATCAATTAAAACTTTTATTAAAGATACCGACTCCACCGAATCGATAAAGCCATTACACAAAAAATACACCTAATAAATCTTGATTTAGGAATATAACTGTACAGACGCGCTATGCGCTTCTAACTCCTAACTCTTTCTTCGCCTTATGATATACAAACCTCCTCAACAAAAGCTGTTGAGATGGATTGCATTGTTCCTAATTGGAACATTTCTGCAATTTTTGTTTTACATCCCGACACCAGTCTTATCTCAAAATTCCAATAGCTGTAGCAATATTACAGCCCCTCTGACACCTGAAGAACAAACTTACGCTCGTGGGGCTTGGCAGTATTTTGTCAAAAACTATCAGCCAGCAACAGGATTTACCAATTCTACAGGGGGTTATCCTTCTGGTACACTTTGGGATATGGGTAACTACCTGATGGCGTTGAATGCTGCACGCTGGTTGAATCTCACTGACCAAGCAGATTTTGATGCTCGTCTCAACAAATTTTTAACGACTCTCAGCAGCTTAAAGTTATTTGAAGATGCCTTGCCCAATAAAGTCTATAACGCAGCCAATTCACAAATGGTTGATTATGGAAATAATCCACTGGAGCGAGGTATTGGTTGGTCTGCTTTGGATGTCGGGCGAATACTTGCAGCATTTGATGTCATCCGCACCTGTCACCCTCAATATAATGATTGGCTTAAAGGAATTGTAGCGAAGTGGCAAGTGGCGCGATCGCTCAAAGATGGACAACTTTTTGGCGCTACTGTTCTCCCAGACAACAAAACGTTGTTGGTGCAAGAAGGACGACTCGGCTACGAAGAATACGGCGCTAGAGGTTATGGACTTTGGGGTTTCTCCGCACCCAAGGCTATTGCTTTAGAACCGTTTAAGTTAGTCGAAATTAATGGTGTGCAAATTCCCGTTGATACCCGTGACTTTAAAAGCACTAATGCTAATAATTACGTTGTTAGTGAGTCTTATATCCTTGAAGGGATTGAGTTTGGCTTGCAAGGTGAATTAGCTGATTTTGCTGCCAGGGTTTTAGATGTACAAAAACGGCGTTACGATACCACAGGGCAGTTAACTGCGGTTACAGAAGATAATATCGATCAAGCGCCTTATTTTCTCTACAACACCGTCTACGCCAACGGTGCAAACTGGGCAACAATCACGGATGCTAATCAACCTTATCCACAGTTTCGCAGCATCAGCACCAAAGCTGCTTTTGGTTGGCGCTATCTTTTTCCAGAGAATGCTTATGCTCAAAAAGTTTTTGATGCTGTCAAGGATCTCCGTAGCCCTGATGATAGTGGTTACTATGCTGGTATCTATGAAGAATCAAAACAGCCTAATAAAGCTTTGACAGGTAATACTAATGGGCTGATTTTGGAGATTTTGTACTACAAAGCTAAGGGAAATCACCCTTTAATTGCTTCTGGTTCTGCGAGTGTGTCTACTGGCAAGCCGAGTGAAAATGCTTCTCCTGCAACACCCTCAAATCAACCGAATTCTACTGTTAAAACTCCGGCTAAAACATCCTCAAATCAACCGAATTCTACTGTTAAAACTCCGCCTGCAACCCCTGCGGATACTTCTAAACCTACAGAAGTCGCCGTTGCACCTATTCCACCAGTAGATAGTCCTCAGCCATCATCTCAGATCAAGATGGAGCGACCACTGTCGGTTATTGAACGGCGTTATGCAGAAGCAGCTTGGCGATACTTTCAAGCGAATTATCACTCCAAAAATGGGCTGATTGACGATCGCAGTGATTTCAAAGGCGCAACCCTCTGGGGACTAGGAGATTATCTCGCAGCGCTCCATGCAGCGCGATCGCTCGATATAATTACTCCCAAGGAATTTGACCAGCGCACCCGCCATCTTTTAGGAGCTTTGACAAAGTTACCATTGTTTGCTGGAGAATTACCGGGTCGGAGTTATGATACGCGATCGCTCCAACCAGTAGATTACGGTGGAAATCCAGCCCCAGAAGGAAACGGCTGGTCAGCTTTGGATTTAGGTAGAATGCTGGTAGCACTTTACAACTTAAAAACCTGTCATTCAGAATACACGGCTGCGGTAGATAAAATTGTGCTGGATTGGTCATACTTGCGTGTGGTACGCGAAGGTATTCTATCCAGTGCGACTGTCACCAAAGAGCAAGAAGGGCGATCGCTAATCCGCGTCAACCCAGAAACCCGCTTGGGATATGAAGAATATGCAGCTAGAGCTTTTCAATTATGGGGATTTAATGTTAATGGTTCTGCTGTTGGCGGAGAATATCAAACTGCCTTAGTAGAGGGAGTGAAAGTGCCAATTCAACGCCACCGCAAAGATAGCAACTCCAAAAACCAATACACAGTTAGTAATCCTTTCTTACTCTATGCTTTGGAGTTTGGACTAGATCCACAAATGCGATCGCTCTTTGCACCAATTTTTCAAGCACAAGCTGAACGTTATCGTCGCACCGGCAACCTCACAGCCTCAGCTACCACCTTGATTGATCGTAAGCCTTACACTGTCCACAGCACAATTACTGGAAAAGGTGAGTCTTGGGTGGCTTTAGGAGATGATGGGCAAACTGTACCAAAAGGGCGATTGGTAAGTACAGCAGTCGCTTTTGCCTATCATGCCCTGCTTCCAGAAAACAAGTACAGTCAAGAGTTACTGCAAGGAACGACTGACTTATATAACCCATTAGCTGGATTTTATGAGGGTTTCTATGAAAATACTGGTAAAACAGCAGTTGGTTTCACCAGCAGCACCAACAGTATGATTTTGCAATCCTTGCTGTACAAGGTAATGAATCAACAACCTCTAATTCGTCCGACAAATGACATGAAATCTCCTTGGTGGCAAGAAGTTAGTAAGGGAAATTCTGGGCGAGGTCTACCCAACACTGCCACACAACAAACCAAGTTAATTTCTGATAGTTCTGGTAGTTACTGGGTTTCAAGGAGCGATGGTCACTAAGATCGCAGAAATGCAAAGATGCGTCCCTGCCTTCTCTAGTCAGTAATGTTGGGTTGATAATAAGTTGTTAGTAATCACTTCAAGTAGGGAATACTTATTCTGAGAGAATGCAGATTATGTAAGCTAACCCAACCTATACACAGACGGGGCTTCCCAATTCATCGGGAATAGCCTCTCTTTTGTTTGCAGTTTTATTGGTCTGACATTCTCTCCTTTTGGCATAAATCCTGGTTCCTAAAAACACAGTCTTTTCATTGCAACATATACCTATCAGCTTGGCTTTTGCTTATGGCCTCGATGGTTAATGAGCGCAGTCGAATCTAAAATCTAAAATCTAAAAAACTACCAAAATGAGTTCAGTTTCTATTAGTGATAATTCCTCAAAATTTTCTGGTAACAGTCGCTCATTACTCAAAAAAAGAACGCTGTTATTTCGCTATCTTGCAGAAATAAATTTAATTTTTGGTATCTGGTATTTGCAATGGCGCATCACCCATTCCATCAATTTTGATGCGTTGTGGATCTCTATTCCTTTGCTGATAGCAGAAATTTATAGCTATTTCGGCGGTGCGATGTTTGTGATTGGGTTATGGCGACCTTTAGTCCGACAAATTAAGTCTCTCGACCAAATGACCCCACCTTTACCAAGATCCGAATGGCCAACAGTAGATGTCTTTGTTACCTGCTACAACGAACCGCCGGAAATTGTAGAGGAAACTGCCAAAGCTGCTCTGAAAATGGATTATCCGCCAACAAAATTACGAGTTTATGTCCTGGATGATGGTAACTCGGCTGATATACGGGCTATGACAGAAAGATTGTGTATTGAGGATTTGCAGTCACCACAACTACAACAAGAAGCAAATCGGATTGATGCAGAACACTCTTATTTGTTGCAGCGTCTAAAGCAACTAGAAAATCTGACACCTAATACTCAAGCCGCAGAACAATGGTTGCAAACATCATCATCAGAACCCGTGGTTAATCAGTTGGCTACGGAATTTGTGCAAAGCCTGCGACAATTTATTCTTTGGTTATCTCCGAATCATCAAGGTATTAGTAATTCTCCTGGAGAGACGCTACGCGATCGCCTCACTACCGAACGGAAAGCCCTAGAGGAAACTATTCGTAAGAAAGAACTCGAACTTTTGGAACTCTCTCGGTTTCGGTATATCGCTCGTCCCAAGACACCTGGTGTAGCACATCATGCTAAAGCAGGCAACATCAATTACGCAATTTTTTCTGGACAAACGGCAGGAAATTTTATTGTTACTCTAGATGCCGACCACATTCCCAAGCAAAATTTTCTGAAGCGAGTTGTACCTTATTTCTATACATATAATCTTTCAACAGGAAGATACGACCAGAATCAAATTGCTTTTGTACAGACTCGCCAGGATTTTTACAATATTCCTCCAGGCGATCCTTTTGGACATCGATCAAATTTATTTTATGGGCCACTTCAACAAGGTAAAGATGGCATGAATGCTGCGTTCTATACAGGCACAAATGCGATATTGAGGCGTGAAGCACTAGTTAGTGTAGGACTGCAAAATTTTGCTGATGAATTTGCCAAAGATGAAAAACGTTTAGATGAATTTGATTTAGTTGGTGGGGTATCGAGTAATAGTATTACAGAAGATATGAATACAGCCATGCGTCTGCATAGTGCTGGCTGGAAATCTATTTATCACAATGAACTTTTGGCAGAAGGTTTAGCACCAGACGACCTGAGTTCTACTCTTAAGCAGCGACTACGCTGGGCACAAGGAACTATCCAAGTACTAGTTCGGGAAAATCCACTGACAAAATCAGGACTAACCTTTTGGCAAAGGTTGCAATATTTTAAGACGATGTATAGTTATTTCTCTGGTTTTGCAACTCTGGTGTTTATTTCTTGTCCAATTATCTATTTTTTTACGGACATTGTTCCAGTTAAAACCTACGGGTCTGACTTTGCGATACACTTTTTCCCCGCTTTTATTATCAACCGTCTCACGTTCTTAGCAGCTACCTGGGGCATTCCAGCTACAGAAATTTGGCGTTCTGAACAATATGCGATCGCTTTATTCCCCCTGCTAATCCAAGCTGTATGGAGTGTGTTCACAGGACAAAAACTCAATTTTCAAGTCACACCTAAGCAAAGGCAGTCTGGTATTTATCTCAGGCTGGTTTGGCCACAGTTAGTTATCTTTATCCTCACTATTCTGGGGATATTATGGAGTCTTTATCGTTTTGCAATTGGTTATCTAAATAATCCTTTGGTTCACTTACTCAATGGTGTGTGGGCTATCTATAACTTGTTACTTTTGTCGGCTATCATTCGCGCATCTGTTTGGCAACCTTCAAAAGAAACCTAAAAGGTAATACAGAGCAAAGTATTTTTTCGTTCTTTCTGTGTCCAATAATCACCAAGTAATTAAATACAGATAATTGTTCACAGATGCTTCATTTGATGAAATAAATACTGCATTTTTTAGCTCAACTGCTCATTTTCGATCAGAACTGTAACCGATGCGATCGCAATCAACATTTCATCATTTTTATCGTTGAGTTCAGGAATGGCCCGCCCTTGAACTATCATTCCCCCAGATTCTACGGTAAGAGTTTTCCGACCAAATGGTAGGACAGCTAGTACCTCTTCTTCTCTAACTTGTTCTGGATATGGCACTGCTACCTGAACTTCTATAATCATTTCATTGGGATGGCTTAAACCTGCAACTTCCCAAACACCAGGTAAAGCATTGTGAGCGATCGCATTCCGTACCGCCCTAGATGCTGCTACTGTAGGTTCTTGTCCATGCTGATCTATTCCCATCCCCATCTCAATAATCAACCGTTTACGCACCATTACTACCTCCGGTAAATTCTCCACCTTTCACCACCAAAGGCAGCTGTAGTGAGGACAAAAGGCTCAGTTGGAATACTGCATCTCTTCCTTACAAGACCCTTCACGCAGAGTCCTAGAATCCAAGCCAGATAATCCTGCCTCATGCCCCCTGCCTCCTTCAGACCAGACGTTGTAAGCGACTAAGACGCTCTGAGTAACTTTTCATCACCTGTATGGCAAACATAGGTGTTTCCTGAACGGCAAAGAGAAACCCTTCTTCATCAAGAAAACCTAGTTTAGTATCCACCTTGGCAATAGCTGTGTAATTTCTATTTTTTATTCCTACAAGTATTCCAGCACCAAAAACTTCGCCCTGCTCAATAGTTTCTACAACCTTGCCATTAACTACTATCTCTACCTCTCCTTCCAGAATGCCGTACATACTATCACCAGACTGTCCTTCTTCAAAGATGACTTCACCTGCTGAGAATGCTTCAGGATCGGGTTGTTTTTGAAAGATACTGACTGTTATTACAGGACTTAGCATTAGAGCGACCCCAAAATTTTTGGTTTTTAGACGAAATTTGTTGATAGCTTTAGACGAACCCAGAAAAGTATACTACTTTATGTTGATTAACTCTCAATCTCAGCAAAATTCCTGATTAGTCTCCTAATCGCCTAAAAACCTCTCCCTGGTTTTACTATGCAGGCAAAACCGTCCCTCTCTGAGTCGGAGCTACGGTGTACACACAAGTCTTCTAGAGTTGCGCCACAGGCTTTTGATTCCCCCAACCCCCCTTAAAAAGGCAGGCAAAAAGCTCTTAAAGTCCCCTAATTTATCGGGGGATTACAGTTCAAGTTTTGTAACTGTTCTGTGGTCATGTCTTTTATTTGCATAGTTTCTTTTAAGAATTTACTTTATTTACGTTTGGTAATTAACCAACCTAAAGCGATAAATACCACGGTAGCAATGATGCTTAAAGTTAACGATGCGTAAAGGGGATGTTTTTGTACTAACGGTAGATTAATTTTATCAATGTGTGTTGTGAATACGCCAGAGGCGATCGCACCACCGCCAAAGCCGATACCTAATATTTGGATTGTGTTTTCTAACGAGCGATCGCGCTCACTTTGTTCTGTTTCTATTATACCTCGGATAGTATCAACGAATTGTCCAAACAATTCTTGACCTGGAGTCAGATAGTTAATATCTGTTTGTATTTGTTCTTGCCATTTTTTACAGTCTTTATTAATAAAATTTTGCCAGGATTGGGGACTATTCCCGCTATCAATAGTTTGAATCTTCTCTAAACAAATTCTGTAATTAGTAATATTAGTAGTAATTGCTGTGTGGTGTGTTTGTAAATCTTGCAAGCATCTGGTGTAATCAAAGCTTTTTTTGGGGATTTCTCCCATTAAGCTTTTTAAGCCAGATAATTGTGTTTGATTTTCAGATATCAGGCTATTAAATTTTTGGATTTTATTTTCTAAATTACTATAACCAGATAATTGTGTTTGATTTCCAGATATCAGTCTGTTAAATTCTTGGATTTTATTTTCTAAATTACTATAAATTGTTCTCGCGTCTCGATAGCGTTGACGCGCTAGTTGATAAATGAAAAGGATTTTGTGGTAGCTACATAGTAAATTTAGCAACCAGTTATATGCTTCTCCTGCAAGTGTTGCTGTTGGAACTTGACTATTATTAATAACTATTAAAATATGGCATTGTTTGGCAGGATTATCTGGTTCATCTGGGTCAAGTGCTTGATATTCAAATAAAAGACTATCAAATAGTTCTCCTTGTTGTGTTCTTACAGGATTTAAATTTGTGCCAGCTACTAAGGCTATGGCTAATTTTTTAGCTAGTGTATCACAATCTTCAGTTGGGTCTACTTCTCCATAAATCCATAATGTTTGTCCTAAAGATGCTTGAATATTAGATGGTAGTAGGGAACTTGGTTTAAAATGTTGCAGTTGTGGTATGTCTATAGAAATGTTTGGTGATTCTGGAACCAAAGTTAAATCAACTGCGTAAGTATCGTTAAGCAAGAAAGGTTGAAGATTAGCATTAATTTTAAAGCCTTCTGTTGTGGGGAGACTACCCAAATCTAAATCTTGAGCATCAATTAATAGTTCTGGTATTCTTCCTATTTCCCGATTGGGGTCATATTTACCATTTTGATAACAAATTAACTTTGAGCGTAAATCTTTCAACCCAACAAAAGTTAGCGAACCTTCACCCACTTTCACCAGATTTTCCCACAAGAGATTAGCATCTGTCACAACTTCACCAGGAACTTGAGTTAGGGTGTGGCGGAGATGAAAAGCATAGAGGCTGAGGCTGAAATTCTTCACTATTTTTTGTCGGGTTTCGTGTTTTCAGATAAACGAGAGTTGGTTTTTATAGCATTCTCTATAAGTTCCTTTGATGATTGACTAGGTTGATTGGCTTGAGTTTGTGATTTAGTATTACCTATTCCTATGTTTACACCTCCATCAATAGGAGATGCAGTACTGAGTAATTTCAGATTTTGCTTGTAAACTTCTAGAACTTGATTACGGGATTCTGGTTGCAACCAATTTTCTAGGATTTCTACAATTTCCTCATTGTCTTCTGGTAACTGACCAGATAGTTGCTGCAATTCATTCCAGTCTTGAGTCGGAATCAAATTTGATTGAGAGTCAAGCACTTGAATAAAAGCTTCGATGCTATTTCTATAAATTGACATTTTCTAAACTCCTTTACCTATATTACAAAAAGCAGCCCAATAAAAAGGTGATTCAAACGGCTTGGTTAAGGCATTTTCATGACTAGCAATAAAGTATTCATTTAAATATATCTTACAACCCCAACTTAGTGAGGAGTTAATCAACCAATCTTGAAAGCCTTTGACTGTCGTATCCCTTAACCAACGTTGTGCTGTATTTAAAGCTAATACAATATTACTTTGCTGCTGTAGTTCTTCGTAAAATTTTATCATCAATAAAGCTGTAGCTGTAGCGCTGACAGTCCAAAAGCTACTGACTACATTGGTGCTACCAGCTAACAAAAATCCACTGGGTAAACCAATGTATTCATCACTCGTGCTTGTGAAGTCCGTTCAAACCAGTTTCGCAAGCAGAGAGAGTGACTAGGCGACAGTTTTCTAGTTTGAAGTGAGTAATGATATCTGCTAAAGTCAGGTTTCCATCAGCTAACTGTAAACCAGAATCTTGGGGAGAAGCAAAGTCAAAGTATCCATGACAGAAGAAAAAAGCACAGTTAGCTTTCAGCAATTTTTCATTTAGTGTGACATTGTGAATATTTTCATTAATGCCAAGCAGAATTGCTGACTTTTTAGCTTGGTCTTGCTTCAAAATATGAGCATCGGCAAACTGTTTCTTGATGGCTGCAACTGCTCCTAAATCTTTTTCGTAGCCTTGATATAAATCTTCTGTGGGGTTTTGGATGGCAAATAATGATTTAAAATCAGGACGTTGACGCAGTTGGACTTGTTGCAGAAGTTGACAACTGGGTGCATAGCCTACGCCGTTGGGGAATAAGTCAATTAGGTATGATTCCTTAACAGGTAAAGCATGGAGAGGAAACAGGTGTAAGTAGCGATGAGGAATAAGGATTAATCTTTTGCATTGTTCGGGTACTAGGTCTATAATTTGCTCAATATGCAAAATTTCTGCTAACTTTTTCAGGCGTTCTTCTAGCTGATTCTGCCATTGGATTTTATTTTCGTCTTCCAGGTTGTAGTAGTCGCCTAGATATTCATTTCTCCAATCGATTAAAGCATCTAAGTCTTGTTCATTAGAATGCCAAATGGCTGGCTTGTTATTGTCGCGGGTGATGATGAAAGCGCGAAAACAATCATCAAAAAGATACCATTCGATGATTGCAGTTTTGTTGTCTAAGAGGTTTTGAATTTCTCCAAAGTGGGTGCTGCTATTAACTAAAGGCAAATTTTCTGGACTTGTTAATGTTGCTTTAGTTAACAGTTCTACTAAAATGCGGGTTTTACTGCGTTCAATATATTCTATTGCCTCGGTGTCTCTGCCCATAGCTAGGCACACTTCCACTATACGTCTATAAAGCTGATTCCATTCTTCTGCTTGTTTACGCTTGGCTTCATCGCCAGAAACAATATCTCCGCGCAAAGCTTCGACTGTAGCAATGGTAGAGGCAAAGGTATTGTAAGCTAAGTCAAATTGTTTTGTATCTTGGTAGACAAGACCAAGATTGAATAAAGTTGTCGCATGATTTTGGGGAAAGGCGATGCGGCTGTATACTTCGAGTGCAGCAGAATAAGCAGTGATCGCCAATTCAATATTCTCGGCTTCTTCTCCTTTTATTCTGTCACGGTAAGCATTCCCCAGATTATTTTGCGTCATTGCCCATTTCTCAGGAAAGGCGCTGTGGGTATATACGGACAGTGCAGCAAAATAAGCAGCAATCGCCAAGTTGAGATTCTCGACCCGTTCTCCTAATATTCTGTCACCGTAAGCAAGCCCCAGATTATTTTGCGTCATTGCCCAATCTTGGGGAAAGGTGCTGCGGGTTAAGACTTCCAGTGCAACAGAATAAGCCGCAATAGCTTTTTCCAGATTCTCGGCCCGTTCTCCTAATATTCTGTAATGGTAAGCAAGCCCCAGATTATTTTGCGTCCTGGCCCAATTTTCAGGAAAGGTGCTGCGAGTGTATACTTTCAGTGTGTCAGTAAAAGCAGTTATTGCCAATTCCAGATTCTCGGCTCGCTCACCTAGTATTCTTTTACCGTAAGCAGTCGCCAGATTATTTTGCGTCATTGCCCAATCTTCAGGAAAGGCGCTGCGGGTTCTGACTTCTAGTGCAGCATAATAAGCCGCAATAGCTTTTTCCAGATTCTCGGCTCGTTCTCCTAATATTCTGACACTGTAAGCAGCCCCCAGATTATTTTGCGTCATTGACCAACCTTCAGGAAAGGCGTTGCGGGTTTTGACTTCTAGTACAGCATAATAAGCTGCAATAGCTTTTTCCAGATTCTCAGATCGTTCTCCTAATATTCTGTTACTGTAAGCAGCCCCTAGATTATTTTGCGTCGTTGCCCAATCAACAGGAAAATCACTGCGAGTATATACTTCGAGTGCGGCTCTAGAAGCAGCGATCGCCATTTCAATATTATCGGCTTGCTCTCCTTGTATTCTGTCACTCAAAGCAGCCGCCAGATTATTTTGTGTCATTGCCCATTCTTGCGGAAAGGCGCTGCGGGTATATACTTTGAGTGCGGCTCTAGAAGCAGCGATCGCCATTTCAATATTATTGGCTCGCTCTCCTTGTATTCTGTAAAAGTAAGCAGCCCCCAGATTATTTTGCAATATTGCCCATTGTTGAGGAAAGGCGCTGCGAGTGTAAACAGTTAGGGTAATTTCGTAGCCAGCGATCGCAATTTCTATGTTACTGGCCTTGCTACCCAAAGGAAAATCGCTAATCCGATTACTAAACGTAACAATCACCATAGCGATGTCTGCTGCTGCATCTGGTTCTGCTTCTGCTAGGGTATTTATTGCCCAAAGGCGCAATAATTCAGCAAAAATATCATTGAGTTTATCTGTATTTGCTTCCAGTAATGGGTAAATTACTTGAGCATCACCCTTGGTTTCTTCTGTTGCTTGCAACACATCAAGCAAAAAATTTAAATATTTTTCCTCTGTAGTAGACGATAATGAATCACCATACACCCCAAGCTGATGTCTTGCTATATTCATCAAACGATTAGCTTGATCTAACTCACCTTGCCGTATCAGTTTACTTGCCATCTGTAGCATTACCTGCACTAAATCTGCATCCACAAGGTTTTGATTAGCTGCTAAAACTTCTGGTTCTTCCCCGCTAGGGCAATCTAGCAGATTTTGAATTAGCTGATTATAAGCGTGTAAACGCTGTTCGTTCATGAGCAGGTGTGAGTTAGACGCATCTTGATGAAGCTTCAACAGTATTATCCTCAATTCCCGAAAAATTAGACACAAAGTTGACAGTCGCTACAATTTTCTGAATCGAGATTTTGTCATTTTTAATGTAATTGCGATAGCTACAAATGCAACTTGTATCCTCAAAGGATGTTTTAAAAGTCCTCTTGTTGGTAGTAAAAGGTTTTAGATCCCCCTAAATCCCCCTTAAAAAGAGGGACTTTAATTCCGGTTCCCCCCTTTTTAAGGGGGGTTAGGGGGGATCAACAAGTGCCTAAAATCACAGCTAACTACTTTTCAAACAACCTCTTAGGCGATCGCATTTGTTGATTTAGCGTTCGCATTTGCTGATTCGGCGTTCGCATTTGCTGATTCGGCGATCGCATTTGCTGATTCGGCGATCGCATTTGCTGATTCGGCGATCGCATTTGTTGATTCGGAGTTCGCATTTGTTGATTCGGAGTTCGCATTTGTTGATTTGGCGATTGCATTTGTTGATTTGGCGATCGCATTTGTTGATTTGGCGTTCGCATTTGTTGATTCGGAGTTCGCATTTGTTAATTTGGAGTTCGCATTTGTTGATTTAGCGATCGCATTTGTTGATATAGCGTTCGCATTTGCTGATTGCACTTATTCTCAAACAACAAATAGATATAAAAAATGAGTAAAAATACAGACAAACTCGTAATTATTTCATTAAAATTTCAACGAAATAAATCCACAAAACTACCCATCTCAGGCAAAAGGATACTCAACTATGTTGAAAAAGGAATTCTTAAAAAAAAGGATATCTCATGTCTTTAAGAACTCGTGGTTCTGCTGCTGTTGACAAAGCCCAACTTCGTCTCGCCTTGCTTAAATCCATTGATGAAAATCTGGATTTAGGACATGGATTAACCATTGAAGCCTACAACCACCTCGTTAATACTACCCGTGCGACATTAGAAGCTCATAATACGCTTGTATCCAATCTTGAAGAATCGCGTAAGACAGTAACCCAGATGGATAAAGCCCTCTCCGAAATGTCTGAACGAATGCTAAGTGGAGTTGCAACTATCTATGGCAGAAACAGTATAGAGTATTCCAAAGCTGGCGGCTCTAATGGAAAAAGAAATAAAAAATATAGTTCAAAAGTTGCTCCAGTTGTAGCGGTTCTTGCTACTCAACCGGCTCAAGCTGCAATTGCAAATGCGTCAACTAACGGTAACGGCACAACTCCTTTGCTGCAATAATCCGCTTGATTGCATAAATCTAGTGCTGTGTCAAGCTTAAAATTGTGCATTAAATGTAGGTTGGCTTTCGTTACATCAATCCAACCTACGTTTAATCCATCTGAATTTTAAAGTGGCGATGTCTACGCCTACGCTCTTGTGGAAAAGTCCTATCTTTATATTTGCAACTTTATTAACGAAAATTCAAGGTAGGGAGAGGTCTATCAAACTCGCGTTCAAAAAGCGAATTTTGGTTTTCCTGGCATCTCCTATAATTAATAAAACCTACACACCTAATTCTAGGCATGAGACTGTGACCGAACCAGGAAGTTACAAAGATACTGTAAACCTACCCAAGACTAGCTTTGATATGCGGGCAAACGCCATCAAGCGCGAGCCTGAAATCCAAAAATTTTGGGAAGAAAATAAAATTTACGATCGCCTTTTTGAAAATAACCCCGGCGAATTATTTATACTGCACGATGGGCCTCCCTACGCTAATGGCTCACTCCATATTGGTCATGCCTTAAATAAAATTCTCAAAGATATTATTAATCGCTACCAAATGTTACGAGGGCGTAAAGTTCGCTACGTTCCTGGTTGGGATTGTCACGGTTTGCCAATTGAGTTGAAAGTTTTGCAGAATATGAAGTCAGCAGAACGGCAAAATTTAACGCCTTTACAACTGCGGCAAAAAGCGAAAGAATTTGCTTTAGCTACGGTAGATAACCAGCGCCAAAATTTTAAACGCTACGGTATTTGGGGTGATTGGGACAACCCTTATCTAACTTTGAAGCCGGAATACGAGGCGGCTCAAATTGGCGTATTTGGTCAGATGTTCTTGAAAGGATACATCTATCGCGGTTTAAAGCCGGTTCACTGGAGTCCGAGTTCTAAAACCGCTTTGGCTGAAGCTGAGTTGGAATATCCTGAAGGTCACGTTTCCCGTAGTATCTATGCAGCTTTTGCAATCACAAGTTTGGCGGAAGCTGTAAAACCACTGTTGGCGGAATATCAGTCAGATTTGGGTGTGGCTGTTTGGACAACTACACCTTGGACAATTCCGGGGAATTTGGCGGTGGCGGTGAATGCAGATTTGAACTATGCAGTGGTGGAAGTTTCCCAGTCAGAGGCGCAGAGTAATTTTAAATACCTCATTGTTGCTGCTGATTTAGTCGAACGTTTATCTTCAACCTTGGGAGTTGAGTTAACTGTAAAAGCCACGTTCAAGGGAAATGATTTAGAACATACTACTTACCGTCATCCTTTATTTGACCGTGAAAGTCCGATTGTTGTCGGCGGTGATTACATCACAACTGAATCGGGTACTGGATTGGTACATACTGCACCCGGTCATGGTCAAGAAGATTACATCGTTGGTCAGCGCTACGGTTTACCCATCCTGGCACCAGTAGATGACAATGGCAATTTTACCGAAGAAGCGGGAGAATTTGCGGGGTTAAATGTGCTGGGTGATGGAAATCAGGCGGTGATTGATGCACTGGCTGCGGCTGGTTCTTTGCTGAAAGAAGAAGCATATCCCCACAAATATCCTTATGATTGGCGGACGAAGAAGCCAACGATTTTCCGTGCTACTGAACAATGGTTTGCTTCGGTAGAAGGATTTAGAGAAGAAGCACTAAAAGCGATCGCCACGGTAAAATGGATTCCAGCCCAAGGTGAAAATCGCATCACGCCAATGGTGGCGGAACGTTCCGATTGGTGTATCTCTCGTCAACGTGCTTGGGGTGTACCCATTCCCGTTTTCTACGATGAAGCCACCGGAGAAGTACTGCTGAATGAGGAAATTATCAACCACGCTCAAGCAATTATCGCTGAAAAGGGTTCTGATGCTTGGTGGGAATTATCCGTTGAGGAATTATTACCAGAATCCTATCGTAATAATGGTAAGTCTTACCGCAGAGGTACAGACACAATGGATGTATGGTTTGATTCTGGCTCATCTTGGGCAGCTGTCGTCCAACAGCGTCCAGAGTTACGCTACCCTGCTGATATATATTTGGAAGGTTCCGACCAGCATCGCGGTTGGTTCCAGTCAAGCTTGCTGACCAGTGTAGCGGTAAATGACATTGCACCTTACAAAACTGTGCTAACTCACGGCTTTGCTTTAGACGAACAAGGCCGGAAGATGAGCAAATCAGAAGGAAATGTGGTTGACCCAAATACAATCATTGAAGGTGGGAAAAATCAAAAAGTAGAACCGGCTTACGGTGCAGATGTCTTGCGATTGTGGGTATCATCGGTTGACTACTCCGGCGATGTCCGAATTGGCAAAAACATCATCAAGCAGATGAATGATGTCAGAGGCAAAATTCGCAATACAGCGCGGTTTTTGCTGGGTAGCTTGGATGATTTTGACCCAGAAAAAGATACAGTTCCCTTTGAGGAATTGCCAGAACTTGACCGTTATATGCTGCACCGCATCACCGAGGTATTTGAGGAAGTAACCGAAGCCTTTGATAGTTTCCAGTTCTTCCGCTTTTTCCAAACAGTACAGAATTTCTGCGTAGTCGATTTATCCAACTTTTATTTGGATGTTGCCAAAGATAGGCTGTACATCAGTGCAAAGGATGCTTTCCGCCGTCGCAGTTGTCAAACGGTGCTGAAAATAGCTTTAGATAATTTAGCACGAGCGATCGCACCAGTACTATCCCACACCGCCGAAGATATCTGGCAATATCTCCCCTACAAAACACCTTACAAATCGGTATTTGAGTCCGGTTGGGTGCAGGTTGAGGAAAAATGGCGTAATCCAGATTTAGCGGAATTTTGGGAAACGCTACGACAACTCCGCACCGATGTTAATAAGGTGTTGGAACAAGCCAGGATAGAAAAACTCATTGGTTCTTCCCTGGAAGCCAAAGCTTTGATTCATATCCCTCACAAACAATTAGGCGATGCTATCAAAGCCTTTAACCCTGTGAAGGGTAACGGGATTGACGAACTGCGGTATTTATTGCTGACTTCCCAGGTGGAATTATTAGATTCTGCTGAAGGGTTGCAAGGATTAAAATATACAGCGCAGACGGAAGACTGGGGAATTGCTGTAGTGAACGCAGAGGGGCAAAAGTGCGATCGCTGTTGGAACTACTCCACCCATGTGGGAGAATCAGCAGAACATCCGTTAATTTGCGAACGATGTGTTGCAGCCTTAGCCGGAGAGTTCTAGTAAATATACCTGAGTTCAACGAACCTCTCTCTACCTTGAAATAAAGTTCAAGCCTTTCCCTCTCCAACTCGGAGAGGGAAAATTTTGTGTACTAAACCAGAGAGAGGTCTTTTCTTTTAGGTAATTATATAGACACTATCTCATCCGTATAATTCACGCTAAATCAGGTTGTAGTCACCGCCTGAAAAAGATATTTTACGTAATACACATTATAGCTATTTTGTAAAGTAAGTAATTTCTAAGGGTAATATACTTGTAAGCAAAAACTCAGGTGTTTTTACTGAAGCCTGCTAAGTACTTTCACCATATCCTTTTCATGTATAGAGCCGAATTACAGTATTGTGAAGAAAACATAAAGGTATGGATTAATACGTAAATTTTCGATTAAAACATCCATTAACTTAATCAAAATTCAAGAGATACAAAGATATGTCAAGTAAAGTTGCTAAAGAGTTGGCAGATTTTTTGCTGCAAATAGAACAGCGATCGCAATTTCATGCAGGCTATCCGTATAATTTAAGTTGTGATTACAGTGCGATCGGCAAATTTTTCAATCATCTGCTAAATAATGCTGGAGACCCATATATTGAGCCAGATTTTGGTCTCCATTCCCGTAAGTTTGAGCAAGAAGTATTAGCTTTTTTTGCTCACCTCTATAAAATTCCAGAAAATCAGTTTTGGGGTTATGTTACAGCTGGTGGAACTGAAGGTAATTTATATGGAATTTTCTTAGCAAGAGAAATCTACCCTAATGGGATTCTTTACTCATCACAAGACTCTCATTACTCAATTCCCAAAGCCGCGAAATTATTCCGCATTCAACATAATGTTGTGAATTCGCAAATTAATGGAGAAATGAATTATGACCATTTTGAACAACTACTTAGCGAAAATCGTCGTTATCCAGCCATCATAAATTTAAATATTGGCACTACTGTCAAAGGTGCAATTGATAACTTAGACAAAGTTCTAGAAATTTTAGAGCGCAATCAGATTAAAGATTACTACATTCATTGTGATGCTGCACTTTCAGGGTTAATATTACCGTTTCTAGATGGCGCTCCGCAAGTGAATTTTCAAAAACCCATAGATAGTGTAGCTATTTCTGCTAAATTCATTGGTTCTCCCTTACCTTGTGGTGTAGTTTTAACTAAGAAAAAATGGGTAGAAAAAGTTGAAACAGAAATTGAATATATTGGTTCAAAAGATACAACTATTCTGGGATCTAGAAATGGTCATACTCCCCTAATTCTCTGGTATGCAGTACAAACAAGAGGTTATGATGGATTAGCTAAAGAGGCTAAGACCTGTATTCATAATGCTCAATATCTTTTCCAACAACTTCAAATCAGAGAATATCCATGTATGTTAAATAGCTTTTCCAACACAGTAGTTTTTCAAAAACCTTCTCAAAGGTTAATTAAAAAATGGCAATTAGCAGTCTTTGAAAACTCGGCACACATGATAATAATGCAAAACATTGGTCGCCAGAAAATCGATATTTTTATTAATGAACTATTGTTAGAAGAAGGGTTAGTTAATAACGCAGAAGATTTCCAGTTACAGCCAGTACTACAACACTAATGTAGATCCTCAAGTATAATTGCTTTCTCAATTTTACAAGGTGTTTCTCCAAACAGAATTCGATACCAAACAACTTATCTCTTTAAAAAGTTTTTGTAACACAAGTTAGCCGCCAGTAGCATTTCTACTTCTGCACTTTCCATAGGTGGTAAGAAAAAATACCCTTGTCCGTAATCACATTGTAACGCCTTCAATTGTGCTAATTGTTCTACAGTTTCTATGCCTTCTGCTGTAACAGACATATTGAGATTATGAGCTAATGTCACAATCGCTCTGACAATTTCTAAATTTTCTCCTCGACTACCTATATTAGTGACGAAAGAGCGGTCAATCTTCAAGGTTTTGATAGGTAGGCGGTGTAGATAACTCAATGATGAATAACCAGTTCCAAAATCATCCATGTGCATCTCGACATTTAGCTCTGTTAACTGAGAAAGCACGGTGGTAGCTAATTCAAAATTATCCATCAACAGGGTTTCAGTAATCTCTAACTTCAAGGTGCATGGCTCTAGTCCAGTTTCCTGCAAAATATGTTTAACTTGTTTAAACACATCGGGTTGCGTGATTTGTTTCCCAGAAAAATTGACGCTAATTGTCAGAGGTAGCGAGCTAGGAAATTGTTGATGCCATCTGTGCATTTGCTGACAGGCTTCAGAAAGCACCCATTGCCCAATACTAACAATCATTCCAGTTTCCTCAGCTAGAGGAATAAAATCTTGAGGGGAAATAAGACCTCGTTCTGGATGATACCAACGTATCAGGGCCTCAAATCCAATAATTTTGCCAGTTATAAGTGAAATAATTGGCTGGTAATCAAGGCGAAATTCTTCTTGTTTGAGCAGTGCATTTCGCAGAGCAGTTTCTAACTCTAATAGCAAAGATGCACCCTCGTACATCTTTTGGTCAAAGACCTCATAGCGTGCTTTACCAAGTGATTTGGCACGGTACATTGCAACATCGGCATCGCGGAGAATATGCGCTGATTGTTCATAATCTGGCTTACTTAAAGCGATGCCAATACTAGCATTAGTAAATACCAGATGCTCATTTAATTGAAATGGCAAAGCTAGCACCTTTTTAATTCGCTCGGCTACCTGTATGGCGATGCTAATATCCTCAATGTCCTCAATTAAGATGGTGAACTCGTCTCCACCAAAACGAGCAACTATGTCTCCGCCTCGCAAAACTGACTTTAACCGATGGGAAATTGCAATCAAAAGTTGATTTCCTAGTAGATGTCCCAGGCTGTCGTTAACAACTTTAAAGCGGTCTAGGTCTAAGAAGAGTACGGCAAATAAATAATTATTGTGCTGTTTGGTACGTTCTATTGCCTGCTGCACTCGCTCCATAAATAATCGTTGATTAGGTAATCCAGTTAGCCCGTCATGAAGACTATTGTGAAGTAATTGCTCTTGTGCTTGTTGACGCTTGATAATGTCTTGTTCTAGTTGTTGATTTACTCTGATAAGTTCAACAGTACGTTCTAGAACCAGTTGTTCAAGTTGATAACGATATTGGATTAATTCTTCCTCTACTAACTTCCGCTTAGTGATGTCACGGATAATAACAACATACTCCCGTAGCTGAGAATTAAATGGCTGTGAAATAGTTGATTCAACAATTCTTAGACCTTGATTTATTTTTAAAGTTTGCTCAGTTCTGATAGACCATTGCTTTGGTTTGCCGTGATAACATACCAAGAGTTGATTCAAGTTTTGCCCAAGCAACTCTTGAGAGTGTGTTTGAAATAATTCTTCAGCCGCAGCATTAGTCTGACAAATTTTACCGTTTTCATCTAAGACTAAAACAGTATCTGGAACGGTATCGAGAGTAGTGATAAATAGACTTTTTGCTTGTTTGCGTGCTTCATCAATAGCAACGATTTGTGGTAGAGTTGTCCAGCAAGCGATCGCTACTCCAATCAAAGAAAGCGTTACTAACAGAATAGCTAGTAAAGAATTTTGAGGATTATCAGAAACTTTACCTAATAAATCGCGGATAACCCAACTGCTTGTAGCAGTAATACAAATTAATGATACTAGGACAATCACCTGTAGTATCAGAAAGTCTGAATTGTTTGTGCTAGACCGAGTATAGTAACGCTGTGTCCACCATTCCAACTCTAATGGCGCAAATCTTAAGCGACGTAGCCCAACATCTCCAATCATCAAAACAATGGGTAATAATAATCCCACTGAAAAATCTCTCCAATTCCAAGCTAAACCTCCGACTATTAGAACTACCGCTTCTAAACAGAAAAAACCAAGTGACCACCAAGGCCATAACACCTGGGGTTTTCCTCGACACAGCCATAATCCCAGATGTAATCCCATAATGGACATTAAATAACAGGTGCCTGCTACTGTGACAAGTTGAGATACATTTCCCAAATTTAGACACAGCAAACTGATTAGAAAAGTCAGGAAGATAGCAGGTCCAAGAACACCTTGACGGGAAACTAATGCAAATATGGGAGAAATCTGTCTGTCCAGAGCAAGTTGGTATAATATCCGAGGAGAATTGGAAACTGCTGTAGCAGAACTTAGAAGGCAAGATACAGTAATTAAAAGTGTTGCTAGAAAAGAGGCAGATTCACCCCAAAAAGGCTTAGAAGCCGCTACCAGATTTAAGAACGCATCGTCACCTATTGTAGGATTTTGACCCGAACACATTAATACCCAAGAACCACCTAAAAAGACTGGAGGAATTAGCCAAGCAGCTACGGTTAAGAAGCTTAAAGTTTTATATGGATGATGGCTATCAGCTACAAAAGAAGAAGTGGTTTCACAAGCATAAATTGAATAGCTAGCCAGAAAAAACCACTTAGCCCATTCTTCAAAGCTCAGACTATGTGTGCTAGTTGGGATAAATTTAAAACTAGCATTTGAGAAGATTAACCATAAAACGCCTTCAATAGAAAACAAAAGCAGTAATAAAATTGCTGGGAATACAAAAAATAAATGCAAGAGCGCTAAAGCACGAGTGCCACTGAACGCTAAAATAAAAGGAATAGCTGTAAATAAAACTTTTAATAAAGTTTCTGGACAAGAAATACCTAATGTTCCAAAATTGACTTTAATTAAGTCTGTGAGAATAATCGCATACAGTGCCGGTGCTGCTGCCCAGCTAAAAAAGTATCCTAATGCTACGTAACGACCTAAGCCAGGAAAATTTTTTAATAGCCTTGTGGTATAATTCGGTGTTCCTCCAGCGACATCTGGCCAACGTCTACCTAGACTTTGCACCTGCAAGTTCAGTAAAAAGGAAATAATCGTGCCAACAAACCAAACTAAAATCGCTTTAGGCCCTAACGCCGCATGAATAATAGGGGCAGTACCAATCCATCCCACATGACCCGTTAAGCCAAAGCCCCAGGTTTCGAGATAACTCAGAGTCCGTGGTAAACGTATTACCAAGTTCTGATTTTTCTCTGTCGGTATAGAATTTTGAGTAAGCATTGTTTCTTAGTAAGATTTACTGACCTTCTCACTCAATAGCCGAATCTCGCTGCATATAGCTTCCGTATAAGTGCTGAACTTATATAAAAGATAACTTACTTATAGCAATACTATCTAATTTATGAAAATTCGTGCTGTCCAGATCCCCGGCAACTTTTATGAAGTCGGGGATCTAATTTTTAATGAATGATTTAAGACTGCTATATTACCCTCATTAGCTTACTGATTAGGTCTTTATAGCTTTTGCAATAACTCCTGAGTTAACTGAAAAAACGCTTTTGATCCAGCTGATTGGGGAGCATTTAAAACAGCTGGCATAAAACTATCAACAGCCTTAGCAACATTGACATCAACTGGTATTTGTACTTTACAAATTTTCTCTACCCCGAAATCTTCGACAACGCGGTGCATCACTTGTTTATAGTATCTGCCAGTGAGAAGGTTAGCAGTAGACATGCTGAATACAATTCCCAGCATTTTTATATCTATTTTGGTTTCATGTCCATGACTGTCTTTTAATTGGGCGATGCGTCTTTCTAGTAGTTGAATACCCACTACAGATAAGGGTTCTGGTTTCGCCGGAAGTATGTAGAAATCGCTGGCAGCTAAAGCGCTACGAGTCAATAAATTATATCCAGGGGCACAATCGAGAAGGATAAAATCATATTCTTGACGGACTGGTTTTAAAATGTTATTAATCAGGACTCTTTCAAAGCGATTCCAAATAGTTTCAAAGTCCTGTTCACCTAATGCAGTTGCTTGTTGATGTAGCATTTCTGATACAACAAATTCATCATATAAGTCGATATCTCCTGGTAATAAATCCAGTCCGGGAAGATTACAAACCTGGGATTGAATGATATCTTGAATTGTGAGTTTTGCTTGTGGATCTGGATTTATAACTTCATCGATCAGATACCTAAATGTCTTGCTTTGTTTACGACGCTTGGCAAAATCTAAAGGCGACATCAAACTGAGTGTGGCACTAATTTGGCTATCTAAATCAAGCACAAGTACCCGCTTGCCATGATTTTTAGCTAAACAGGTAGCTAAGTTTACGGTGAGGGTGGTTTTACCAACGCCACCTTTCATGTTTGCAGTAGCAATTACATATCCCATTGGTTGAGTCCTCTGTTGACGCATTCTTCACATCTAGGTAGCGTACACCTCTCTCGATTTATTAAATCTTCCATTAAATTTAATATTTTTGGGAACTCAACGAAGAGGAAGGGGGCAAGGGGGCAAGGGGAAGGGAGCAGAGGGAAATGACTACTTCTCCGTGCCGTGGGTGGATTTACCTGCTGTACTATTTAAATTGCTATCACTTTGGTTGAAAGCTAGATAACATTAGATTCGGCGTGTTTACTGTTCGGGAGTGCCAAAATGTCTAAACAGCTGGGTCAAAAAATTGCACCTACACCTATATCAAATGATATCAATGTAGTGGATTTGATCGATCAATACTTCACTGCTTATAACTCAGCGCGGTTGCGGGAAATCTGCCAACTTCTGAGTCGTGATGTGCTAACCGAAGGTGTTACTGTCGGAGTTAGCCTTTCTGGTGCGATGACACCAGCAGGATTTGGGGTTTCAGCGCTTGCACCCTTAATTCGTAATGGCTTTATTGATTGGATGATTAGCACTGGTGCAAATCTTTACCACGATATGCATTACGGTTTGGGTTTTGAACTCTTTGCTGGTAATCCCTTTTTAGATGATGTGAAACTGCGTCAGGAAGGGACTATTCGCATTTATGACATTATCTTTGGTTACGATGTGCTACTAGAAACCGATGCGTTCATCCGCAAGATTTTACAAGGGGAAGCGTTTCAGAAGCGGATGGGAACTGCTGAGTTTCACCATTTACTAGGTAAGTATGTTCGGGAAGTAGAAAAGCAACTGGGTGTGCAGCATTCCTGCTTGCTGGCTACAGCTTATGAGTATGGCGTGCCTATATATACGTCTTCTCCAGGAGATAGCTCTATTGGGATGAACGTGGCGGCTTTGGCTTTGGAAGGTTCGCAGTTGGTGTTAGATCCATCAATTGACGTAAATGAAACGGCTGCGATCGCATATAATGCCCGTGAGTCAGGCGGTAAAAGTGCGGCTGTAATTCTCGGTGGCGGTAGTCCTAAGAATTTTTTACTACAAACTCAGCCGCAACTTCATGAGGTATTAGGGCTAGAAGAACGAGGACACGATTACTTTGTGCAGTTTACCGATGCACGTCCAGATACAGGCGGCTTGTCTGGAGCAACCCCATCAGAAGCCGTTAGCTGGGGTAAGATTGACCCGGAAGAGTTACCTAACACAATTGTTTGTTATACCGATAGTACGATCGCTCTACCACTGGTAACAGCATACGTCTTGAATAAGTGCCAGCCTCGTCCCCTGAAGCGTGTTTACGATAAGCGAGAAGCTATTTTGGATAAACTGCAAAAAGACTATCTAGCAGCCAAAACCCAACCATCAGATCAGGTTCCCATAGCAATGGTTGAAAGTGCCCAAAAGCAAACAGCGACTTATCCCTGTGGGCGGCTGATTCCCAATACATAGGGAGTAGAGGAGGCAGGGGAGCAGGAGAGCAGGGGACAAGGGGACAAGAGGTGAGAATTTGAAACAAGTCTTTCCCCTTGTCCCCAATTCTCCTTGTCCCCTTGTCCTCTTCCCCATGCCCCTCATCCCTTTTGCCCAACCAAAAAATAAGTTGTCATTTTCCCTTTCCCTTTAACTTCAATTTCGCCCCGCTTTTGAAATAAAAATTCGTTACACAATGACTTATAAGTATCTTCTGTAACCTGGATTTTACCAACAATACCTTGAGATTCCATGCAGCTAGCGATGTTTACCGTGTTTTTCCATAGACCGCAAGTAAATTTGTCGAGGTCAATTACTCCCGCTACTACGGAACCACTATGGATGCCAATACGGATGTTGAAGTTTTGGTTATTCTCAGTATTAAATAGAGCGATCGCAGTTTGGATATGTAGTGCCATAAGAGCGATCGCTTGAGCATGATCTGGACGGCGTGTAGGTAAGCCACCAACTACCATATAAGCATCGCTAATGTTCTTGATTCTCTCTAAACCATATTGTTCGGTGAGGCGATCAAAAGTTGAGAAAATCGAGTTAAGTAAGTTTACCACTTGAATTGCACTCATAGAAGCAGCAATTTCGGTAAAGCCGACAATATCTGCAAATAAAACTGTGACATCAGCAAATTCTTCAGCAATGTTAGCTGATTCTTCTTTCAGTTCCTTGGAGATTACGGTTGGCAAAATATTCAGCAATAAACGTTCGGTTTCTTCTTGCTGATGACGCAGCGCTTCTTCTGCTGCTATTCGCTGGGTGACATTGCGAAATATGCCACGAACTGCAACTGGATGACCTTCAGAAAATTTACAGTTAATATTACCTTCTAAAAAAATTGTTTGACTATCTTTAGTAACGAATGCCGCTTTCACTTGATCGAACTTTTCTCCTGACAGTACGCGATAAAACCTTTGCCAACATTCTTGTTTAAACTCTGGATGTATAATATCGAAAATGGTCATATTCGCAATTTCAGCTTCGCTATATCCTAAAGTTTCTTGCCATGCAAGATTGACATACAAAAAACGACCATAGACATTGACAGATTGAATCAAGTCATTAGCATTTTCAAATAAATCACGATAGCGTTCTTCGCTTTCTATCAGAGCATCTTCTGCTTGTTTGCGTTTGATAAACTGGGCGATTTGGCTACCAATAGAACCCATCATTTTCAATAGGTCTTTATCTTTTGGTTGTACGTCACGGCTAAAGAAAACCATCACTCCTAAGATTTCACTATCGTCTAAGATAGGGAAACCAAAGGCTGCGTGCAATCCAGCTTCAGCCGCAGGTTGCGATCGCCTTGTGTCTCCATCTTCTGTGATATCTTTAATCCACAAGGGCAAACGTCTAATCCAAATTCGACCAGGTAAGCCAATACCGGGAGTATAGGTAGTTTGCCAGGTGATTGCCTTAAACTCTCGCACAGAAATTACTCGACTTGACCAAATTTCCACACACCTTAATATTGCATTGATGCTGTGTCCCTGTACCGAAGTGCCAATATATTGACTTGGTGCCCAAAGTTCACCTAAATGCCATCCCAAGTTCTGACAAATAGACTGCAAAATTTGCGGAATTGCCTGCTTTACGCTCTGGGATTCTGATAATATGCGAGTGATAGCATACTGGGTACTTGTACGCTGTTCTCGGTATTGTCGAGCCGTAATATCCCGACCAATGTAGACAATATCTTCTAATCCTTGTATTTTTTTCGGAATTACTGAACAAGAAAAAGCAATCAACCGCTTTTCTCTAGTTTTAGTTCGACAAACTACCTCTAAATTCTGAAAATTTTGCCGAAAATAATAATTTTTAAAAATTGATTCTATTAAAAAATGGTCGTCATCCATTATCAGAGATAGTGGACGATTAATTAATTCTTCTTCAGTAAAACCAAATAATTCTTGAGCAGCATTATTTACTTTTTTAACATTGCCTTTGCTACTGGTTATTAACAAAGCATCTGGCATTGAATTAATAATTTTTTCCATATAAGTATTGGATGCTGTTAAAGCATCCTTTCGCAGTTTTTCTTCATAAGTTTGCTGTGCTAAACTTTGCTTTAAAATAAATTCATTTGTAACATCTTCAATGAAAACAATTAATTTATTTCTAAATTTATTTTCATTTTGATTGCCGATAATATATATATTCATGTATATATATTTCTGATTTGAACGTCGTCCAATTGCTTCTAAATCAAATAGTTGCTGCTCTCCTCGCAAAATAGCGTGCAAAATCTTTTCAAGTCCGATAAACTCAGGAAAACTTAGCCGGATATCTTTTCCCCGGATCATCTCTTCAGGACTATCTGCAAACCGTTGTACTTGCTCTGATGTATTTATAATGCAGAAATTATCATCCAGTTCTAAATGTTCAAATTTATCTAGTAATGAAGGTTTGTTGAAAATCCGATCTAGTAGTTGGTCTTTCATTGTAGTTTTATAAAAAAACTTGATATTTATCTTTAGAGGTTGTTTTAAAAGTAGTTGGCTATGATTTTAGGCACTCATTGATCCCCCCTAACCCACGCCAGTCGCTCCACTTGGGGAGACCCTAAGACCGCGCTGGCTCCCCTTAAAAAGGGTAGAACCGGAGTCAAAGTCCCCCTTTTTAAGGGCAGGGCTGTTTCATTCCCTAAAGAGCGCTAAATATCAAGGGTTCTAGCGATTTAAAATTGATTATTTTGTTACCAGCGTGCCAAGAAAATGAACAATTTTACTGTTGTTCAAGTGCTTAAAAGTTCATCTTCTCGTCACCCTCACTTACAATTTTCTCGCTAACCATCTTGACAAATCCTGTTTGAAATGGAATGAAACAGCCCTGCTTTTTAAGGGGGATTTAGGGGGATCTAAACGTTTTGTTACCAAGAAGAGGACTTTTCAAACATCCTCTTAATAAGAAGAGCAAAAAAGGATATTTCAGGGTGTAAGAAGAAAAAATTCCAGTTAATTATTACTATATAACAGCAAAACTCTGTCGATAACTCATAAATCCTAAGTTAGGAATAACAATTGGTAATATAACATCACTGATTAATAATTACCTTAGCTGTGGTTTCAAATGTTTGCTCAGAAGACAAGTTTGTCTAATCATGATTTGTAGAAGTTGTTAATACTCAGTTTTTTTAATGATATTAATATTAATTTATCAAATATGAGATTTTCATGACTTAACTAAGTGTGGTTGAGCGAAAACGGCTACGAGTAAGCTTTTGATTTGATTAATCAGAATTAAGTAAGCATCAATAATATATGTTATGTCTTTTGGAGGATTGACGATTGAATAAAGTTTTGTTTTCAGCAGTTTATACTCAAGAACGTAGTTTATAAGCGATCGCCAGTTTAACAAAACCACTCGCAATATGGTTAAGTTAAAGTTTTAACACCCTTTTAAGCCTTGTCGTTACCCACATCTGGGGATATGACATTTTTCTAAAGAGGACTAGTATTTAGATGATTTCAGTCCACTTAAATGGACTTTGGCTATCAGCCTTGCACTTCAGTTTAGGGTGGGATGTCGAGCAAGTGCGATACTTTAAAAAGTATAAAAAATTATTCTGTAATATAATAAATTGTGCTTTTTATTAAATATCGTTTATGCCTTATCGCAGAAAATTTTTAAAAAGAGCAGGATACACAACCCTTTCTGCCTTATTGACTATGGGGTTTTTACAAAAAGATAGGCAGAAGGAAGATGGTACCACAAATGCTGCTACGGCAAATTATCTAAGTGCAAGCGCAAATGTCAATTCTCCCCTTCGACAATTAGCAGCAGCCAAAGGAAAGCGTTATGGCGCAGCAGTTTCTAGTGAATTTTTGCTACAAGAGAAGGGTTACGCTGACCTAATTGCTCGTGAATGTTCGATAGTGACACCAAATGGTGAATTAAAATGGAACGCCACTGAACCACAGCCAGGAAAATTTACTTTTGAGTCAGCAGATGCGATCGCTGGTTTCTGCCAAAAGCATAATATACAATTGCATGGGCATACCCTTTTCTGGCACATGGGAAAACCAGACTGGCTACCTTATCCCCCCACTCTTAAAATGCTCGAGCGCCATGTTAAAGGAGTTATGGGGCATTATCGCAATAGCCCTGTTTTAAAGTCTTGGGATATTGCCAATGAAATTATCGCTGATAGTGAAAATGAAGCTGATAATCCTACCTACGGTTTGCGTAAAGGGGTAAAACGAGAATTAATTCGAGATTTGTTTTTAATTGCGGCTTCAGTTGATAGTAGCAAGAAATTTTACCTCAACGATTTCGGCATCGAAGGCGCTACATGGAAATCAGATCGTTTCTTAAAAATGGTCGAATACCTGAAGAATAGTGGCGTTAAAATTGATGGTGCAGGTATCCAATCACATCTATGGTTTTCTACTGCCTATGGTTTTGACCAAAAAGGATTTAATTCTGTCTTAAAACGGCTTAATGATCTTCAAGTTAAACCAATAATCACAGAATTAGATATTATCATTGATGCCCCACTGCCTGATAGTATCAAAAAGCTAGACCAGATGGTAGCCGACAGTTACAAGCGATATCTTGACCTCTGCTTTGCGGGTGGAGTTGATACTGTAATTACATGGGGAATTACCGACCGTCATACCTGGATACGTCATCCCGACTGGATGCCAGGAAAAACCTTTAGAAACAATCCAAGTCTCTGGAAATTCCTGCGTCCACTTCCCTTCGATGAAAACCTGCAACCTAAACTTGCTCGCAACGCTATTGCCCAGGCTTTTCAGCAAGCAACTTAATACTTCACCCAGACGTAAATAGCACTTTTAAATGTTATTCTCAACGAAGTATGTGGAGATATTATTCATCATTTACGATGATGAGATATAAAGTGTCTTGAAGTAATTAATGATTAAGCCTTAATACAGTATTTCATAAATTCGTGACAAGTTGAGTGACGTACTGGTGAGGCTTGGCGAAACTCAATCAGGCTACAAACTTGTGGAATCTTGTAGTGAGAAATAGCAGCATTCTATTTTTTTTTTGTTGGCTTGGCATACTCCAAATTTCTCGCAAAAATAATGTAGCTACAAACCAAGGCTCAAGCAAGTAACGTCTCCAAAGTCTTTTCGGTTCAGATAACAAGCGATACAACCATTCCAAGCCAACCCTTCCCATCCAGCGAGGAGGAGTAGGTACTGCTCCTGCTACATAGTCCATACAGGCTCCACTAGTCAAAATAGTGTTGGCATGAATATATTCCAGATTTTCCGAAATCCAATGCTCTTGGCGTGGCATACCCATCCCCACCATTAATACATGAGGTTTGTAAGCATTAATTGCAGCCAGAGTCGCGAGATTTTCTTCACTATCTTTATCCATATCAATATAACCATGAGCGCAAGCAATCTGTAAACCAGGAAATTTCTCGCGCAAAATACTTGCTCCTTGTTCCGCCACTCCTGGCTTTGAACCTAAATAGAATACACGCCAGTCTTTACTAGCGGCTTCTGCCATCAGAGGCCATACCCAGTCAGCATAGGTTACTCTTTGTTCTCGTTTCATTGGAAAACCTAACAACTTTCCAATAAACAATAAAGGCATACCATCAATATGAATATATTCAGCCTTGGCATAAAACGCTTGCATTTTTGGATCGTTATGAAAGATATAAAGACTATGCAAGTTGTGATTAGCAATAATCCATTTCTCGTTTTTATCAATAGATTCTTCAATTAATAAATTTAACTCTGGGATAGAGAGTGCATCAACTTTAACACCAAGAAGTTTATAAGAAAATCGATTTTTCATGACTTAAAAAAATTTTATTTTTAGAATTATGAGAGTTAATTTCAGAAGAAAGGCGATTATTTAAATATTTCAAATCTTCAATACTAAAAAACTTAAATTTAAATTTTTTAGACGGATATATTCTTTGAAATAAATAAATTTAACTAAGAACAACTTACTTCCATGATAATTTGCGCGATGTTCTGCGCTCTTGCATTCCAAGAATATTTCTCTGTAATTAAGGTATATGCTGTATCTACAATTGATTGATATTTATCAAAATTTGAAGCTGCATCTAGCACTGTATTAGCGACTTCTTCAGTAGAGTATCCTGTTACTAAAAGATGTTCTAAGTGCCGGAATTCTTCTAAACCTCGCAATCCTTCTGGTGTTGATACAACTAATTTTCTACTAGCGAAATAATCTAACGCTTTATTACGAGCGCCACCTGCTACTGCTTGCTTAGAGAATGGCAGCAAAGCAATATCTGCATATTTAACATGTTTAACAAAATCCTCTCTTTTAGGTAAAAATCCCAAAAAAGAAATATTAGAAGGTATTGGTTCTGAAATATCACTGCTATCTCTACCTATAACAACAAAATGTATTTTCTCCTGATGATTTTCAATATGTTTAGCAATCTGAATAGTCATTGACACAGACATATCATTACTTGGAAACTGAAATGTTTTAGGAGCAATAAGAACCACTATTTTTGCTGGTCTAAATGCTTGATAAGGGTCTTGGCTCACAAATAATTCAGTATTTAGTAAGTCTTCAGTAACTCCATTCCCGATACTATAAATCTGCTGTGGAGTTTTACCATACCACTGGGAAATTAGTTTAGGAATTGAGTCGCCTGCTGCAATAATTGGACTACCAGAAAATATCAGAATTCCCTGAGCAATATATGTCTTAATACATTGTACAAACTCCTTGAAAGGATTGGCAACCGAAAACAAGCGCATCCAATATTCATACGCCGAAAATGTATGAAAATCTAAGACAAGAGAGGATTTTCTGCGTTTTCTAAGCCTCAACGAAATCAAAGCAGCTAATCCAGGTAAAGTTTCTTGAGCATAAACGATATCTGGACAAAACTCATCGATACATTTTTCTATAGTTTGAATATATGACTTTAGACTTCTTGAGCCAATCGAAATAGAAGGTGCATACTTAATAGATGAACAATCTAATCCTAGCTGAAAAACATCAAAATATTTAGTTAGATATTGTCCTAGATAAAAAGGTCTAGTAAATGCACCAAATGGTTGACTAGAATCAAGTGTTGAGACAATTAGTAAACGTTTGCCCATAATCTATTGATGATTTTAATATTTAAAGAATTGATTTTTGAAACTACATTTTTTCACTTATTTAGATAGCTATGAATTATCCAAATATCATTAGTTAATCATCCTGGCAACAGAATCAAACTTCTGAGTTACTTTGGTTAATATCTTCAGAAAAGGTGGGAGAAATTGCCAAATTCTTGTAACCAATAATTGCTCTTATATAAGGTAAAAACCAATAAAATATCCATAACGGCCCAGAGTGTCTGATACAAAATATAGTCCAGGGTTTTAATGGAAATCCTTTAATTTGCAACGCCTTTTGTAAGCGCTGTAATATACTTAAATTAGTATCTACCCAACTGTTACGGATAGAGTTTTTAGTACAAGTACCAATATATCCAGGAGCTACCCATATTTGACAACCCAATTTACGCGCTCTGAGGGCATAATCTAAATCTCCTAAACTGTGAATAAAAGCTGTATCAATATTGCCAACTTTTACAGCAACAGTTTTAGGGATTAGTACACAGTTACCATACATAGCATCGCATTTTTGAATAACCGAACTTGGTTCTAAAAATTCAAATTTGTTAGAATACCACTTTTTAGATTTTACTGCTCCTCCATAGGTTGCTTTTCCTGTCATTGGGTCTTTAGTTGAACCAACTACAATGGAGTCTGGATAACCTTGTGCAGTCAAATCTTGATGAATCTGTAATAATTTGCTGACAGCATTGGGTTCTAGAAATGTGTCATCATTCAACCATAGATAATAATCATATTGATTCTTTATCGCCTCATCAAAGGCAAGATGCATTCCTCCCACCCAAAATAAATTACCATTACCCTGAAGAATATGTACGTCTGGATATTCTGCTTTGATAGCTTGTGCAGTACCGTCAGAGCTACCATCATCAGTTAGGTAAACATCACAATGATGTTTTTGCTCATATAAAGTATGTAGACAGGCAAGAGTTGTATTTCGTCTGTTATGACAGGTCATAACTACAGCTATATTTGCTTTTTTCATCTTATTTACCTCACGTAATTTATATGGAAATGAGCAATACAAATAATAAAGCTATACGTAATTATTTCCATTACGTTTAAAGTTTCGCCATTTTTTCTATCCAGCTACTCAAATTAATATCTAAATTAAAGTTTCGTAATTTTTGTTCCATTCTTCTAACTACCAACATATATCTGTGCAAAACTGATACACGAGGCATTTTTAGTCTGACAACCTCTTGACACAACCATAGATATTTTTCAGAATTGATGTTAAGCTTTTTCAGTTTTTTGATTTGTGTATTCCAATCGTTATAGAAGAATAGGTTGAAATAATGAATTGATATAATATCATTCCAATGTTTAATTTGTAATTCTGTTGATAAACGGTTATGTAAAGGTAATGGATAACTATAATTAGCAGGAAGATGTTCGACGTTTTCTTCCAAGGCACATAAAGTTACAGACAAAACAGACTGCTCAACAAAATAAATACCTTGGGGAGGAGTAATATCAAGGCGCATGACTTTTTCAAAGTTCTCTTTCCAAGCTGTAAATATACCCGCACTCCTTCTCACAACGACCAAACCAGAATTCCAGTAAGCTCTAATCCTTTTTTTACCAATTGGTGTTTCAACAAATACCTCACGTTTTACCCCCAGCACTTCATATAATTTTTGCCAGTACCATTCTTGAGAGTCTAGCAAACCTGTAGAACCAATTCCTTGACCATACTCAGGACGTAAACGAGCGTTGCAATTAACAGGCAATAAAAATTCTTTTGGTGCAGAAAAAAAGCATTTGTCACTGTCTAGAAAAACTAATATTTCTGCATCAATATTTTGTTCTGCATAGGCACAAGCCAGGGGCTTATTTGCTAAATAATATTCATGGAATTCTTGATTGATAGGGACTTGTTGATGATTTACCTGCAACGCTTCAAATGCTTTTTGGGTTTGCTTTGATATTGGTTCACCTACTCTAGGATGAAAACTATATATAGGTGTATCTTTCAATTCTCCACAGAACTTACGAATACTTTCTGCAAGCATTAACGACTGAGCTTCTAAGCGCCCAGGTTCTGTACAAATTATAAAAGCTATAGGTGTTGACATATTATGAAGTATTTATTTACTAAAATTAGTTACTAAATGGAGATTTTTTGGCTACCATCAATATTTCCTCAAATAAAGCTGAATAACGACGTGCTTGAAGTTCTAGGGTGAATTCTTGTTCTGCTTTCTTGCGAGCATAGAATGACAGTTTTTCTAACCTCTGCTCATTTTCAAGTATCCAGGCAATTCCTTTGGCGAAATCGTCAACTTCATAAGGGTTCGCTAAATAGCCATTTTGCTGATGATCGACAATATCTTTTAAGCCAGTAGAATTAAATGCAACAACTGGAGTACCACAAGCAAGTGATTCAGAAGCTGTCTGTCCAAAAGATTCTTGCAGAGATGGCACAAGCATCACATCAGCTGCCGAGTAAACAGTTGCTAAAGATAGATCATCATATAAATGCCCTAAATAGTATGTTTTAAAGCCTAAATCGGGTGGATTTTCCGGTTGAGATGCCCCAAAAATAACCACTTCAAAGTTGTCCTTCCATCCGGTCTTACTCAATTCTTGTAGAGCTGGCTGCAACAAATGAAATCCTTTATTTCGATCGCTTGTTGCTTCTATAGCTCCAAAGAGAATCAGCTTCTTATCTTGAGGTAACTTCAGTGTTTCTCGGGCAAAATGTTGATTAATAGGTCGATATTTTTGAGTATCCAATCCGTGAGGAATCACCTCGATTTGCAAATTCTGGAACAAAGAACTGGAACGAGCACACTCTGCTAACCAAGAACTTGGGGAAACCAGAGTTAAATTAATATTTTTCCAAGCTTTTACTTTGCGCCGCCATACCCAACGGGATAAATCCCACTCATTAATACTGTTGAGTTGAGGGCAAGCTCCACAGGATACTTTGTAGCGATCGCATTCTCCAATAACGTGGCACCCTCCAGTAAACCCCCACATATCATGGAGAGTCCAAACTAGAGGACGCTTTAGCTTAGAGAACGTTTCTATTTGCATAAAAGCTCCGCTAATCCAATGCAAATTGATTATATCTGGATTAATCTGAGCAACTTTAGGAATAACTCTATCTGGCAACCATTGAATAAAAAATGGAGTATTTTTCTTTTGAGTATAAAGCTTTAATGGTAGGCTTTCAAATGTCAATTTAGCTTTGGCGATACCTTGAAACAGTCTAATTTTAGGGGCAATTACTGTTTTATCATTACTAGATTTTTCCTGAACTAGCATTTGTGACTGTAGTCCTATATCTTGCAAACCTGTGTGCAAACGATAGGCAGCCCTTGCAGCACCTCCACCAATATCGTGAGTACTAAGATGTAAAACTTTCATTTTTTTTAACTTCGTAATTACTAACTAAAATATTTTTATGATTTCGTTCATATTCAAGAGTCAAAGATAGCGATGTAGTTACATACATTAACCAATTCCAACTGGGAGTTAATAATCTTGCTTCTGAAAAATTTACTATTACAATGATAATTAGCATCTGCATTGGCCAATAATCTTCCGGCTTTTTAGCAACAGAAATAATTCGAGTTAATGCCATTACAAAGAACCGGAAAAAGCCTGCTGCAAAAGTCAAAAAACCTAAAAATCCTAATTCTAACAATAGTTCTAAAAAACCATTGTGAGCATTACTTGCCCAATCATAAGTAGCTCTTAGATTAGATGCAGAAGTACTAGTCCAAAATCCAGAAAATCCATAACCTAGCCAGGGTCTTTCCCAAATCTTGGACATCACTAGCTCCCAGAGATCAGAACGTCCATTAAAGGTAAGGTCTTTGCCAGAAGTACCAACTACGGTATCGGCATTATTGATAAGTAACATTAAACCGATAATGAGTAACATTAAAGTCGAAGTAATTAGAATAACTTGTAATTTATAGTTAGTTTTTTGAAATGATTTATAGACAGGTAAAAGTAATATCATTGTTAATATAATCGTCAAAGATGTTGTGGAACGTGAGAGGATAATTAGACATATAGATATCCCACATATTCCCCACATCAACCAACTATATCGATGGCTACTAAGAGCAAGGTGCAAAAAAACTCCTGTACTCCAAGCCATCATATATCCTAATTCATTTTTATGACCATAAATTCCGCTCCACATACCTACTAATTCTGGTGATTGGTGAATATAACCTGGTATGAATGCAGAAAATATCATAGATAATAATGCAGATACACCAAGCGCCCAAGCGATTAGTCTCATTTGTTCGCGGAGAGAATAACGCATTGCCAAATAGATTGCCAGAAAATATAGTCGGATTAAACCTCTCATATAAGTAAGACTAGAACTTAAGTCTCCTGACCACAAAAGAGAAAATATAACTATTGTTATCAAAAGAAACTGTAATGGACTTTTAGTAGTTACATAAAGAAAACCTTTCCAGTATAAAAGTAGGAAATAAAACAGAATTAAATATGAAACTATATTGAATATAGTATCTAGCTTATCGCCTCCAAGGGTAGATATAGAAATTTCTTGTGCAGGGTGTATGGTCAATGCCCCTACAGTAATGAGTAATAGTAAGACAGTTAGTATTTTTTCTGTTAATTTTACCTTAATTTCTGACATTTCATCTGTCTATTAATTTACTAGATGGGTTACTATTTTTTGACTGTTGAATAATTTAATTTTTTTTTCAATTCTTCTTTGAAAATATCCAATGCAGTTGCTTTATAGACTGTTTTCTGCGTAAAAATATCTGCCTCTATATTCCTCACAATAAACGGTGGATGGTTTAAGGGAAACTCTATTGCTTCCATTGACATATTAATGAAAGAAAATTCCTGCTTGGAATTGAAATGAGTTGCGTCTGCACCAACACCAACATTAGAAATTAAATTGACATTGGGAATAATGCTTAAGCTACCTTGCATCCAGCAAGCAAATGTCCATTGATAATCCCAAGTTATACCTGTAGGATTGTTATAAATAGACTGAAATATTCGTCGCCAATAATTTACTGCTTTTGTATCTATAAGAATGTCGTGTAAAAGGTTTTCTGCTTGCACCTCTTTCCAGAGTTTCATAGTCAAATCATAATGTTGCCAAGCACGTCTCCAACTTGCCCAACCCCAGCAGTGGTTATAACGAGAAAAATAGTAACTGTAATTTGTACGTTTTCGTCCAAATTGAACATTTTGGGCAGATATGGTGCCGATTCTAGTATCATATCTATATTTTTCCAGTAGTTCTTCACTAAATCTGAAAAAAGTCTGGTGAGGGATACAATCATCTTCTAAAATAATTGTTTCTTCAACATTATTAAATACCCAATCTAAACCACTAGATACTCGTTTCGCACAACCTAAGTTGATATCAGCATAATTCTTAATAACTTCACATTCCCAATCAACTCTCTCAATAATTGCCCTAGTTTCTTCACACTTTTCTGCCTCACCTTCCCGGTTACTGCGGGGGCCATCTGCAATGACAAAAAGCTTTTTTGGCTTGGCTTGGCGAATAGCTTCAAAAACTTTCTCTGTTTTTTGTGAGCGATTGAAAATAATAAAAGTTACTGGTGTTTGCATATTTGATTAATTTGGCTAATGTTAATTGATATATAAAGGTGAAAGATAAATAATAATCAAAATTTATAAAAAGGAAGTAGCGATCTCATCTGAATTTTAAATATTTTTTGTGTTCTTTTATCAAACGCATTGCATAGAAAGGCAGCAGAAGCTTGAGATATTATTGTTGCGATCGCAGCACCAAAACCTGCATATT